>DAITNC010000036.1:0-15598 GCA_036834865.1 Candidatus Limnocylindrales bacterium | reverse complement strand
ACCGCGTCTTGGGCAGCTCCGGGGTGAACATCACCATCTTCGGCCGGGCGATCGCGCCGATCTTCTTCGCGACGTGCTCGCGGAGCTCCAGGGCCAGCTCGTCGCTCGGCTCGATGTGCGACTTCAGGATGACGAACGCCGAGATGGCCTCGCCCGTCACGGGATCGCTGCGGCCCACGACGGCCGCCTCGGCGACCGCCGGATGGTCCACGAGCGCGGACTCGACCTCGATCGTGCTGATCCGATGCCCCGCGATCTTCATCACGTCGTCGACGCGGCCCAGGAGCCAGAAGTAGCCGTCGTCATCGACCTTGCAGCCATCACCGGCGAAGTACATGCCGGGGAATCGGCGCCAGTAGGTGCTCAGGTAGCGCTCCGGGTCCTTGTAGATGCCACGGAGCATGGCGGGCCATGGCCGGGTCAGCACGAGGTAGCCTCCGCCGCTCCCGTTGGCCACCTCCTTGCCGTCGGCGTCCACCACCTTGGCGGCGATGCCGGGGAACGGCCGCGTGGCGGACCCCGGCCTCAGGGTGGTGATGCCGGGCAGCGGCGTGATCAGGATCATCCCCGTCTCGGTCTGCCACCAGGTGTCCACCACCGGGCACCGATCGCCACCGATGACGCGGCGGTACCAGAGCCAGGCTTCTGGGTTGATCGGCTCCCCGACGGTGCCGAGCAGGCGCAGGGAGGTGAGATCGTGCTTCCCCGGCCACGTGTCGCCGTGCTTCATGAAGGCCCGGATCGCCGTCGGCGCACAGTACAGGATGGAGATCTTGTACTTCTCGATGATCGACCACCACCGATCGGGCGCCGGGAACTGGGGGGCGCCCTCGTAGAGCACGCCCGTCGTGCCGTTGGCCAGCGGCCCGTAGACGATGTACGAGTGCCCCGTGACCCAACCGATGTCGGCCGCGCACCAGTACACGTCATCCGGCTTGATGTCGAAGATGTAGTGATGGGTCGTGCTTATGCCGGCGAGGTAGCCCCCGGTCGTGTGCATGATCCCCTTCGGCTTGGCGGTCGTGCCGGACGTGTGGAGCAGGTAGAGCAGGTGCTCCGAATCGACCGCCACGGGGTCGCACTGGTCCGACTGGCTCTCGACCAGCTCATGCCACCAGTGGTCGCGACCCTCGGTCATCGCGATGTCGTGCCCGGTCCGTTTGACGACCAGCACGTTCTTGATCGTGGTCGCGTTGCCCACCGCGACGTCGGCCGCAGTCTTCAGGTCGAGGATCTTGCCATTCCGCCAGCCCCCGTCGGCGGTGATCAGGGCGACCGCCTCGGAATCGATCATGCGACCCTCGAGCGCGTCCGAGCTGAAGCCGCCGAAGACCACCACGTGCGGCGCGCCGATCTTCGCGCAGGCGAGCATCGCGATGGGCAGCTCCGGGATCATCGGCATGTAGATGCCCACCCGGTCGCCCGTCTGCACCCCCAGCGCCTTGAGCGCGTTGGCGCACTTGTTGACTTCGCGCTGGAGGTCGGCGTAGGTGAGGGTCCGCGTGTCGCCGGGCTCGCCCTCCCAGTAATACGCAACCTTGTTCCCGATGCCCTGCTCCACGTGGCGATCGACGCAGTTGTACGCCACGTTGAGCTGGCCGCCCACGAACCACTTCGCGTACGGCAGGTCCCACTCGAGGACCTTGTCCCAGGGCCGCGACCAGCTGATGCGCTGCTTCGCCTCGGCGGCCCAGAACGCCTCGAAGTCCCGTTCGGCGCGATCGTACAGCTCCGGGGTGGCGTTGGCCTGTGCGGCGAACCCTGGCGACGGGGCCACCTCCCGCAGCTCGGACGCGAGTGCCTCGATCTCGGGCTGGATCATGCTCATCAACTCGCCTCCGACATCGCAGAAACGCCGACGGAGCCGCTGTAGACGCCCATGACCCGCCAGGGGCGATGGCAGCGGCCGCTCAATGGCGGGACAGTAGCAGATACAAGCCCCCTGTCAACCAATGCGCGTCTGCGCACTGATGCACGGCAACCGAGTGGAGTCCGGGCCGAGCGACCGTCGCCGGGAGCTCTACGCCCCCACGGACCCCTCGAGGGCGCGGAGCGCCCCCTCGAGGGCGGATCGCGCTGCCGCGAGGTTGTGCTCGGCGACGCGGAGTGGCTCGGGCGAAACGCCCTCGACCGCGTCGAGCATCGTCCCGGGGAGGGGCGTCTGGCCATGTCGCGCGGCTTCGGCGGCCCAGCGGTCGCGCCACTCGTCCGGCGTCACGACCGGAACGTCCCGGTGCGCCTGGGCCAGCCAGACGAGCCCCCACGCACGCGGCACGACGCGGTAGACGTCGTATCCCCCGCCGCCCGTCGCAAGCCAGCGTCCGGCGGCGTGGTCGTGGCTGAGCCCGTCTATGAGCCGGGCGGCACGTGACATCGCGGTCGTGCCCAGGTGCAGGTGCGCGAGCGGGTCGAGGAGGTGGCTGTCGCAGCCATGCTGCGTCACGAGGACAGTGGGCCGGAACGCGGCGGCGAGCGCCGGGAGCAGCATCTCGATCGCCGCGAACCACGACGCATCCGAGGTGCCCGGCTGGAGCGGCACGTTGACGGCGGTGCCGTGCGCCTGGGGGCCGCCGCGGTCGTCGACGAAGCCGGTCCCCGGGAAGAGGGAGAGGCCCGTCTCGTGGAACGAGACCGTCAGCACCATCGGGTCGTTCCAGAAGATGGCCTCGACGCCATCCCCGTGGTGGACGTCGAGGTCCACGTACAGGACCCGGTGGCCAGCGTCCCGGGCCCGCCCGACGGCCAGCGCAACATCGTTGTAGATGCAGAAGCCGCTGGCTCGGCCGGGCATTGCATGGTGAAGGCCGCCCCCGGGGTGGAAGACGTGCAGCTCGTCCCCGGCCAGGATCCGCTCCATGGCCTCGAGCGAACCGCCGGCAACCGTCGCGGCCGCCTGGTGCATGCCGTAGAAGGGCGGGTCGTCGCCCCAGGAGGCGAAGCCGGCCTGCGGGCCGAGATCGGGATACTCGGACAACATCCGCACCGCCGCGACGTAATCTGGGTCATGCACGCGCAGCAGCTGGGCGTCCGACACCTCCGCCGGCGGGAGGAAGCGGTCGGCTCCGAGGGCGCGCAGGAGGTCGATCCCGGGGCCGAACCGGCGAGGTGTCAGCGGGTGATGAGTCCCGAAGTCATAGTGGAGCGACGCGGCGCCGAAGACCACGAGGGGCTGGGCGCGCTCCGCTGGCGGATGATGCACGGGCCCTCGGCTGCGCTCCTTCTGGCGGGATGCGCGGTGCGAGATCTGCCGACACGGGCTCGACCTCGAGCTGCGTCGCGACACTATAGCGAGAAGGGTCGCTCTGCCCGAGAATGTCAGGGGAAGCCATGAGCACCGCCACTTCACGGGACCGCGCGCGCGACACCATCCTTCGGGACGGGTCGGCGATCCGCGTTCGCCCGGCGCGCGCCGAGGACGAGCCGGCGCTCGTCGCATTCCTCCGGGGCCTCGCCCCGGAATCACGTCGCATGCGGTTCGCCGGCATGGTCACGGACCTCGACGGCATCGCGCACCGCTGGGCCGCTCTGGCCGACCCGGCGGGTTGCTCGCTGGTGGCCGAGACCGGGATCGCCGACCGGATCATCGCGCACGCCAGCTACGACCGCGTCGGGTCGGATTCGGCCGAGGTCGCGTTCATCGTGGCCGACGATTCCCAGGGCCGTGGCATCGCGATGCTCCTGCTGGAGGAGCTGGCCGAGCGGGCGCAGGAGGCCGGCATCTCCACGTTCTGCGCGGACGTCCTGGCAGAGAACGCCCGGATGCTCCGCGTCTTCCACGAGAGCGGGTTCCCGACCCGCCTGCGTGTGGAACCGGGAGCGGTCCTCGTCGAGTTCCCGACGGCCCTCACGGGCCCGGCTCGCGAACGCTTCGAGCGCCGCGAGCAGATCGCGGCGGCCGCGGCGGTGCATGGCCTGCTCTACCCGGCCTCTGTCGCCGTGATCGGGGCCTCGCGCCGTCGCGGGACGATCGGCGGCGAGATCTTCCACAACCTCCTGAGCGGCGGCTTCACCGGGCCCGTCTACCCGGTCAACCCGAACGCGGACGTCGTCCAGTCGGTGGCGGCCTACCGCTCGATTGTCGACATTCCAGGCCCCGTCGACCTCGCCGTGCTCGTGGTCCCCGCGGAGTCCGCCGTTGATGTCGCCCGCGCGTGCGCCGACAAGGGCGTCAGGACGGTCGTCGTGATCTCGCCCGGGTTCGCCGAGATCGGCGGGGAGGGCGTGGCCCGACAGCGAGAGCTGCTTGCAGTCTGCCGACAGGCCGGCATGCGCCTCGTGGGACCGAATTGCATGGGCGTCATCAACCTCGCGCCCGCGGTCAGCATGAACGCGACCTTCTCGCCCACCGCGCCGATCAGTGGGAGGGTCGGCTTTCTCTCCCAGAGCGGTGCCCTCGGCCTGGCGATCATCGAGCACGCAAACCGCCTGGGCCTCGGCCTCTCCAGCTTCATCTCGATCGGCAACAAGGCCGACCTCTCCGGCAACGACTTCCTCCAGTACTGGGAAGACGATCCGGCCAGCGCCGTCCTGGCCCTCTACCTCGAATCGGTCGGCAACCCCCGCAAGTTCGCCAGGATCGCCCGCCGCGTCGGGCGCACCAAGCCGATCATCGCCGTCAAGAGCGGCCGGTCGGCGGCGGGCGCGCGCGCGACCTCATCGCACACGGGTGCGCTGATCGGTGCGTCGGATGTCACCGTCGACGCTCTCTTCCACCAGGCCGGTGTCATCCGAACGGACACCCTGGGCGAGTTCTTCGACGTGGCGTCGCTGCTGGCGAACCAGCCGTTGCCAGCGGGACGGCGGGTCGCCATCCTCACGAACGGTGGAGGTCCGGGGATCCTGGCTGCCGATGCGTGCGACGCGGACGGTTTGGTCGTGCCGGCGCTGCCCGCCGAGGTCCGGGATTCCCTGGCAGCGTTCCTGCCCGCGCAGGCAGCCCTGGGCAATCCCGTGGACACGATCGAGGGATCGCCGGACTCGTTCCGCCGGGCCATCGGGATCCTCGCCGCCTGGGAGGGGATCGACTCGATCATCGTGTTGTTCGTCCCGCCGCTTGTCACGAAGACCGAGGATGTCGCGGCCGCGATCCGCGACGCCGTCCTCGAGCTTCCGCGACCGGTCCCGGTGCTGACCGTGTTCATGTCGGCCGAAGGGGGCCCCCGCTCTCTCCAGGACGACACGGTGAAGGTCCCTGCCTACAGCTATCCAGAGGAGGCCGCCCGGGCGCTGGCCCACGCTGTCCGCTACGCCGAGTGGCGGGCCGCACCGCTCGGGAGCGTCCCGCGTTTCGACGATGTCCGCGAGGACCAGGCCGCGGCCGTCATCGCCGCGTCGCTGGGGCAGAACGACCCCGGCGAGCCCAGCGCGGGAGGCACCCTCGCAGGCTCCTCCATTGCCGCCCCGTCGGATGGGGGCCGGTCACGCTGGCTGCGACCCGACGAGGTGGCCCGCCTCCTGCAGTGCTATGGCATTCCAACCGCACCCTGGCGGTTGGCGGAGACCGCCGCGGATGCCGGGCGGGCGGCGGACGAGATCGGCTGCCCGGTCGCCCTCAAGGCCGTCGCGACCGGAATCGTCCACAGGGCAGAGGCACGCGCCGTTGTCCTCTCCCTCGAGGGAGCGGCCGCGGTCGAGGAGGCCGCGCTCACGATGTCGGCCACGCTCGCCGCAGGCGGACACCCCGTCGAGCGCTTCTTCGTGCAGCAGATGGTGGCCGGCGGCGTGGAGATGCTCGTCGGGGTCGTCCACGATCGGCTCTTCGGCCCCGTCATCGCCTGCGGGGCCGGCGGGTCCGGGCTCGAGCTGCTCCGGGACGTGGCCGTGCGGATCACGCCGTTGACCGATCGCGACGCCAGCGAGATGGTCCGGTCGCTGGCGACGTTCCCGCTCCTGGATGGCTATCGCAACGCGCCGCGCGCCGACGTGCCGGCCCTCGAGGAGACGCTCCTGCGCGTCAGCGCCATGGTGGAGGCCCACCCGGAGATGGTGGAGATGGACTGCAGCCCGCTGATGGTCCTGGAACAGGGTGCCGTGGTCATCGACGCGAAGATCCGGATCGAGCTGCCGCTCGCGCATTGATCGCGCCAGCGGGTGTCCCGACGGGCTCCCCGGCCCGCGCGGCCGGGACCGCCGTCAGCGCGAGCGGTCGAGCGCTCGCAGGATGATCGCCAGGCCGATCAGGATGACGAGGAGCGGCCCCACCGGGATGCTGACGCCGTAGACGCTTCCGAGGCCCGAGAGGAGGGCAACGGTCCCCAGGATCACGGTGGTCCAACCGATCCGGATCCCGAACAGGAGCCGGAGCGCGTTGAGGCCGAGCATGATCACGCCCGCGCCCACCAGCCACGTCCCCTCCGGCACCGATTTGAGGAGGGCGAAGCCGCCCAGCATGATCAGGAAGAGGCCCCAGCTGATCGACTCCAGGCGGCGGTTCAGCTCATGCTTGGCCGGGGTCATGCCGCTCCTCACGTGCGTCCTCCGTGGCGTGGTCCGAGCGAGGATACCGCGCCGCAACGCCCCGGGACGGCCGCTCAGGCGGGGTCCGCGAGCAGAGCCCGGAGCCCTTCGATCCCCAGCCCGGCCCCGAGCCCGAGCGCGAGCGCGACTCGGGCCTGGACCGGCGTCAGGGAGCCGGCCATGAGCGCTCCGGCGCGCTGCCACGTCGCCCCTCCGCCGGGGAAGGCATAGAACGGGCCCACGGGACCGGCTCCCGTACGGCTCGCCAGCGCGACCGGGAGCCCCGCCGCCATCGCGTCGATCGCCGCGCGAAGGAGGTCCGGGTGGGTGTTCCCCGAGCCGGTGGCTGCCACCACCACGGCCCGGGCGCCGCCGGCGATCGCGCGGTCCAGGCCGCGGCCATCGGTCTCGAGCGCGGCCACGACGATCTCGACCGGGCCCCCGGCCGTGACGGGAGCGGGGTTGACGTTCCGGCGGGGTCCCCGCGGGCGCAGGGTCACGGCCCGCTCCCCCACTTTCCCGAGCGGCCGGCCGGCGCGGCTCGCGAAGGCGTCGGGTGCGCTGCTGTGGCGCTTCGCCACGTCGTCGGCCGCGATGATCCGCCCACCCAGCGTCACGAGCACGCCTGCTCCCAGCGCGGCAGGGTGCGCCGCCACGCGGACGGCGGCGCGCAGGTTTGCAGGGCCGTCCCAGCCGCTTTCACTCGCGTTCCGCATCGCACCGGTCACGACGACCGGACGGGGATCCGTGTGGCAGAGGTCCCAGCAGAAGGCGGTCTCCTCCAGCGTGTCGGTGCCCTGCACCACGACCACGCCGGCGAGCCCGGGGTCCGCCAGCGCCCCGCTGATCGCGCCGCCGATCGCCAGGACGTCGGCAAACGAGAAGTGGCTGGCGGGGGTCCGTCCACGGTCGATGACGACGATCTCCGCGATCTCGCCGATGCCGGGCACGAGCGCAAGGAGCTCGGCGCCCGCGAGGGTCGGGACTGCCCCGCCGGCCACGGGATCGACGGTCATGCTGATCGTGCCGCCGGTGAAGATCACGGCGACCCGCGCGCGCGCCTGTCGGGGCGGGGTCACGGCGCTTCGGGAGTGGCGCCCGGGGCCGGGGGTTCCCCCCGTCCGCCGGGTAGCGGAGTCGCCGGTCGCCGCCCGCGCAGCAGGATGGACCCGACACCGCTCAGGCCCACCAGGCCGGCGGCGGCCAGGAGGACCGGCGCCGTGCCCACCGCCTCTGAGACGACGCCGGCCACGATGATCGGCAGGAAGCTGGCGATGGAGACCAGCGTGTTCAGGATCCCGAAGACGCGGCCCCGGACCTCCTCGGGGATGACTTCCTGGAGCTCGGTCTGGGCGGGGATCGCGACCGACGCGTAGGCGACGCCGGCGACGAACGCGATCGCGACGACCACGGAGAGGACCGAGACGAGAGCCGACGCGTCCACCATCGGCTGGGCGGCGTTGACGCGCTGGAGCAGCTGGCTGATCGGGTTGGCGATCGTGATCAGGACCAGGCAGACCCCCAGCGTGACCAGGCCGGTCTCGATGGTCTGGCGGCGCGGGACCATGGCTCGGATCACGTTCACGAGGAGCACGCCGGCGACGACGCCGAGCCCGAGCGGAAGCACGACGACGACGAAGTCCTTCGAGGCCAGGTTCAGCACGTGGACGGCGAAGCCGGGCCCCAGGGCGCCCAGGACGCCGACGATCGACGCGGCCACCCCGAGGTAGGTCAGCGCCCAGGCGACCGCCGGGTTCGCCCGGATATAGGCGACTCCCTCCCGGAGCTGCCCGACCACCGAGCCCACCGCCGCCTCCGCATCGTGAAGGGTGTCGCGACCGGCGGGCAGCGGAAGCGGCGGAGCCGGCGCCAGGGTCCAGCAGAGCGCCGCGGAGACCAGGTACAGGACCGCCACCACGCCGATCAGGAGCGTCGGACCGGCGATCGTCACCACCAGCGGCCCGAGGAGCGTGTACCCAACCGCGAAGGCGGCATTGAGCGTCAGGGTGAAGATGCCGTTTGCGGCCGTCAGCTGGCCGCGCGGCACCACCAGCGGGATGACGCTGAGCTCGGCCGGCGCGAAGAACGTGGTCGCGACCGAGACCAGGAGCGTCAGCAGGAGGATGGCGCCTACGTTGGGGCCCGCGAATGCCAGGAGGAAGAAGAGGCCCGCACGCACGAGGCTCGTGGCCACCAGCACGAGGCGGCGATCGAACCGGTCGACGTACACGCCGGCAAGCGCGCCGAAGATCACCGCCGGCGCAAGGAAGCTGATCAGCAGGACGGACACGGCGCTGTTTGATCCGGACGCCGTGAAGATCAGGACGGTCAGGCCATACAGGACCATGTTGCCGCCCACCTGGGTTGCCACCTGCGAGAGCCATATGATCAGGAACGGCCGGTTGCGGAAGACCGCGAGCGCCGAGGACGCCCCCTCCGGCGTGCTGGGCCGCCCGTTCACGATCCGCCCGTTCACGATCGGCTGTCCTCGGGTCCGCGGAGATCGAACGCGACGAGCCGGCGCTCCACCCGGCGTCGCTCGACGAGGACTCTCCGCCCGCAGGTCGTGCAGCGCAGCCCGAGGTCGGCCCCCAGGCGGTCCACGTCCCAGGTTCGGCCGCCGCAGGGGTGCGGTCGACGAAGCTCGATCCGATCGCCCAGACGGAACGGGACGGGCGCGCTCACGGGGTGACGGTCACGTGCATCGGCCGCGAGGGTAGCATCCAGCAGGCTTCGCCCGCCCGGGTTCCCGGAGAGAGAGCCCGCCGGGCCGCCGGTCGCACGACCCCGCGGCACGCGTCAGAGACGCGGCTGAGCGACGTGCGGGACGAGATCGCGCGTCGTGGCGGGCACGTCGAGCAGGTCGGCCGGCGTCACCTCGATGCCGAGGCCCGGGTTCGTTGCCAGCTCCTGCGCCACGAGCCCGCCGGCCCGGGTGAGCGTCCCGGTCATCGTCGCGGCATTGCCGATCGCCAGGACCTTGAGCGGGTCGCTCAGGAGCGTGTTCTCCACGGACAGCGAACCCGGCGACCCTCCCGCGACGGTCGCGGGGACCAGGCGGACCCCCCCGACGGCAATCGCCTCTGCGCCCGCGTTCCGCAGCTCGTTGAACAGGTCCTGCAGGACGGTGGCAGTGACCGGCCCTCGGAGCACTACCTGGATGCCCGGGCCCTCCGCGGCATCCAGGCTCGACCAGATCCGGGTGCGGACCAGGTCGTCCCGAAGCTGGCCGGCGGACGTGTCGCCGCGCGCCTGGGCGGCGGTGATCGAATCCAGCTGGCGGCCGAGGTCCGCGACCTCGCCGCGGAGCTGGTCGTTGCGAGTGTTGAGATTTGCGACGAGCAGCGTCAGGTCCTGGGCGGACCGGTTCTCGAGGCCGGTCCCGACCGTCTGGCCCCGGATCTGGGCGACGATCAGGAAGCCGAGCAGCAGGGCGACGGCGGCGATGGCGATCTGGCTGCGGGGGTTGCGCATCTAGGGCTTCGCCGACGGCGCGGGAGATGCGGGAGTCCGGGCGTAGCGGATGGTCACCGAGCCCGCATAGGCCGGCACGACGAGGTCGGCCGGCACCGCGATCGAGAGCCGGATCCCGTTCTGCCCGGCACGCGCGGCCACGAAATCCACCCAGCTGGCCGACGCCGCAAGCTGCGAGTAGAGGTCCTTCGGCCCAACGGCCTTCACCTGGTAGGGCGGCGCGAGGTAGGCGGAGTTGACGAGGAGCGAGCCGCCGATGTCGAGGATCGCCGTGGTCGAGACCACGCGCTCATCGTTGACTGCCACAGCCTCCGCTCCCGCCAGCCAGAGCTGCTCCACCACGCTTCGAACGTCGAGTCCCGTCACCAGGAGGTCGCTTCCGCCGGTCGCCTGGGCGGCCTGCGGCGCATCCTCGAGCTGGATCACGAGGCCGCCGCCCTCGAGGGCGGTGAGGCCGCCGGCCAGGCGTGCCTGGAAGAGCGCGTCGTTGAGCTGTTTCACGAGCGCATCGCTGCCCTGGTTGCTGGTCTCGGTGGCGGTGATCCGGTTGCGCAGGTCGAGGATCTGCCCCTGGAGTGCCTTCTGTTCCACCTGCAGACCGAGCGCGGTCCCGATGAGCGGCGCCCGCTCCTGTGAGGTGTACTGGACGCGCGGTGTCTCCGAGCGGAGTTGTGCCGTGACCAGGAAGCCCAGCACGGCGAGGGCGGCAAACAGCGTGATCTCCCACGTGGTGATCGACCGGAACCGGACCCACGCCCCGCTCATTCGCCCGCCCCTGGCGGCTCCGGACCGGGCGCGCCCACCGGCCGCGGCCCGCGCCGGCGCCGGATGTAGGCAAGCAGGCCGCCCAGGCAGAGCCCGGCCGCGGCGATCGCGAGCAGGATGAGCCCGCTCGAGCTGCCGTCGCCGGTCGCCGCGGCGCCGGTCTGTGTCAACGCGGAAGCGGCGGGGCCCGACGCCGCTGCACCCGGCGTGGACGAGGCCGCGGCGTCCGGTCCGGGCGAAGCGATCGCGCCACCCCAGCCGGGCGGGAGCGGTCCGGTCGGCGCCGGCCGGGGCCCGTACTGGGTGGGGGCGGTCGCCCCCAGATCTGCGAGCCAGGCCGCCTCGAACCCCGCCACGTCCAGACCGAGAGCCGCCGAGAACGCCTCGTCGTCGGTCCGGCCCGCGGCATACGAGCGAATGAGCTTCACGAGGGCCGGCTGGCCGTACTTCCGGACCATGAAGTCGACAGCCGAGACGCCCTCCGCGTAGGCGAGGAGGAAACGGTCATACAACGCTTCAGGGGGAAACGTGATCGTGTAGGCCGTCAGCGGCTGGAGCGTTCCCTTCGACATCGCGTCGGTGAGCGCGGCGCGGTAGTACGGCGCGACACCCTCCGTGAGGTAAACCGCGAGTCCTTCGTTCAGCCAGTCCGGCGGAGAGTGGTACGGATTCTGCGTGGCGGTGTTGAAGACCAGGTGGGTGAGCTCATGGGGGATGACTCGTGCCACCTCGGCCGAGCCGATCTGGTTCGAGCCGATGAGACCGAACATCGTCCGGTTCGACACGATGGCCCTGCCGGCGACGTTGCAGGTGGACCCCATCAGGAGCGCCTCGCAGAAGGATTGCGAATCGGCGTACACGAAGAAGTCGATCGGCTGGGTCTCCGTGACGCCAAGGAGGTTGGCTGCCTTCCGGACGCCCTGCTCTCCCAGCGTGAGGGCCTGCTGGGCGAACGCCGCGGACCCGCTGTACCAGTGGAGCCGGATCAGCGGGCCGTCCAGCGTCTTCCACTGTCTGGTCGTGTCGACATAGGTCACCGTGACCGCCGGACCCACCTCGGCCGGGCCACTGGGCAGCGTGACTCTCCAGTGGGCCGTGATCTTCGTGTTCGGGTACATCTGCGCGTCGGCCTGCAGGAGGGTGTAATGGAGCGTCTGGGGGCCAGGGCCGGAAGGCGGCGCCTCGACGACGGTGGCGCCCAGCCCGCCGGGGAAGTCCAGCAGGATCTCGATCCGTCTCGGAGCGGAAGCCAGGGTGACGGGCTGGGTGAAGGTAACGGAGGTTCCATAGAGGCTCTGGGCGGAGGGCGTCCCGAACTCGGCCACCGCCGCCCTGACCGGCAGGGCGACCGAAGCGAGGAGGAGGAGTGCGGCCGCGAACGGCCCGAGCCGGCGCGCGATCACGGAGTCCCCGGAGCCCAGGCAAGGCCGGCGAAACGCAGGATGCCCATGCCGTTCATCGTCGCTCCCAGGAGGCCGGCCCGGGAGAGCGCGTCGCTGGAGCTGTAGCTGACAGGCACGACCGGGACCTCGTCACGCACGAGGGCCTGGGCCTGGTCGTAGGCGCCTCGCGCGACAGCGACATCCGTGGTGGACGATGCGCTCGTGAGGGCCGCGTCGAAGGCCGCGTTCGACCACCTTCCGTAGTTGTTCGGCTGGTTCGAGCCGAGCAGCAGGCCCAGGAAGTCGTACGGCGAGGGATAGTCAGCCACCCACGAGAGGGCCCAGAACTGTGGCCCGTCCGCGGCACCCAGCCGCTGCATGAACGTGCTGAAGTCGTACGACTCGTACTTGACGGTGACCCCGAGGTTCTGCTTGAGCTGGGCGACGACCGCATCGTCGTAGCCCGTGCCTGCCGTCGCCAGGGTCACGGTTGGAAACGTCGCCGGGTCCGCGTAGCCGGCCGCCGCGAGGAGCCGCTTCGCCGCAGCCGGGTCGAAGGTCGGCTGGAAGTTCGTGCCGCTGCGTCCCGGGATCCCCGGCGGAACGATGCTCGTGGCCGGAAGCGCCTGGCTCCCGTCCGCGAGCTGCACGATCCGCTTCCAGTCGACCGCCTCTGCAAACGCCTGCCGGACCCGGACATCGCTGAACGGCGGCCGCAGCGTGTCGAAGCCGTAGTACGTGACGGCAAGGTCGGCTGACGAACGCAGCTGCGGCCCGAGCGTACCGTCGTAGGCGATCCACGACGCATCGTAGCTCCCGATCGGCGTCCAATCGAGGTTTCCGGCCAGGAACAGGTCGGCCGGGCTGCTGCTTCCGAGGTCGGTGACGACCTCGATGTCGGAGATCGCGGGTGGGCCCGCCCAGTAGTGCGGGTTTGCCGTCAACGCGAACTGCGTCGGGCTCAGGCCGGCGAGGACGTAGCCGCCCGAGGCGACGAACGACGCGCCGGGCTGGAGGGCGGCCGGGTCGCGCCCGACGCCGGGCGGGACGACGGCCAGCGTGGGGCTCGCCGCGATCGCCGGGAAGTCGCCGGCCGGGAGGATGAAGTGAACCGTGACGGTGTTCGCGTCGGCGCTGAATCCCAGCGTGGACGGATCACTGGATCGTCCCGCGACGTAGTCCTCCACGCCGACGACGTCGAACAGCAACGAGGCGAGCGGTGACGGACTCGCGGGGTCGACGACGCGGAGCCAGCTCCGCACGACATCGGCACCGGTCAGCGGCGTGCCGTTGGAGAACGTCAGGCCGTCGCGAAGCCTGAATGCGACCGTCCGGTTGCCGTCGCTGAACCTCCAGCTCGCGGCCAGCGCAGGGCGGGGTGTCAGGCCTGCGTCGATCGCGGTGAGGCCCTCGAACAGCTGGGCGATCACGGCCGCGCTGCCGGCATCGCCGGCCTTCGCGGGATCGATCGTCTGCGGGGCCGACATCGCGATTCGCGTCGCCCGGACCGCGCCGCTCACCCGCGCGCCAGGCGCGGCAAGCAGCAGGCCGGAGATCGCCACGAGCCCGGCGATCCCGGTGATCAGGCCACGAGCGCCCATGCCGATCCGGCGTGTTCGGCGGGACGGGGAATCCATGGCGCGGAGTATAGGTCCGGATGCCGTTGCGCCCGGCCGGCGGACAGGAAGAGAGGCCATCGCGACAGGCACCGCCGGGGGACAGTGTTCTTCGCGAGAGGCCTCTGCACATCTAACGGCCCGGGTCACGGTTCGTTAGGGGCGCGGCCGCTGAACGCGGAGATGCTCAGGCGCCGACGTCGCGCTGTCGGCGCGCCTCGTAGAAGAGGATGGCGGCGGCGGCGGCGACGTTGAGCGAGTCGACCCGGCCGCGCATCGGCAGCCGAACCGCGATCACGTCACTCCCGGACCACGCGGCCGTGAGCCCGTGTGCCTCGCTCCCGAGGACGAGCGCGATCGGGCCGGTCAGGTCCACGTCGGTGTAATCGACGCTCGCGTCGATGCGTGCGGCGACCACCCGCAGGCCGCGATCGCGGAGCCAGGCAAGGACGGCGGCGGTCGCCGCGACCGCGATCGGCACCGTGAAGACCGTTCCAAGCGAGGCGCGGACGGCATTCGGGTTCCACGGATCGGCCGCGGCCGCCGAGCCGCGTGCGGCGACCAGCGCGTCCAGCCCCGCGCCATCCGCGCTCCGACAGACCGCGCCCAGGTTGCCCGGCTTCTCGACGTCCTCCAGGACGCCGACGAGAGGAGTGACGTCCGGGAGCCCGAGGCCGGAGAGTGACGTTCCTGGCGCGGTGGCCACAGCCACGATCCCGCTGGACCGTTCCCCGTAGGCCAGCCGAGCCAGCAGCTCGGGCGCGATCGACACGAGCGGCACGCCCAGGGCGGCGACCCGGGCCGCGACGGCGGCAACGTCCGGGTCCGGGGAGGGTCCGGCCGCCACGAACGCCTCCACCAGCGCCACGCCGGCATCAAGCGCGCGGGAGACCTCGCGCGCTCCGTCGACCAGCAGGCGGCCCGTCCGAACGCGGTCTCGCCGATCACGCAGCGCCACCGCGGCGCGGAGGCGCGGGTTGGCGGCGCTCGTGAGGACCACGGGCCCAGGAGCTCGCCCGGTCATGGCCCCCACCGGATCGCGAGGCCTGCCGGGAGCCGGAGGCCGTCGGGGCGCCGGACTCCCAGCTGGACCACCTCCGCGCGGCCTGCCACCGTCGGACCGAAGGCGCCGGCGATCGCTGCGCGAAGCGGACCCGAATCGAGCCCGGTGGTGTGCGCGGTCAACGCGAAGAACGCCGGGTCCGGTCCGGTCAGGGCCGCGCACCCGGCGAGCAGGTCCGCGAGGTCCGCCTCGATCCGCCAGGCCGCGCCGCCGCGCGGGGCGTGGCCGTACGTTGGCGGGTCGAGCATCACGCCGTCGTAGCGCCGGCCGCGGCGCGCCTCGCGGGCGACGAATGCCCGGGCGTCCTCCACGATCCAGCGGATCGGTGCGGCGTCGAGCCCCGAGCGGGCCGCGTTCCGGCGAGCCCATCCGACGGCCGGCCGAGAGGCATCCGTGTGGGCCACGCGGGCGCCGGCGCGGGCAAGCGCGAGGGTGGCGAGCCCCGTGTACGCGAAGAGGTTGAGGACCTCGGCCGGACGGCCAAGGCGCGTGCCGGCCTCCAGCGCGCGCCCGGCTGCCCATGCGGCTGGCTCGGCGTGCTCGGGGAAGAGGCCTACCTGGCCGGCCGGGGTCAGCCGGAGCTCGAGGCGAAGCCCGTCGATGACCACGTCCCACGGCGCCGGGAGATCGCCCGGCGAGTCCCAGCCCGCCAGGTCGTCGGCCCCGGCCGCACGGCCGAAACGCGCACCGGCGGCGGTCCATGCAGTCGGGTCCAGGACCGGCACGTCGGCTGCGCCGGGCGCCGGCCGATCGACGATCACGCTCCCGAACCGGTCGAGACGCCGGCCGGCTCCGAAGTCCAGCAGGGCGTAGCCCGTCGGATGGGAATCCACGCGGCGATC
>DAITNC010000035.1:0-15810 GCA_036834865.1 Candidatus Limnocylindrales bacterium | reverse complement strand
GGTCGCCTGGGATCTGGGGGCCAACGTCGGCCGTTTCAGCCAGATCGCGGCGCGACTGGGGCGTCGAGTCGTCGCGTGGGATGTCGACCCGGCCGCGTCCGAGCGCCACTACCAGCGGTTGAAGACGTCGGGGGAGACCCTGGTGCTGCCGCTGGTCCAGGACATCGTCAACCCGAGCCCGGGCCTGGGCTGGGCAGGCGCCGAGCGAGCCGCGTTCGTCGACCGTTCGGACGCTGACGTCGTCCTTGCGCTCGGACTGCTGCACCACCTCGCGATCTCGAACAACGTCCCGCTGGAATGGATCGCGTCGCTCTTCGCGCGGCTTGCCCCCAGCGCCATCGTCGAGTTCGTGCCCAAGGATGACCCGATGGTCCGCCGCCTGCTCGGCTCGCGCCGGGACGTCTTCCTGGACTACACGCAGGACGGCTTCGAGCGCGCGTTCGGGACGAGATTCCGGGTCCTGGCGGGGGTGCCGATCCCGGATTCGGGCCGGATCGTCTACCGGATGGAGCGGACGTGAGCGCTCGCGCGCGGGCGCTGAGGCGGCCGGTCCTGTATCCCGCCGCGGTCCTCGCCGCATTCGTGCTGAACGCCCTCGTCGACTCGGGCGTGAGCCCATACGCCGCCGCTCGGCCCCTGATCGTCGCGCTGGTGCTCGGCCTGCTGGCGCCGTGGCTGGCGGGACTCGCTACGGCCGATCGCGATCGGGCCGGCCTGGTCGGGGCAATCCTGGTCCTGATGCTCCTTTCGGCAGACGCGCCCACCCGTATCCTCCTGGGCCTCGGCGCCATGTTGCTGGTTGGCCTCTACCCATACCTCGAACGTCGCGTCCGGATCCCAACGACCCACGCGCGAGGCGTCTTGTCGCTCGCGACCCGGGCACTCTCGATCGGGGCTGTCATCCTGCTCGTCGCGGTTGGGATCAAGGCGGTCCAGCTCGGCAGGGTGGACGTATTCGCTCAGGACGTCGTCGCGGAGTCACCTCTCCGTCCGCGTCCGGTGGCGGCCGGTCCCACCCCGCCGGATGCCCCGAACATGGTCTTCATCATGCTGGACGGCTACCCGCGGGCCGACAAGTTGCTGTCCGAGTTCGGCATCGACAACTCGGCGTTCACGAATGCGCTGCGGGCGCGGGACTTCGTCGTCGCCGACCACAGTCGATCGAACCAGACCTCGACCGAGCTGACACTTGCCCAGATGTTCAACTACTTCCCCGCCACCGAGATCGCCCGGCGCCTCGACGGTCCGGCACCGCTGTGGCGCGTGACCATCAACGACGGCGCCTTCTTCGCTGACCTGCATCGACTCGGGTACCAGACCGTCGCCGTGTCGCCTGGCTACGAGGAAGTCGCCCTCAGGCGCGCTGACGTGTTCGTGGACACGGGACAGCTCAACGACTTCGAGTGGGCCGTGGCGCAGATCAGCGGCCTGTCGGTCCTGGCCGATGTCGTTCTTCCGAACGTGGCGGCCGATCAGGACCGTGCCCGCATCCTCGACGCGTTCAACGTCGCCGAAGCACAGGCACGGACCCTCGGTTCGGGCCGCAAGTTCATGTTCGTCCACGTGGTGTCCCCGCATCCGCCACAGGTCTTCGATGCCGCGGGCGGGCCCCTCGATCTGCCGGGCTTCAATATCCCGAACGGCGACCCGCAGGAGATATCGCGGTTCGGATTCGCGGAGTGGACCCGGAGACTCGGGGGCCAGCTCCAGTTCCTCGATGGACGGACGCTTCACCTGGTTGACACCATCACGGCGGCCGACCCTGGAGCGGTCGTCGTGGTCTTCTCCGATCACGGCTCCGGCGCGCCCCCGCGCGAGCCGGGCGTCCCATTTCCATACGCAGACCTGCGGACGGCCAATCTCCTCGCCGTACGATCGCCGGGTAAGTCCGGGATCATCGACGATCGCTCAACGCTCGCAAACCTGCTGCCCCGACTCCTGCGTGCCTACACGGGGAGTGGCCCCGCCGATGTTCCCGAGACGATCTTCGCGTGGACGGGCAATCCGGCAACGTCGTTCTACTTCCAGCGGCCGGATTGAGCGGCATGGTGCGCAGGTCCACGGGCCCGGCACTGCGCGCGCCGGCGGGCGGGGCGCGAGAGCGATCCATGGGAGCCCAGCGACCTCGCTATCGTTGTGCCGAGCGGGTCCCGGCTGCGCGACGTGGTGGACCGGGGTCGATCGCGGAACGGGAGACGGACGATGGGCGCGTTGGAGACAGGAACCGGCCCCGGGCTTGCGGGACGCGCGGCAGTGGGGAGCAGCGGCCAGGAACGCCCGACCGACATCCCTGCCCTGACCCGCTGGGCCGATGAGATCGCGGCGCTTGCCACACCCGACGCCGTCCACTGGTGCGACGGCTCGGAGGCCGAATACCGCGCCCTGTGCGACGGGCTCGTCGCGGCCGGCACGTTCACCCGCCTCGATCCGGTGCTGCGGCCGAACAGCTTCCTGGCCCGTTCAGATCCCAGCGATGTCGCACGGGTAGAGGACCGCACGTTCATCTGCTCGCGCGACGCCGCGGACGCGGGCCCGACCAACAACTGGCGTGACCCGGACGAGATGCGCGCGACGTTGACCGACCTGTTTCGCGGCTCCATGCGGGGCCGGACGATGTACGTGATCCCGTTCTCGATGGGGCCCATCGGGTCGCCCATCAGCCGTCTCGGCGTCCAGATCACGGACTCGGCCTACGTCGTGGTCAACATGAAGATCATGACCCGGATGGGCGCTGCGGCGCTCGACGCGATCCGCGCGACCGGCGAGTTCGTGCCGTGCCTCCACTCCGTGGGGGCGCCGCTCGCTCCGGGCCAGGCGGACGTGCCGTGGCCGTGCGACGCGGCCACGAAGTACATCGTCCAGTTCCCGGAGACCCGCGAGATCTGGTCGTACGGCTCGGGCTACGGCGGCAACGCCCTGCTCGGGAAGAAGTGCTACGCGCTGCGCATCGCGTCCGTGATCGCCCGCGACGAGGGCTGGCTCGCGGAGCACATGATGATCATCAAGGTGACCTCGCCGGAAGGGCGCAGCAAGTACGTGGCGGGTGCGTTCCCTTCCGCGTGCGGCAAGACGAACCTGGCGATGCTCGTCCCGACCCTGCCCGGCTGGCGCGTGGAAACGGTGGGCGACGACATCTGCTGGATGCGCTTCGGCGCGGACGGTCGGCTGTACGCCATCAACCCGGAGGCCGGCTTCTTCGGCGTCGCCCCGGGCACGAACACGAAGACGAACCCGAACGCGATCCGGTCGGTCGAGCGCAACACGATCTTCACGAACACCGCCTTGACCGATGACGGCGACACGTGGTGGGAGGGACTGACGGACACCCCGCCCGCGCACCTCATCGACTGGACGGGCAAGGACTGGACGCCGGACGCCGGCCGGGTGGCGGCCCACGCGAACTCGCGCTTCACGGCGCCCGCAGGCCAGGACCCGGCGATCGCGCCGGAGTGGCAGGACCCGGCGGGTGTGCCGATCGACGCGATCATGTTCGGCGGGCGCCGGGCGAACATCGTGCCGCTGGTCCGCGAGGCGTTCGACTGGACGCACGGCGTCTTCATGGGCTCGATCATGAGCTCCGAGACGACCGCGGCGGCGTTCGGCGAGGTCGGGAAGCTGCGCTTCGACCCGTTCGCGATGCTGCCGTTCTGCGGCTACAACATGGCCGACTACTTCAACCACTGGCTGGAGGTCGGCGCCGCCACGCGCCCGGAGCTCCTGCCCCGGATCTACTACGTCAACTGGTTCCGGCGCGACGCCGACGGACGGTTCCTGTGGCCGGGCTTCGGCGAGAACAGCCGCGTCCTGGAGTGGATCTTCCGGCGCGGCGACGATGAAGCCCGGGCGGTCGAGACGCCGATCGGGCTCCTGCCCGGCCCCGGCGACCTGAACACCGCGGGGCTCAGGATCGCGCCCGAGGATCTCGCCGAGCTGTTGCGGGTGGACGGACCCGCCATCGTCGCCGAGCTGCCCCAGTTCGAGGCGCACTACGCGCGCTTCGGCGACCGCCTGCCCGCCGCTCTTCGAACCGAGCTCGACCGGATGCGGGAGCGCCTCGAGGCGTGAGGCGCCCGCGGGCCGGTCAGCGCGGAACGGCGAGCGCGGGGAACGTCACCGCGTAGTCGAACGAATAGGTCGAGGTGCCGGTCGGGTCCACGCGCCGGGCGTCCAGGATCCGGCCGCTCGTCGCGTCCAGGCGGACGCTTGCCGTCACCTGGCCGCCGAGGAAGGGAGAGGTCCCGGCGTACGTCCACGTCCACGTGCCGTCGGACGCCACCTTCACGGCTTCCGTGACGGCGCTGTCGGTGGGGCTGGTCTCGTTCCACGAATCGGCTGGCTGGCCGATCCGGCGGAAGCCTGCGACGAGCGCCGCCGTGCCGCATTCCCACGTGCCCGGGACGCGCGCGAACCCCGACTGCCCGTCGTATGCCGCGCCCCCCGTGCACACGAAGGCGACCTGCCCGGCCACGAGTGTCGCGGAGGCGCTCGGCTGGTAGCGAAGGGTCCCGGGGTTGGGTCCCGCGATGGTCACCTGCAGGTGCTTCGCAGCGCTCAGGCCGCGGACGACGGCCGCCCAGAACGACGCGGGCGTGGCGGCGACAGGGCTCGGTCGAGGCGTCGCCTTGGCGGGGGAGGAGCTCCGCGGCGTGGCCTCCGGCGTCGGGATCGGCGACGCGACAGCGGCTCCCGGAGATGCGGCCGGAGGGGTGGCGAACAGGCCGGTCGGCGCGACGCTCGGCCCGGCGCCACAGGCGGCAGCGAGCATCGCGACCAGGAGCACGAATGCAGCGGGACCGGTCGCGTGATGGAGGCGGACGGCGAGACGCAGCACTCGTCGATCCTACCCGGTCCGGGCAATGGGCTCCGCGCCTCCGGGGTCAGGCGATGTCGAGCGTGTACCGGACCTCCGTCACGGACGGGAAGTGCGCGAATCCCCCGAGCGGCCGTTCGACGAGGGTGCCATCCCACTCCCACCCGTGGCGTTCGTAGAAGCGCCTCGCCGACGAGTTCGCGTCGAGGACCCACAGGACCGCTCGACGACACCCGAGCGACCGCAGCTCATCGACCGCTCCGAGGAGAAGAAGCGTCCCGACGCCACGGCCACGCTCATCCGCCAAGACGTGGATCGCGTGGACCTCACCCACGGCCCGGTCGTCTTCGGGCCCGACTTCCCACTCGACGAGCCCGACGAATCGACCCTCACGCTCGGCCACGAGGGCCCCGCGATCGGTGGGCCGCTCGCTCAGGAGCCGCTCCCAGTGGTCGACGCGTTCCGCCAGCGTCAAGGCTGTGGCCTGGCCGGGTGCGATCAGCGGACCATACGTCGCGATCCAGCTCCGGTGGTGAAGCTCGGCCGCCGCCCGGGCGTCGGCGGGTCCCGGCGATCGGAGGACGAAGGGCTCGGCCATCGCCGGCATGCTACCCCGAACCTGGAGCCGTCCGGATCGGGTCCGCGCGCCGGACCGTACAATGGCGGCTCCACGCGCCACCCTCCGGAGGACCCGCGCCCGTGCCGCTGATCGCCGAGCTGACCCGGATCGAGCCGATCCACCTCGACCGTCTTGCCCGCCAGGGTGTGTTCACGACCGGGCTGCTGCTGGAGGTGTCGGAGACGCCGACGCGCCGCCAGACGCTGGCGGACCAGGTCGATGCCTCCACGAACGACGTCCTGCGCTGGCGGGACGAAGCGCTCCTCCTGAACCTGGCGGGGTTCGGGCACGCTGAGCACGACCTGTTCGCGTTCGCCGGCTACGAGGGGCTGGGCGCGGTGCTGAAGGTTGACCTGGACACGTTCAGGGTGGCCCTCGCCCGGGCGGCCGGTCGTCTGCAGGTCACCCCGCCGACCGACCTCGTCATCGAGACGTGGTGGGAACAGGCCCGAACGCTCCACGACGAATGACGGTGACCGGGGCAGCACCGGTCAGTTCGAGCCGCCGGCGCGCGACGGCCTCGGTGGCGGTCGGCGCGGCCACGATCCTGGGCCTCGTGGGCGTCGCGATCGGGCTCTTCTTCAATCCGGTCTGGGTTGCGTTCGAGCAGGGCCGCACCGGGGCTGCCCTCTGGACAGGCTACCCGCCGGCAACGCTTCGCGCCGTCACGGACGCGGTGCTGCGCGAGGTCTACCTGGGGCCCGGCACGTTCGCCCAGGTCGCGGACGGCGCGGCAGTCTTCAACGCGCGCGAGCGATCCCACATGGCCGACGTGCATACGATCGTCGACGTGTTCTTCGTGCTCGTCCTGGTTGCCATCGCCGTTGTGGTGACGGCTGGTTTCCTGGCGCGGGGCGCCGGCTGGTACTGGCGCGCGATCGCGCGGGGAGCGGCGCTCCTCGCGGTCGGCGCCGTCGTCGTCGGGATCGCGTTCGCGCTCGCCTTCGACCAGGCATTCACGCTCTTCCACGACCTGCTGTTCCCGTCCGGGACCTGGGAGTTCGATCCAGCCACCGACCGGCTCGTCCAGCTCTTCCCGTACGACTTCTGGACCGAGACGAGCCTCGCCATCGCCGTCGTGGGCCTGGCCCTCACGGTCGCCACCTGGGCATTCGCCGGCCGGCGCACGACTCGAGGGCGGGCCTGAGATGCTGCTGCGAGGAATCCCGGTTGCGCGATTCCTGGGCACGGAGATCCGGGTGCACGTCTCCTGGATGCTGATTGCGGCATTCCTCGTCGCGTCGCTCGGCGCGGTCGACCTGCCCGGGCGGCACCCGGACTGGCCGGCAGGCGTCGTGTGGGTCGTCGCGATCGGCGTCGGAGCGGGCTTCTTCGCCTCCGTGCTCCTCCACGAGCTGGCGCATGTCGCGGTGGCGCGCCGGGCGGGCGCAGCGCCGCAGTCCGTGACGCTGCTGCTCTTCGGCGGGATGACGCCGGCCGAGCGCGGAGCCCGCTCTGCAGCCCGGGAGGCCGCGATCGCCGTCGCGGGGCCGCTGGCCAGCCTCGTGATCGGCTCCGGTGCGCTGGTCGCCGCCGCGTCAATCGCGGCGCCTCCGGCCTCCGGCGTCGTCGCGGAAGCGCTCGCGGAAGCGCTCGCGATCGTCGGTGTCCTGAGCTTCTTCGTGGCGCTGGTGAACCTTGCGCCGGTGGTCCCGCTCGATGGCAGCCGTCTCCTCCGCGCGCTGGCCTGGCAGCTGACCGGCGACGAGGCCCGGGGAACGCGGGCAGCAGGGGTCGCCGGGCGCCTCCTGGGCGTCGGCCTGATGGGCGCCGGCGTCCTCCTGGCCGTGACCGGGGACCTGGTGAGCGGGCTCCTGGTCGGCGTGCTGGGCTGGTTCGTCCGGGGGTCCAGCGGCGCCCAGGCCCGTCGCGAGGTCCTCGAGGACCTCATCGCGGACGCCACCGTCGGCGACGCCATGGAGCGCGATCTCCCCACGGTTCCGCCGCAGGTGACCCTCGACACGTTCGCCCCGGCGCTCGCCGGCCGGGAGGGCGCGTCCCTGGTCCGGGTGATGGTCGGCGATCGTCTCGTGGGCCTGGTCGGACCGCGCGAGCTGCGGCGCGCGGGCCGCTCCGCGTGGCAACGGACCCAGGCGGCCGTGGCGATGCGGCCCGCAGATACGCTGCCCTCCGCGGCACCGGGCGATGCATTGCGGGCCGCGGCGGCTCGCCTCCAGGCGGCGGGCGCGGACGGGCTGCCGGTGCTCGACGACGGGCAGCTCGTCGGGATCCTGACCCGCCACGGGATCGGCCGGCTGGTGTACGAGCGATCGCTGCTCGCGCGGCCGCCCCGGTGAGAGACCTGCTCTCCCTCGAGGAGGCCCGCGCCCGGGTGCTCGCGGCGATCCCGGCCGCGCTGCCTTCCGCCATGACCGACCTGTCCGGCTCCCTGGGGCGAGTGCTCGCCGCGGAGGTGCTGGCGGCGACCGACCTGCCTCCGTGGGACAACTCGGCGATGGACGGTTACGCGATCCTCGCCGCGGACGTCGCCGGCGCGACGGAGGACACCCCGTCGGTGCTGCGCGTCGTCGGGGAGGTCGCCGCGGGAAACGCATCCGAGATTGCCGTGACGGCGGGCTCCGCGCTTCGGATCGCGACCGGTGCCCCGATGCCGCACGGTGCGAACGCCGTGGTCGCGGTGGAGCAGACGACGCCGCTCGCCGCAGATGGGTCTGCCGGGCCGCGCGGCCGCGAAGCCACAGGTCCGCTCCCCGCGCACATCCGCGTCCACGAGGCGACGCTGCCGGGGCTGAGCGTCCGCCGCCGCGCGAGCGACCTCCGGCTCGGGCGCACGGTCCTTCCGGCGGGACGCGCGATCGGCCCGGCCGAGCTGGCCATCATTGCCGCCGGCGGTGTCGCCAGCGTCCTCGTGCACGCACGTCCGCGCGTCGCGGTGCTCTCCACCGGCGACGAGCTCCGCAGTGCCGGCGCCGACCTGGGCGCCGCGGGCATCCCTGACTCGAACGGGCCGGCGCTCGTGGCGCTCTGCACGGCGGCCGGGGCCGATGCGCGCCACCTGGGCATCGCCCCGGACAGGCTCGAACCGACGCTCGACCTTCTCCGGGCGGCGATCGACGACGTCGATCTCGTCATCGTCAGCGGCGGGGTCTCGGTGGGTCCCTACGACGTGGTGCGTGCCGCCTTCGCGGAGGTCGGCAGGGTGGACCTCTGGCGCGCTGCGATCCAGCCGGGGAAGCCGTTCGCGTTCGGCACCGCGCCCAGGGGCGCGCAGCGGGCCGGGCCGCCGGTCCTGCTGTTCGGGCTGCCGGGCAACCCGGTCTCGGTCTTCGTGACGTTCGAGGTGTTCGTGCGGCCCGCGCTGCGCCGCCTCGCCGGCCGCGCCGACACCGAGCTGTTGCGCCCCGTCGATGTGGGCGTGCTTGAGGAGCCCGTCACGAAAGCGGTCGGCCGGCGCGCGTTCCTTCGGGTGGCGGCGCTCCGCGACCCGAGGAGCGGCGCGCCCATCCGCGATGCGGCGGGCCGCGTCCGCGTCAGGCTGGCCGGGGGCCAGGAGAGCCACCAGCTCGCGGCGCTGGCAGCCGCCGACAGCCTCGCCGTCGTGCCAGAATCGGTGACCGGCCTCCCGGCTGGAGCGGGGGTCGAGCTCTGGTGGCTCGATCGCCCCTGATGGCTGGCGCCAGACCGGGAAGGCCCGGCACGCAGCCCGGCGATCCCGGGCACGGAGGTGGCATGGACGAGCGATCGCAGCCCAGGGCGGGTCGCCGCCGGCTGACTCACGTTGACCGCGGAGGACGCCCGCGCATGGTTGACATCTCCGCGAAGCCGATCACGGCACGCCGGGCGGTCGCCGAGGCAGAGGTCGTCTGCAGCCAGGAGACCCTGAGCCTCGTCATCGACGGCCGGGGGCCGAAGGGAGACGTCCTGACGGTGGCCGAGCTGGCCGGCGTCATGGGCGGGAAGCACACGGCCGACCTCATCCCACTCTGCCACCCGCTCGCGCTGACCGACCTCGTCGTAGCGATCACGCCAGATCGGGCAGCTTCCGCGCTGCGGGTCCGGGCCGAGGCGGCGACAGTCGGGCCGACCGGCGTGGAAATGGAGGCGCTCGTCGCAGCGAGCGTCGCGGCCCTCACCGTCTACGACATGGTCAAGGGGGTCGAGAAGGGCGTCGAGATCCGCCACGTCCGCCTCGTGAGCAAGGTCGGGGGCAAGTCCGGCGACTGGCGCCGCGAGGGATCCGAGAGCATTCCGTCGCCGGCCCCGGCGGCCTCGTCGCCTGGCGCGCTGCCCGGAGGCTTCATCCCTTCGGGTCCGGCCGTCGTCCGGCCGAAGGGCGTGCGCGGTCCTGCACGTGCCGGCGGGATCCGTCGGCCCGGGCGCAGGCCGGGACCCTGACCCGTGCCAGGGGGGCCCAGGACGGCCTTCGTCCTGACCATCAGCGACCGCGGCTCCACCGGCGACCGGCAGGACACGTCCGGCGAGGGGATCGCCGCAAGGCTGTCCGCCCTGGGGTTCTCGGTCGAGCGCGAGGTCGTGCCGGACGAGCGCAGGCGGATCGAATCGATGCTGGTGGCCGCGGCATCCCGACACCCGCTGGTCCTCACGACCGGCGGGACGGGCCTGACGCCCCGCGACGTCACGCCGCAGGCGACCCTCGCCGTCATTGACTACCAGGTGCCCGGCTTCGCCGAGGCGATGCGGGCGGATGGCCGGACGAAGACGCCGATGGCAATCCTGTCGCGTGCCGTCGTGGGCGTCCGCGGGCAGACGCTGATCGTGAATCTCCCCGGCAGCCCGCGCGCCGCCCTCGAGTCGCTCGCCGTCCTGGAGCCCGTCCTGGACCATGCCCTCGAGACGCTCCGCGGACCGCACGAGCACGCGGGGTGGGGGAGCGACCCGGAGGCCGCGGGCTGACGTCGCGATTCGGGCCGCCGCCGCCGCCGCGCGGTCCGCGGCCGATGCTAGGATCGCAGCGTGACGGCAGCATCCGCCTCCGGCCGACTGACCGACGACCAGCGCGCGATCCGCGACGCGGTGCGGACGCTGGCCAGCGAGCGGGTCGCGCCGCGCGCCGCCGAGATCGACCGGACCGCCGAGTTCCCCGAGGACCTGCGGCTCCTCCTGGCGGAGCAGGGGATCCTGGGCCTGCCGTTCCCTGAGCGGCACGGCGGCCTGGGAGCCGACCTGCTCACGGTCTGCCTGGCGATCGAGGCACTATCGGCCGCCTGCGCGACGACGGGCCTCATCCTGGCGGTGCAGGAGCTCGGGGCGCTGCCGTTGCTCCTCGCCGGGTCCGAGGAGCAGCTCGCCCGGTTCGTGCCAGGGCTCGCGGCGGGGCGGGACCTGATCGCGTTCGCCCTGACCGAGGCCGACGCGGGCTCGGACGCGGCGGCGATCCGGACACGCGCCGTGCGCGACGGCGATTCGTACGTGATCTCCGGCACCAAGCGCTTCATCAGCCACGGCAGCGTCGCGAGCCTGGTGACGGTGTTCGCCGTGACGGACCCGGAGGCGGATCGCCACCGCCGCATCTCCGCGTTCGTCGTCGAGACGGCCAGCCCCGGCTTCTCCGTGAGCCGGCTGGAGCACAAGATGGGCATCCGCGGGTCGCCGACCGCCGAGCTCGCGTTCGATGACGTTCGCGTGCCCGCCGCCAACCTCGTGGGCGCGCAGGGCGACGGGTTCGGCCTCGCCATGCGGACGCTGGACCGGTCGCGCCCGGGGATCGCGGCGCAGGCCGTGGGCATCGCCCAGGGGGCGCTGGACGCGGCCGCCGGATACGCCGCCCAGCGACGCCAGTTCGGGAAGACGATCGGCGAGTTCCAGCTGGTCCAGGGGCTCCTGGCGGACATGGACGCCCGGACCGAGGCGGCCCGCCAGCTGCTGTACGCGGCCTGCGAGGAGATCGAGCGCGGCGCCCCGGATGCCGCCCGCTGGTCGGCGCTGTGTAAACTCGTGGCCGGGGACGCGGCGATGGCGGTGACCACCGACGCGGTCCAGGTGCTGGGTGGCTACGGGTATCTCGACGACTTCCCCGTGGAGCGGATGATGCGCGATGCGAAGATCACCCAGCTCTACGAGGGGACGCAGCAGATCCAGCGACTCGTGATCGCCCGGGCGCTGCTCGCCCGCGAGCGCTAGAGGCCAACCGTTCGCGCAGGGAGAGAGCCAGATCGTGCGGATCGTGGTGCTCGTGAAACCGGTGCCCGACCCCGGCGAGGAACGCCTGGGCGACGACGGGCGCGTGGATCGTTCCGTCGCCGCCGTGATCAACGGCAACGACGAGTACGTCCTGGAGGCCGCGCTCAAGCTCGTGGAGGCTGGCGGGGGCGAGGTGACGCTCCTGTCGATGGCGCCGGCCGGCATCACCGACCCGATTCGCAAGGCGCTTGCCATGGGCGCGACGCGCGCCGTGCTCGTGTGCGATCCCGCCCTTGCCGGCTCGTGTTCCTGGTCCACGACCCAGGTCCTGGCGGCCGCCCTGCGCACCCTCGAGTTCGACCTCGTGCTCGCGGGAGCGGACACGTCGGACAGCGGCGGCGGGGTCGTCGCGGCGGGTGTCGCGACACTCCTGGGTCTCCCGTATCTCTCGTCCGCCCGCCGGATCGAACCTCGCGACGGCGGGGTCAGGGTGGAACGGCTGAGCGCCGGCGGCTACGACGTGCTCGACGCCACCCTGCCGGCGGTCGTGGTTGGGACCCAGCTCCTGGGTGAGCCGCGCTACCCGTCGCTCCGGGGGATCATGGGGGCCCGTTCGAAGGAGATCGCGATCCGGTCGCTCGCGGACCTCGGGCTGGGTGAGCGCCCGGTCGGCGGCGCCCACGCCACGACGGCACTGCTGGCGGCCCGCCCGCCAGCCGCGCGCGGCTCCGGTCGCGTGGTACGGGACCTGGACCCCGCCGCCGCGGCCGCCGCGATCATCGACTTCCTCGTCGAACGGCGCGCCCTCTGATGGCCGGCGGGATCTGGGTCGTGGGCGAGGTCGATGCGACCGGTTCGCTCACGAAGCTCTCCACGGAGGCGGCGACCGCCGGACGCGCCCTCGGGGAGGCCGCCGGACGCGAGGTGACCGGCATCGTGGTCGCCGCCGAGCCCGACCGGGCTGCCGCGACCATGGCGACGTTCCTGCCGGCCGTGCTGGCGGTTCGCGCCCCGGAGGGCGCAGATCGGCCGGCCGCGGCCGTGGTGGCGGCCCGGGTCGCCGCGCTCGCGTCCGCGGCGAAGGAGCCGCCCGCCTACCTCGTGCTCGGCGCGACGCCCGACGGCCGGGACGTCGCCGGGATGCTCTCGGTGCTG
This sequence comes from Candidatus Limnocylindrales bacterium, assembly GCA_036834865.1. Lineage (GTDB taxonomy): Bacteria > Chloroflexota > Limnocylindria > Limnocylindrales > CSP1-4 > CTSoil-043. Next base: position 3,124 of record DAITNC010000035.1, on the reverse strand, counting down.
CTGGAGATCGGCGTGCTCGTCAACGCGACGGAGCTGGCCTGGGGCGAGGCCACGGAGAGCGTGCCGGCCGGCCCGCGGGTGGAGATGCAGCCGTTCGGCGGGCGCGTCAAGACCAGCAGCGGCTTCACGGGCGAGCGCGGGATCATCCTGCTCCGGCCGAACATGGTCGCGGCGGACCCGCTCGCCGCGCCCGGCAGCGTGGAGGAACGCCCGCCCGGCAATGTCGTGGAGCTGCCGCTCGTGCAGGTCGTGGAGCGCGTCGCCACCGAGGCGTCCGGCGCCAGCATCGAGGAGGCGCGCGTGATCGTGGCTGGGGGGCGAGGCGTCGGCGGGCCCGACGGCTTCACCGGCCTTCGCGAGCTGGCCGGCCTGCTGGGCGGCGCGGTCGGCGCGACGCGCGCTGCGGTGGACGCCGGCTGGATCCCGTACGCCAGCCAGATCGGCCAGACCGGCAAGACCGTGAAGCCCGCGGTCTACCTGGCGTTCGGCGTCTCGGGCGCCATCCAGCACAAGGTCGGGATGCACGCCGCGGAGACGATCATCGCGGTCAACCGTGACCCGGACGCGCCGATCGCCGAGTTCTCGGACCTCTTCGTCGTGGCGGACCTGGCAGCGGTGGTCCCCGCGCTCGCGGCTGCGCTCCGGGCCCGGATCGGCTAGCCCGATTCCGAGATGCCCTCCATTCTGCTGGCGATCCCGCTCGTCCTCTTCGCGCTCCTGGCCGCCTCGTTCATCCTGGTCCTGCGGCGCGCCGGCCGCGTCGTCGCCGAGACGCGCGAGATCGACGCCTTCCGGCGCGACATGGGCGACGTGGCAACCCGGATCGCCGCCAGCCTCGCCGGCGCGGCCGAACGGATCGACCCGGTCCGCCGAGGGCAGGTGGCGCCGGACACGATCGGCGAGACGCTCGACGCGGCCCGCGATGCGATGGAGCGCTACCGCGCGGAGGCCGAGGCGCTGCACGTGCCGAGCGGGTACGACCCGCTCCGCATCCGGATGGTGGAGGAGGTGGGTCGGGCCGTGCGGGCGCTCGACATGGTCGACCACGGATGCGCGACGATCGTGGCTGCCGCCGGCGGCCGCGGTCGAGAGCCCGAGGGCCAGACCGCCATCAAGCGTGGCTACCTCAACATCCTGCATGCACGCGACGCGATCATGGAGATCGGGGCAAGCCTGCGGTCGCCCACGGCGTCGCCGGCGTCACCACGCTGGTTCCGCGACCGGTCACCGGACTGACCGAGCGTTCGCGGCGGCCCGCTCTTCGTGTGCCGGGGACCCCCGGAGGGCCTCTATGTCGTGGTATCGTGCGCCTACACCACAAGATGTAGTGGTCCGGGAACGCAGGAGGCCTCGGTGCGCTGCCCGCAGTGCGAGTCGCGTGACTCCCGGGTCGTGGACTCCCGCGACCTCGACGACGCCGCCACGATTCGCCGCCGGCGCGAGTGCTCGGCCTGCGGCGCGCGGTTCACGACCTACGAGCGGATCGAAGCGGCGCGGCTCGTGGTCATCAAGCGCGACGGCGCTCGCCAGGAGTTCGACCGCGACAAGCTCGCGGACGGGCTGCGGAAGGCGCTCACCCGGCGGCCGGTCCCCGACGCGGCGGCCGAACGGGCCGCCGACGAGATCGAGGCGACGCTGCGCGCGGGCGGGACCACGGAGGTGGAGTCCGGCCGGGTGGGCGAGCTTGCCATGGAGAAGCTCCGGGCGCTGGACCACATCGCGTACATCCGCTTCGCCAGCGTCTACCAGAGCTTCGATGACCTCGCGACCCTGAAGCGCGAAGTGGACACGCTCTTTGCCCAGCGTGAGACCACCCCGGAGCCGGCGCGTTGAGCGTGCTCTCGGACCGCGATATCCGGGCCCAGCTGGAGGCTGGGCGCGTCCGGATCGAGCCGTACGACCCGGTGGACCTCCAGCCCAGCTCGGTCGACCTCCACCTGGACCGGAGCTTCCGGGTCTTCCGCAACAACCGGTATGCCTACATTGACGTCCGCCAGGCGCAGCCGGACCTGACCGAGCTCCTCTCCATCACGGACGACGAGCCGTTCATCCTTCACCCGGGCGAGTTCGTGCTGGGCCAGACCCTCGAATGGGTGGAGCTCCCGGACGACCTGGTCGCGCGCCTCGAGGGGAAGAGTAGCCTGGGGCGGCTGGGGCTCCTGATCCATTCCACGGCCGGCTACGTGGATCCCGGCTGGAAGGGCAACCTGACGCTGGAGCTCTCGAACGTCGCGAGCCTGCCCATCGCGCTCTACCACGGCATGCGGATCGGGCAGATCAGCTTCTTCCAGATGTCCAGCCCGGTCGAGCGGCCCTACGGCAGCGCCGGCCTGGGGTCGAAGTACCAGGGCCAGAGCCAGCCCACCGCGTCCGCGTTCCACCGCGACTTCACGGCTGGGCGTCGTCGCGGCCCGGATCCGCAGGCCTGACGGCGTTCGCATGGCGCTCAACGACGCGGTCCATTGGTCAGCCGACCTCGGCGGGGGTGTTCGCGTCGCGCTGGTCCAGGCCGGGACGTTCCGTTCGGATGCCGGCGCGCTCTTCGGGCCGGTGCCGAGGGTCCTGTGGGGGAAGCTCGTCGCGGACGAGATCGACGCGGACGGTCGCCTCCTCCAGGCGCTCAACTGCCTGCTCATCGAGACTCCCGCCGGCCGCGTCCTCGTCGAGACCGGCATCGGCGAACGGCTGGACGAGCGGGGCCGGGCGTGGCGGGCCCTCGAGGGCGAGCCGATCGTGCCGGCGCTCGTGGCGGCCGGCTTCGACCCGGCCAGCGTCGACATCGTGGCGATGAGCCACCTCCACTACGACCACGCCGGCGGGCTTCTCCGCGCGGACGGGAGCCGCGCCTTCCCGCGAGCCCGGATCGTCGCCCAGCGTGCCGAGTGGGAGATCGCGCTGGGCGAGAACCCCCGGATCGTCGCCTCCTACGACCAGCCTGAGCTGCGGCTGGTCCGCGCGTGGGGCGACGCCGGTGCCGCGGATGGCGAAGTGGAGCTCCTGCCAGGCGTGTGGGCCGTCCCGACAGGCGGGCACACCGCGGGCCACCAGGCGGTCGTCGTGCGTGCGCCTGGCCGGACGCTCGCGTTCCTGGGCGACATCGCCATGCGGCCGTGGTCGGCCAACC
>DAITNC010000034.1:0-15838 GCA_036834865.1 Candidatus Limnocylindrales bacterium | reverse complement strand
ACGCCCGATGCGATCCGCTTGACGGAGCGGGCCCGGACGTCGCCGGCCGCGAAGATCCCGGGCACGTTCGTCTCGAGGAGGAACGGCTCGCGTGCCAGCGGCCAGCCAGGGACGCGGCCTTCAGTTCGTGAGAGCGCGGTCCCGGTGACGATGAACCCGGCGCCGTCCCGCTCGACAAGGCCCTCCAGCCAGTCGGTGCGCGGGAGCGCGCCCACGAACAGGAACAGCGCCTGCATCGGCACCTCGGCCGTCCCGGCCGCGTCGGCGATCGTGATCGCCTCCAGCTCGTCGGCGCCCCGCACCGCGGCGACGCTCGCGCTGAGCCGGACGGTGAGGTTGGGGCGCGACGCGATCTGGTCCACCAGGTACTGGCTCATGCCTGCCTCCAGGCTTCCCCCCCGGACCACGAGGGTCACGTGGCGGGCGAACCCGGCGAGGTAGACCGCCGCCTGGCCGGCCGAGTTCCCGCCGCCCACGACGGCGACGTCGTGATCGCGGTAGGCGAGCGCCTCGGTGATCGCGGCGCCGTAGAAGACGCCGAGGCCGATGAGGCCGTCCACGCCGGGCGCCTCCAGCCGCCGGTACTGGACGCCCATCGCGAGGATCAGCGCCTGGCAGCTCAGCTCCGTCCCGTCTCCCAGCGTGATGAGCGAGTACGGGTCCTCGCGCCGGATGCGCCGGACCTCCTGGGGAGTGAGGATCTCGGCCCCGAGGCGCGTGGCCTGGGCAACCGCCCGACGGGCGAGGTCAGCCCCGGTGAGCCCGGCGGGAAAGCCCAGGTAGTTCTCGATCCGCGAGGTGGTGCCGGCCTGCCCGCCCGGCGCCTCCCGCTCCAGGAGCAGCGTCCGGAGCCCCTCGGACGCGCCATAGACCGCCGCCGCGAGGCCGGCCGGGCCGCCGCCGACGATGACGAGGTCGTAGGAGGGCAGCGCCGCGTGGGTCCGCAGCCCGACCTTCCCGGCGATCTCCATGTTCGTCGGGGCACGCAGGTGGCTCCCGTCCGGGAAGACCAGGAGCGGATCGCGCCCCGGGTCGATCCCGGCGCTCGCGACGAGCCGGGCCGCCTCCGGGTCGGCCTCGACGTCGACCCAGCGGTAGGGGACCTGGTTGCGGGCGAGGTAGTCCTTGATCTCGTGAGCGCGCGCGGACCACCGGTGGCCGACGAGCCGGATTCCCTCGAAGGGCGGGATCCAGCCGGCGCGCCAGTCGTCGAGAAGCTCGGCGAGGGCGGGGAAGAGCCGTTCGTCGGGCGGGTCCCAGGGCTTCAGCAGGTACTGGTCCAGGCCGATCTCGTTGATCGCCCGGATTGCGACGTCCGTGTCCGCGTAGGCTGTCAGCAGCGCCCGCTTGGTCCCCGGCAGCAGGTCCATCGACGCGGCCAGGAACTCGACGCCGGTCATCCCCGGCATCCTCTGGTCGACGACGAGCAGCGCGACCGGCGTACCGCGCAACGTCAGCCGCCGGACTGCGTCGAGAGCATCCGGGCCGGAGCCGGCCGCCACGATCCGGTAGTCGCCGCCGAACCGGCCCCGCAGCTCGCGCTCGACGGCGCGCAGGACCTGGGGGTCGTCGTCGACGACCAGGATGACCGGGTTCGCCATCGCGGGCGTGCCTCCCTCGCGCTCGCCGAGCACCGTCGGGCCGTGCCCGGACGCGCGCGCATCGATTGCGCCTGCATGCTAGTCGACCCCGCGGCTTCCGACGAGAGGGCAAACCTGCCAGTTCCGGCCGCTCGCGAAGCGGGGACGACGTCCTCGCCTTCGATCAGGCGTCGGGATCGTCCCGGAGCCGCGCGAACATCACGGCGTCGACGAGGCCGCCTCGGAACGGCAGGTAGCTCCGGAGGACGCCCTCCCGCGCGAACCCGGCGCGGAGCGCGACGCGGCCCGATGCCTCGTTGCCGACGAGGGTCAGCAGCTCCATCCGGACCAGCTCCGGCTCGACCGCGAAGGCCCAGCGAGTCACGAGCCGGACTGCCCGGGCCGCCAGGCCTCGCCCGCGAGCCTCCGGAGCCAGCCAGTAGCCGACCGCCGCCGTGCGCGGCTCGTCGGGCCGCCGGTGGATGGCGATCGAGCCAACGAGCAGGCCAGTCGCCGCATCGCAGATGACGAAGGTCGGCTCGCGGCCGCTCGACCACGCCTCCGCGGTGAACGCCACGAACACCCGCGCGTCCTCGAGGTGGTACGGGACGGGCACCGGGATCCAGCGCGCGATCTCCGGGTCGGCGCACGCCGCGGCGATGGCGGGCGCGTCCGCCTCCCGGGGGAGGCGCAGGACCACCGTGCCGTCGCTGAGCGGCGGGTCCGGCGGCGGGAACGGGCGGAACACCGGGACGGCCATGCTGCCTAGACTCTACGGCGCGGGAGATCGCCCGGCGCGGCCGGGTCGGCGGGGCTCCCGCCGGACCGGGAGGCGCGCATGCCGGATCGCTCCCATCCCGCGGGCGTCGCTCGCCGCTACGCGCCGGCGGGAGATCCCGTGGGGCACGCGGTGCGGACCGAGCAGGTGCGGATCCGGATGGACGACGGCGTCCGCCTGGCGGCGACGCTCTATGTCCCCGACGGGCCCGGCCCGTTCCACGCGCTGCTGGAGTCGATCCCTTACCGGAAGGATGACTGGACGCTGTCACGAGACTGGCCGCTCCACGGCGCGTTCGCCGCGGCCGGTTACGTCAGCTGCCGCCTCGACGTGCGCGGGACCGGCAGCTCGGAGGGTGTGGCCGTGGGCGAGTATCCCGAGCGCGAGATCCTCGACAACCTGGCGGTCATCGACTGGCTTGCGACGCGCGACTGGAGCGCCGGCGGCGTGGGCATGTTCGGGATCAGCTGGGGCGGCTTCTCGGCGCTCCAGGCAGCCGCTCGGCAGCCGCCAGCGCTCCGGGCGATCATCCCCGTCCATTTCAGCCATGACCGCTACAACCTGGATGTCCACTACGTGGGCGGGACGCTCCACGTCGGCGAGAGCGTCTACTGGCCGGTGGAGATGGTGGGCGAGAACGCGCTGCCGCCCGACCCCGAGCGCTTCGGCCCGGGATGGCGCGACGAGTGGCTCCGCCGCCTGGAAGCCACGCCGCAGTGGCCGCTCGACTGGCTCCGCCACCAGCGCCGCGACGCGTTCTGGCGGGCCGCGTCGGTGGGCGAGGAATGGGCGGCGATCTCGGCGCCGGTCCTGGCGATCGGGGGCCTCAACGACGGGTATCGCGACGCCGTGCTGGCCCTGCTGGAGCACGTCCGGGCACCCCGTCGAGGCGTGATCGGTCCGTGGGGCCACGCGTGGCCCCACGCCGGCTCCCCGGGTCCGCCCATCGACGGCGTGGGCCTCATGCGCCGCTGGTGGGACCGCTGGCTGAAGGGCGAGGCGACCGGCGTCGACCGCGAGCCGATGCTCTCGCTGTTCGTCGCCGAGCCGCCCGGCACGGCCGAGTTCCCCGCGGAGCTCGCGGGGCGCTGGTGGCAGATCGACCACTGGCCGCCGGTGCCCAGGACCGCGGCCCCGCCCCCGCTCTACCTCGAGGGGGACGGCGCCGCTGGCGTGGGCTCGCTCGCCGGCGAGCCCGCCGCGCCCGGGGATGCGGCCGCCTCCACCTGGTCCGGCCCACCGGACGTCGGCCTGTGCGCTCCCTTCTGGTGCGGCTACGGCTACCCGCCGCAGGGCGTTCCCGGCGACCAGCGGGCCGATGACGCGCGCTCGCTCCTCTTCACGTCGCCGCCGCTCGAGCGGCCGGTCCTGGTGGCCGGAGTCCCGCACGCGCGGCTCTGGCTTTCGGCAGACCAGCCCGTGGCGCAGGTCTCGGTGCGCCTCGAGGCGGTGGCGCCGGACGGGCGGTCGGCGCTGGTCGCCCGTGCGGTCCGCAACCTGACCCGGCTCGATCCTGCCGTCGAGGTGCCGGTGCCCCTCGTCCCGGGTGAGCCCGTGGAGGTAGACCTCCCGCTGTCGGTCGCCGGCGCGCGGATCCCGGCCGGCCACCGGCTCCGCGTGGCCGTTGCCGGCGCCGCGTTCCCGATCGCGTGGCCCACGCCGACCCCGGTCGTGCTCACGCTCCACCACGACGTGGCTCGGCCCTCCGCCCTCCGCCTGCCGACGTCGGCCGGGTGGTCTTCGGAGCGCGGGCCGGACCTCGGGCAGCCGATCTTCGACCCGCCCGCGAGCGAACCCGTGCCCGGGATCGCCACGGCCTGGCGGATCGAGCGCGACGGGGTGGGCGGGACGACATCGCTCGTCTGCGAGTCAGGCGGCGGCGACCGGTTCCTGGAGCGCGACGGCCTGACCTTCGCGTCGGATGCCCGCGCTCGCCTGACCGTGGGTGACGGGTTCGCGGATTGCCGGGCCGAGGGGAGCATCCAGTACCGGCTCGCATATCCGAACGGTCCCGAGATCATGGCCGATGCCAGCCTGGCGCTCCGCTCGGACCGGGACGAGCTCCGGCTCCACGTGGCCCTGGTGGTCACCGAGGACGGCGGCCCCGTCTTCGAGCGGACCTGGGACCTGGCCGTGCCGCGGGATCTCCTGTGACCGCGCGGCGCCTCGCGGCGACCGGGTAGCCAGCGTGGACGGGGCACGGCTTCCCTCGCTCGGCCCGCGCGGCGAGGGCTGGGTCGTCCTGCAGGTCGTGTTCTTCGCCGGCGTGGGCGCTGCGGGCCTGCTGGGCCCGGCGTGGGGCGATCCGTGGCGGATCGTGGGCCTCGTGGCCGGAGTCGGGCTCGTCGCCCTCGGCGCGGCCGCTGCCGTGCTCGGCGTGGTCGGGCTGCGGGAGAACATGACTGCGGTGCCGCGACCGATCGAAGGCGGCCGCCTGATCGACTCGGGCGTCTACGGCCTGGTCCGCCACCCGATCTACACCGGGATCGTCACCGCGGGGCTGGGCTGGGGCCTGGCGACCGCCAGCCCGGCGGCGCTCGTCGCGACCGTGCTCCTGGGCTGCTTCTTCGATCTCAAGTCCCGGCGCGAGGAAGCCTGGCTGCTGGTCGCGTATCCGACCTACGCCGCGTACCGGGCGCGGGTCCGGAGGCTGGTCCCGTTCATCTACTGACGCGCGGGGGGTCCGAGGCCGCGCGGCGCAGGCGGTCCATCACGGCGCGTCCCAGGCCCGCCTCGGGGACCGGCTCCGCCACGATCCGGGAGAGGTCGGCGGCCTGCAGGGCGTGGAGGGCGTCGAAGAGGCGGGCGGCGGCCCCCACGAGGTCGCCGTCGGGGTCGAGGACCTCGGTCGCGGCGAACGGCCCGCCGGCCGCCTCGGCGGCGGCGCGGCCCGCCGCCGAGGCGGCAAGGAGGCCCACGCGCTCTCCCGGCCGCACCGCGAACGCGACCGACCCCGGGTCGCGCGGGTCTGCGAGCTCGAGCGGCACCCGCGGCGCGTAGTGCGCCCCGGCCCGGCCGGGCGCCAGCTCGGCCGTGCCCGCGGCCCCGTCGTCGAGCACCTCCAGGCGCCCGATCTCCGCCTCGATCGCCTCGACGGCGAGGCCTCCGGGGCGCAGGAGCACGGCACGGCCCGCGGCGAGCAGGATCACCGTGGATTCGACCCCCACCCGGCACGGCCCGCCGTCGAGCACGAGGTCGACCCGCGATCCCAGCCCCGCCACGACGTGCGCCGCGCGGGTGGGGGACAGATGGCCGAACCGGTTGGCGGATGGCGCCGCCACCGGGACGCCGGCCGCGCGGATCAGGGCACGCGCGACCGGATGGTCGGGCACCCGCAGGCCGACCGTCGGGAGCCCGGCCGTGACGATCCCCGGGATCACGTCCCGCTTGCGGAGGACCAGCGTCAGGGGCCCCGGCCAGAACCGCGCCGCCAGCCGCGCGACGCGGGGGTCGTCCGCGTCCTCCGCCTCCGCGTACAACGCGAGCGCCGACGCGTCCGCGAGGTGGACGATCAGCGGGTCGAAGGCGGGTCGCTCTTTCGCGGCGAAGACGCGGGCGACGGCGCGGGCATCGAGCGCGTTGGCTCCCAGGCCGTACACGGTCTCGGTCGGGAAGACCACCAGGCCGCCGCCACGCAGCCGTTCCGCGGCCACGGCGATCGAGTTGAGGTCGTCGCCGGGCAGGACCGGCGGCCCGGACGGGTGGCGGCCGGGGAGCGGGGTGTCTTCGGGCGCGGGCATCCCACGCAGGATCGCGCGTTCGGCGAGAGGGCGCACGGCCCGGCCGGAACCCCGGCGCCGCGGCGCGGCCGTCCGCGGCGCCGTCCGGACGTCGTACGATCGCCCTGACCATGCTGATCACCGCCGCGGCCGGCCCCGATTCGGCCGCGGTCGCTCCCGAGCCCCTCGCGCGCAACCGGGACTTCAAGGTCGTCCTGCTGGGCCAGGGCGTGAGCTCGTTCGGGGACGCGATCACGAACACGGCCCTGCCGCTGCTGGTCCTCGCGCTGACGGGCTCGGGCTTCGCGATGGGGGTCGTGGGCGCCCTCTCGACGTTGCCGGACCTCCTGATCGGGCTGCCGGCAGGCGCCTACGCGGACCGCTGGGACCGGCGCCGGATGATGTTCGTCGCGGACCTGGGACGGGCCGTCATCACGGCCGCGGTGCCGCTGACGTTCTGGCTGGGCGGGCCCACGATGGCCGTCATCCTGCTCATCACGTTCCCGCTCAACGTCCTGCGGGTGCTCTGGCTCGCCGCCTACACGGCGGCCGTGCCGGGGCTGGTGGGCCGGCCCCAGATCGCGCGGGCCAACGCGATCTTCGAGTCGTTCTTCACGGTCGGATGGATCGCGGGGCCCGCCCTGGCCGGCATCCTCTCGGCGGTGGTCGGTCCCGCCTCGACCATCGCGATCGACGCGATCACGTTCGTGGTCTCGTCCGCCGCGCTTCTCCTGGTACGCCGGCCGCTGCGCCCGCCTCACCGCGCCGAGCGGCCGCACCTCCTGTCGGACATCCGGGAGGGCGTGCGGTACGTCGCGGGCCACCCGACGCTGCGTGCGGTGATCCTGTTCTGGGCCACGTCGCAGGTGATCACCGCCGCGCTCGCGACGGCGCTCACGTACTACGTCACGCGGGACCGGGGCCTTCCGGCGGACGTCCTGGGGCTCATCCTCTCGGCCTTCGGCGTGGGCTCGCTGGTCGGCTCCCTGGCGGCCGGCCGACGACCTCCCGAGGCCGTCGGCCGCGCGTTGCTCATCGGGACCGTCGTGACCGGCTTGATCCTCTTCACGCTCACGATCGGCGCGCCGATCGCGGTGATGGTCGGGGGCGCCTTCGTCGCAGGCATGACCCAGTCTGTCGTCCTGATCGGGTACATCACGTTGCGGACCGCCCTCTCGCCGGACGCGATGCTCGGCCGGATCGGAAGCACGGCCCGGTCGATCTCGGTCGGCCTCATGCCGATCGGGTCGTTCGCCGGAGGCGCGCTCATCGACCTCACGAACGGCGGAGTGACGCTGGCGATCATGGGCGCCATGCTCCTCGTGGCAAGCGGCGTCTTCGCGCTCGTGCCGAACCTCCGGCGTGCACGGGTTCCACGCGTCGCCAGGCGGGCCCCGGCGTGAGCGGCCAGGACGCCGTGCCGAGGTCTCCGCTGGCGGAGCGCTGGGCCCTGGACCCGGGCACGGTCTTCCTCAACCACGGGTCGTTCGGGGCCTGCCCGCGCGCGGTCCTCGCCGCCCAGCAGGCCCTCCGCGGTGAGCTGGAGGCAAACCCCGTCGCCTTCCTGGGCCGCCAGCTCGACGATCGGCTCGCGGCAGCGCGGGTCGCGGTCGGCTCCTTCGTCGGCGCGGACCCGGACGACCTGGCCTTCGTGCCGAACGCCACGGCCGGGATCGCGACCGTGCTCCGCTCCGCCGAGATCGGCCCCGGCGACGAGCTGCTCGCCACCGACCACGAGTACAACGCGGCGCTGAACGCGCTGCGCGCGGCCGCGGCCGACCGGGGTGCCCGGGTCGTGCTGGCGCGCATCCCGCTCCCGGTCGCCGGCCCGGACGAGATCGTGGAGCGCGTGATGGCCGCGCTGACGCCGCGGACACGCCTGGCGCTCCTGAGCCACGTGACCAGCCCGACGGCGCTCGTCTTCCCGGTCGAGCGCCTCGTGCCGCTGCTGGAGGCGCGGGGCGTCGCGGTGCTCGTCGACGGCGCCCATGCGCCGGGCATGATCCCGCTCGGGATCGGAGCGCTGGGCGCCAGCTGGTACGCGGCGAACCTCCACAAGTGGTGCTGCGCCCCCAAGGGCGCGGCCTTCCTCCACGTGCGCCGGGACCGGCAGGCGGGCATCCGGCCCCTGGCCGTGAGCCATGCCGCCAACGACCCCCGGCCGACACCGTCGCCGTTCCGGCGGGCGTTCGACTGGACCGGCACCCTGGACCCGACACCGTACCTGGTCGCCCCAGCCGCGCTCGCCGAGGTCTCCGGCATGCTGGAAGGAGGCTGGCCGGCGGTCATGGCCGCGAATCGCGCGCTCGCCCGCACGGCACGGGAGATCCTCCTGGCCGCGCTCGGCGGCACGCCCGTCGCGCCCGACGCGATGCTGGGCGCCATGGCGGCCGTGGAGCTGCCCGCCTCGTTCGGGCCGGCACCCGACTCGCCGGTGGCCGAGGATCCCCTCCAGGCCGTCCTGCGCGAGCGCGCCGGGATCGAGGTCCCGCTCATCGCGTGGCCCCGGGAGGCCGGGCCCGGCGAGCGCCCGCGGCGGTTCGTCCGCATCTCGGCCCACCTCCACAACCAGGCCTCCGACTACGTCGCGCTCGCGGATGCGCTCCACGGGCTCCGGGTACCCTTCGAGGCATGAAGGTGGGGCCGCGCTCGTTGCCCAGCGCAGCGTGATCGCCGACGCCCCGGCCGCCTGCGCGGCGGTCGGCGCCGCCCACGTCCAGCTCGACGTGCGGCCCGCCACGTCCGCGACATTCGCGACGGTCCTCGAGGGGCTGGCCCGCTTTCGCAGCGGTGCGTAAGGCGCTGCGAACCGTCAGCCGGGTCGGACCGGCCGCGGAACCGCGCGCCACAGGACCGTCGTGATGCGCGGCGCGAGGCCGGTGTGCCGAAGGCCGTGGACCGCGACCGTCCACGCCGCCCCGATGACCAGGAGCGTCAGCACGTCCCGCGCGTCGAGCGGCGTGAGCTCGTAGAAGTCGCGAGCGATCGGGACCGCCAGGATGACGAGGTAGACCAGCAGCATGAGTCCCGCCAGGAGCCAGGGCCACCATCGGATCAGCCGCCCCGGCGATTCCTCCCGTGCTCCCGACGAGATCAGCGGCAGGAGCCCAAGCCCGCAGAAGACGGTGACGGTCGTCAGCACGGTCTGGGCCACGACGACGGAGGCGCCGGTGCCCAGCGCGTAGGCGTAGGTCGGGAGCGCGACCAGGACGACCGCGAACGAGACCGGGATGGAGACCCGGAGCGTCTCCGCGAGGAGGCTGCCCGGGAGCCGGCGCGGCGGGACCCAGATCGCCAGCACGATGAGCGGGATCCCGACGGTCGCGAACGCCAGGACGGAGTTCTGGCGCGGCGTGAGCGGGAACGGAAGGCCCACGATCGCGGCGCCGCCGATGATCAGGAGCACGTAGAACGTGCGCGAGAGCAGGAGGACCAGCGTCGCCTCCATCGCCGCCACGATCCGCTGGCCCTCGATCACCGCCCTGGGCAGGACCCCGAACCGGTCGCCGAGAAGGACGAGGTCGGCGACGCCACGGGCCGCGGCCGAGCCCGACTCCATCGCGATCCCGAGGTTCGCGCGGCGGAGCGAGAGGAGGTCGTTCACGCCATCGCCGACCATGGCGACGTAGTGGCCGCGGCCGCGCAGGAGCGCGACGAGCCGGGCCTTGAGGGCGGGCTCGACCCGCCCGAAGATCGAGCGCCGCTCTGCCTCGTCGGCCGCCCCGGGATCGTCGAGCAGCGCGAGCGCGGGCCCGGACGCCGCCCCGCCGGCGATGTCGAGGCCGACACGAGCCGCGAGCGCCTCCACCGTCGCCGGGTCGTCGCCGGAGATGACCTTGAGCTCGATGCCCGCCCGCGCGAACCCTGCGAGGATCTCGCGGACGTCCGTGCGCAGCTCCTCGCCGAAACGCAGGAGCCCCACGGCCTCCAGGCCGGGCGGAACGGCAGGCCGGCCGCCGGCATCCCGCAGCGCGGCGCCGGCCGGGGCGCGGGCAAGGAGCAGGACGCGCACGCCCTCGGCGGCGATGGCGGCAGCCCGCGCCGCCACCGACCCGGGGGTCGCGGCGGCCTGCCCGGCGCCGGCCGCTGTGCGTTCCCCGGCCGGGAGGTCGGTCCCGAGCTGCGGCACCAGGACGGCCGTCGCGCCCAGCACCCAGGCGGCGCCGTCCGCGAAGCGCAGCCCGGACCAGCGGCGCTCCGACGCGAACGGGATCTCGTCCGCGACCGGCCGCGCCGGCGCGACACAGGCCTCCGCGATCGCCTGCGTCGTCCGGTTCGGCGCTGCCGTGCTCGCCGCCAGCGCCCCGAGGATCGCGGCGAGGTGGTCGGCATCGTGGCCACCCAGGGTCTCGGCACCCGCGTACCAGATGCGCTGGGTGGTGAGCGTGCCGGTCTTGTCCATGCACAGCGTGTCGACGCGCGCCATCGACTCGACCGCGTTCTGCCGCTGCACGAGGGCGCCGAGGCGGCTGATCCGGAGAGCCCCGGCCGCGTACGTGACGGTCACCATGATCGCGAGGCCCTGCGGCACCAGCGTCACGAGGACCGCCGCGGCGGTGAGCGTCTGCGTCGAGGTGAACCCGCCCGGGAGCGCTGCGAGCGCAAGTGCCACAGGGACGACGCTCAGCAGGACCAGCGCGGCCACCGCCCAGATCGCGACGGCGATCTCGCGCTGGAGCGGGGTGCGCTCGTCGCCCAGCCGCTTCGCGTCCGCGAGGAGCCGGTTCGCGAAGCTGGCGGCGCCGACCGACTCGACCTCGAAGACCGCGGTCCCCGAGACGACTGCGCTGCCGGACAGGACCGGATCGCCGGCCTGTTTCGAGACCGGATCGGACTCGCCGGTGAGCAGGGATTCGTCGAGCTCGACACGGCCTTCGCCGACGAGCGTGCCGTCGAGGACCACCTGGTCGCCGCGGCGGGCGACAAGGAGGTCACCCAGGACGGCCTCGGCAGGATCGATGCCGCGCTCGCCGGCATCCCGGATGACCCGGGCCTGCGGGCGGGCCAGGAGCGCGATCCGGTCCAGCTTCCGCTTCGCCCGTGTTTCCGAGACCACGCCGATCCCGATGTTGGCCAGGACCGGGCCCGCGGTGAGGAGCGCCTCGACGACCATCCCGAACAGCAGCAGGAGCACGGAGACGGCGACCAGGATCCCGTTGATCCCCGGGTACGCATTCTGGCGGAGGATCTCCCAGTACGTCCGCGAGGTCGACGCGCGGAACGCGTTGCCCTCGCCGCGTGCCCGTCGCGTGCTCGCCTCCGCCTCGGAGAGCCCCGCGGGCGAGGTGCGCACCGGCCGGACCACGGGCGGGTGCGGGGGCAGCGCGGGAACCCGGGCGCCGCCGTCCGGAGTCATCGGGTGGGCGGGCGCAGCGGTCATCGCGCGGATCATGCCGGATCGCGGCCCTCGTGTACCGTTTCTCCGTGGACGTCATCACGACGGAGGGCCTGACCAAGCACTACGGGCCGCCCCGCGGGTCGCGCGGCCGGTCCGGCGGAGACGCGCCGATCCGGGCGCTCGACGACCTGACGCTCTCGGTCCAGGCCGGCGAGATCTTCGGCTTCCTGGGCCCGAACGGCGCCGGCAAGAGCACGGCGATCCGCCTCTTCCTCGGCTTCATCCACCCGACGGCGGGTCGCGCGCACGTCCTGGGCCACGATGTCTCCAGGGCCGGCGCCGCGCTTCGCGGCAGGATCGGCTACCTGCCGGGCGGCATCGCCCTGTACGACAGCCTCACCGGCACCCAGCTCCTCGACTACCTCGGCGCGTTCTATCCCAGCCCGCCGGTCCTCCGCGCCGGCCTGGTCGAGCGCCTCGACCTGTCCGCCCGGGATCTCGGTCGGCCCATCCGCGACTACTCGCGCGGGATGCGCCAGAAGATCGGGATCGTCCAGGCGCTCCAGCACGATCCGGAGCTCGCCATCCTCGACGAGCCATCGGAGGGCCTGGACCCGCTCATGCAGCGCGCGTTCTACGCGATCCTCGACGAGCGGCGCGCGGCCGGCCGGACCGTGTTCTTCAGCTCCCACGTGCTCTCGGAGGTGGAGCGCGTCTGCGACCGGGTCGCGATCATCCGGGCGGGGCGGCTGGTGGCGCTGGAGAACGTGGTCGAGCTCCTGGCCCGACGCCGGCGGCACGTCGAAGCCCGCCTGGACGGGCCGGTGCCGGCCCTCGCGGCGGCGCTCGCCGCGCTCCCCGGCGTCTCGGCGTTCGAGGCCCGCGGCGACCGGCTGGCGTTCGGGCTCGACGGGGACGTGGCGCCGCTCCTGCGCCTGCTCCAGGGCGCCCCTCTCGCCGACCTCACGATCGAGCCGGCGCGCCTGGAGGACGCCTTCATGGAGCTGTACGACGAGCCGGCGCCGTGAGCGGGGTCCTGTTCCGGCGGACGTGGGCTGCCCAGCGCATCCGCCTGCTCGTCGTGATGGCGGGGCTCGCGGCCTGGGGGTTCCTGCTCCCGGTGGTCTACGCCACGTTCGGGAAGGAGATGGAGGCGCTGATCCAGAACGCCGCGTTCGCGAACATCCTCGACATCTTCTCGCGCTTCTCGGGGGGCGACGTCTTCAGCATCCGGGGGACCGTCGCGCTCGGGTTGGTCCACCCGATCGCGCTTGCCCTCGTCGCGATCCAGGTGGTCGGGTTCGCGGCGGCGGCCGTCGCGGGCGAGCGCCAGCGCGGCACCCTGGAGGTCCTGCTCGCGCGGCCGCTGGAGCGCCGCGCCCTGTACGCGACGCTGCTCGCCGCGACCCTCCTGTTCGCCGCCCTCACGGAGGCGGCCGTCCTGGGCGGCATCGTGGCGGGCGCGCTCCTGTTCGGGGTGGCCGGCGACCTGCGGGCAACCGACATCGCGCTCTGCTGGCTCAACGCGGTGGCGCTGTTCGGCGCGCTCGGGGCGATCTCGCTGGCCGCGTCGGTGAGCTTCGACCAGCTGGGACCCGCCATGGGGATCGCGCTCGGCGTCACGATCGTCGGGTACGCGGCCGAGTTCCTGGGCACGCTGTGGCCCGACGCGGCGTGGCTCCGGGTGGCCTCGCCGTTCCGCTACTTCCAGCCCACGCGGATTCTCGCCGGCACGTTCGAGCCGCGCGACCTGCTGGTCCTCGGCGCTGTCTTCGTCGCGGCGGTCGCGTGGGCCGCGTGGATCTTCCCGCGCCGGGACCTCGCGGCGCCGAGCTGAGCCGCTACGGCGACGCCGGCGGCGCTGCTGCGGGTGCCGACGGGCTTGCGCCAGGTCCGGGGCTTCCGGCCGGTGCCGCGGTCGTGACCGCCGCGATCGCGTCGCTGATCGTGGACCAGCTGGAGCTGAATCCGGCCAGGAGCTTCGTCCCGCCGGGGCCGCTCACGCGGAGGGTCGGGGTGGACACGACACCGGCCGCTCGTCCCTGCGCCGTCTCGTCCGCGACCGCCTTCGCGACCGCCGGATCGTCGAGGCAGGCGCTGAACGTCTTCGGGTCGAGGGCCGCGATCCCGGCCAGCGTGAGGAGGTTGGCCCGTGCGAACGTGCCCTGGTTCTCGCCCTGCTGCGACGCGAAAAGGAGGTCGTGGTAGCGCCAGTACGCGCCCGGGTCCTGGCGCCCGGCGCAGCGCGCGGCGACCGCCGCATCGGTCGACTCCGGGCCCAGGAACGCGAAGTCCCGGTAGATGATCCGGGCGAGCCCGGGGAGCACGTAGGTCCGGTCCATCGATCCCCCGAAGACGATGGTCTCGAGACGACAGTAGGGGCACTGGTAATCCGCCCAGACCTCGATGGTCACGGGCGCGACGGCGCTCCCCAGGGCGGGCCCGTCAGCGATGTTCGGAGGCGGCGTCGGCGAGGGCGACGGCGCGGCGCGCCCGGCGCCGCCGAATGCGACGAGGCTTCCACCCAGGAGCAGTGCACCGGCGAACGCGGCGGCGAGGTACCCGAGCGCGACGACGGGCCCGCGCCCGCGTCCCG
Organism: Candidatus Limnocylindrales bacterium; assembly: GCA_036834865.1. Classification (GTDB taxonomy): domain Bacteria; phylum Chloroflexota; class Limnocylindria; order Limnocylindrales; family CSP1-4; genus CTSoil-043. The sequence goes on along the minus strand of DAITNC010000034.1, from coordinate 1,827 downwards.
CGGTCGCCGGCGGCGTTCCGATGGGCGCGCCCGGCACGGCGTCCGTGGCCGGCGGCTCGAACGAGCCGGGGGGACCGCTCGTCGGCCCGGCCGGGTCGACGGGGTCGACCCGCACCGGGGCGCCGGCATCGGGAAGCAGGGGTTCGGTCATCCGGGGAGCCTCGTCAGCGCGTGTCCGAAGGGTACCCGAAGACCGCGGCCCCGGGCGGGTCGGCGGGCCCGCTGGTCTCGGCCTCCGCACCAGACCGCACCGCACGCCACGCTCGGTGACGGGCCGCACCGCAAGATGGTCACGAAGGGCCGTCCGACCGTCCCATTTCCGCCCTTGCCGCGTGTAGAGTCGCGCATGCGGCTGCGCATGCTGCCCGACCACCGCGGGGTGGCGGAACCGTCGGCCCTGAACGGAAGGACCTCGTGTCGCCAGAACAGCTCACCTACGTCCTCATCGCACTCATCGTCGCGGGTATCGCGCTTGCAGTCCTTGCCATCGTCGCCCTGGTGGCGCGCCGACGCGACGGCGGCCGAGCCGGGCAGGCAGACCGGTTCGCGGCCGCCGCCGCAGCCGCGAACGCTCCGCAGCCTGCGCCGATCGTGACCGGGCAGCCGGCAGCGACGCAGACCGCGGAGATGCCCGCGCCGATCCACCCGGCGATCCACCCGGCGGCGTCCCCGCCCGAAGCGGGAGACCCGGTCACGGACCTCCGCGACGCGCTCGACCGCGAACCGCCCGTCCGGGGCGCCCGGGCAGCCGACGCGACGGGCGACATCGGCCGGCGCTTCGCGGTGGGGGACCGCCTCCACGACCCCGGCGCCGAGGCCGCGATCGCCGGCTTCCTCGCGCTGGAGCCGGGGCGCGTCCCGCAGGAAGGCCCGGCTCCCGACCCGTACATCGACCCGTTGACCGGGCTCGACACGCTCCTCGCCTGGGAGCGGACGCTTGCCGAGGAGAACGCGCGCTACGTCCGGTACCGTCGGCCGCTGAGCGTCGTCGTCGTCGAGATCGACGGCCTCAGCCGCCTCGTGGAGCGTTTCGGGGCCGAGCCCGGCCGCCGCGTGCTGCCGGCCGTCGCCGACGCGATGCGGCGCAGCGCGCGCCGGACCGACCGGGTTGCGCACGTCGGTGGCGGCCGCTTCCTGGTCCTCCTCCCGGAGACCGACGAGGTCGCGGCCATCAACTACGTTGAGCGGGTACGCGTCGCGTGCGAACGATGGCTCGAATCGGGCGCCGTCGCCCTCCACCTCTCGATCGGCTGGGCCAGCCCGACGCCCGTCGGCGAGATCGACACGGCGCTGCGCGCCGCGGAAGAGCGCATGTACGCGGAGCGCCGACGCTCCCCACGCCCCGGGATGGCCGGCGCAGACCCGGCGCGCTGAGCGGCGCGCGGCGGGCGCGGGCGGACCTCCCCGCGACGCCGGATCGCTCGATGTCCGGGGCCGCGGCCGGCCTGCCAGTGCCCGGCGGCCGGTCGCGACCTCCCGTCAGACCACGGGCTGGGTGAGCATGATCGGCAGGCCGAGCTTCTCCCCGTACTGGGGGCGGAAGCGGTCCACGTTGTACTGGTGCACGACGTCCACGGTCCGGGCTCCCGGCTCCGGGATGGGGCAGTAGCTGTAGCGTCCGTCCCGGATGGCCGTCATGAAGCCGGACTTGCCATCCACGATCAGCTCCATCGCGACGTTTGCGAACGTGATCGCGACCATCTGGTCGAGCGCGTCGGGGTCGCCGGATCGCAGGTCGTAGGTCAGCTCGGAGTCGACGGTCTCGATGCCCGTGCGGTGCCTGATCTCGTCGGCCAGGAACTCGCCGATGCTCGCCTTGTGGCGGTG
>DAITNC010000033.1:0-15886 GCA_036834865.1 Candidatus Limnocylindrales bacterium | reverse complement strand
TGAACTGCTTGCCGCTGCCCCGCTCCTCGGCCGGCGTGCCGAGGAAGACGACCTCGCCCGCGAACGAGTCGCGGACGGCCGCCAGCGCGATCGCGGCCCCGACCCCGGACGCCGCCATCGTGTTATGGCCGCAGCCGTGACCCAGGCCCGGCAGCGCGTCGTACTCGGCCAGGACGCCGATGCGCGGCCCGCCCGGCCCGAGACCGCCGGTGAGCCGGCCGCGAACCGCGGTCGCGAGCCGACCGGCCGGATGCTCCACCGCGTAGCCGTGACCGGCGATCGCGGCGGCGACGCGCGCGGCGGCGCGGTGCTCCTCGAACGCGGGCTCCGGGTCGGCATGGATCGCCCGCGAGAGCGCCAGGATCTCCTCCCGGCTCGCCTCGACGGCGGCGGTGGCACGGGCTTTCAGGTCGGATGGGGCGGGCATGCGGACCTCCACGGCGGGACGTGACGAGAGCGGCTCAGCGCTCGATGGAGAGCGTGAGCTCGGCGAACACGACGAGCACGACCACGAAGACGGCGATCGGCAGGCTCAGGATCGCCTGCAGGCGCAGGGCCACGAACAGCCCCACGATCAGCCCCACCCACAGCGCACGACGCGCGGCGCGGAACCAGTCACCGCGATACGCGATGCGGCGATGCCGTCCGAAGGCGGCCAGCCAGAAGAGCGGGACGGTGGTCAGGCCACTGGCGAGGCCCATGAGCGCCGCGCCGACGATCCCCGCTGCCGGGTCCGCGCGCGGGTCGCGGGTCAGGACAAGGAGTCCCACCAGGGCCCACGAGGCGGCAGCGGCCGCGAACACCCCGAGATTGGCGAGTCGGTCGCGGGCCTCCACGTCCGAGAGTCTAGCGCGCCACGCTGGACGGGCAGATGCTCCGGAAGGCGCACCATGAGCAGGCCGAGTACGAAGGCCGGGCCTCGAACGCGCCCGCCCGGATGCCCGTCGCCGCCGCCCGGATGTCGGCGATGCCACGCTCGATCCGCGGTGCGTCGACCTCCGCCGTCCCGACCAGCCCGGAGTCCAGGAAGTGGAGCGCCACGGCGTCAGGCAGGCGGCCCGTTTCGGCCTGCCAGGCCATCGCGTAGATCGTGAGCTGGAGCGAGTCGCGCGCCCGTTCGCGTGCCTTCGCGGGTTCGCGGACGTCCGAGCTCTTGTAGTCGGTGATCACGACACGCTCGTGGAGGAGGGGCAGGGCGGGCTCCACGACGTCGGCCGCGTCGGCCACCGGCGCGGCGCCATCAAGCCCGTCGGGGCGGCCGTCGGCGGCCGGTCCCACGAGCGGGATGACGTCGACCCGGTCCATCCGGCCGCGGACCCGGTCCCCGTCCAGGGTGAAGGCGAACTCGCGCTCGACGTAGGCGGGGACGACGGCTCCCGGCTGGAGCTGGGCCCGCCGGAACCGTCGAAGCGCCGTGCGGCCGGCTTCCAGCCGCGCCTCCTCGTGCTCACGGGACACGAAGCCCTCCGTGGACCATGCGCGCTCGAACACCTCGATCAGCTCGGCCTCGCTCATCACGATGCCGTGCGCATGGCGCCTGTGGAAGTCCTGGACCGCGAGGTGGAGCGCGGACCCGTAGACGATCGCGTGGTTCGGGGCGGTCGGGACCCGCAACACGTGCGCGTACTTGTAGCGGAGCGGGCAGGCCAGGTAGGCGTCGACCTGGTAGAAGCTGAGGACCAGCGGCTCCTTCATCGCCCCGCTCGCCGGCGCAGGGCGCGCGACCGCCGGCGCCTCGAACGTGCCCAGGCGCTCGAGCGGATCTGCCGAACGGGTCGCGGGCGCGATGCCGGCCGGCAGGTCCAGCGTCTCCAGCACGAACGGCGACACCCGCCGTGTCCGTTTCCCGCCGTAGTCGAGGGCGTGGCTGAGCACCAGCTCGTCGCGCGCGCGGGTCATGCCCACGTAGAACAGCCGCCGCTCCTCCTGGACCTGCGCGTCACCCGCCGGGAATGTCCCTCGGAGGAGCGCGTCGGGAACCCCGAGCTGCTCGCGTCGGCCGCGCGCCGGGAACCGGCCATCGACCAGCCCGACCATGAAGACGACCGGCCACTCGAGGCCCTTGGCCTTGTGGATCGTGACGACCGCCACGGCGTCGGCGTCTGGGTCGAGATCCGCGGTCGCGGGGTCGTCGCCCGCCTCGATGAGGGTCTCCAGGTGCGGCGCCAGGAAGGCGGCGCGATCGTCGGCGAGGAGGTCGGACTGGGACCGCACGATCTCGAAGAAGCGCGCCACGTTGCCCAGCGCCTCCTCCGCCGCCGGCGTGCCGGCCTCCGCGAGGCGCCGGAGCCAGCCGGACGCGGTCAGGAACTCGTAAAGCACTTCGCCCGCCGGCTGGCGACTCCCGAGCTCGGCGTACCGACCCAGGTCGGCCACGAGGCGGGCAAGCGACGTCCGCGTCTCGGCGCGCAGGCGCAGAAGGCCCGGCTGGCTCTCGAGCTCCTCGAGCGTCTCCCGCAGGCTCCGGTTCGTGCGCCGCGCGCGGTTCGTCAGCGCCGCGAGGTCGTCGCCGGCGATGGCATAGAGCTCCGACGCCGCGAGCGCGAACACGTCCACGGAGCTGTGCGGGTTCGCGAGGGCACGCAGGAATGCCAGCAGCAGCCGAATCTCGGGACGGCTGTAGAGCCCCGAGACGCCGGAGAAGCGCCACGGCACCCCCGCGACGTTCAGGGAGCGCAGGATCGCGTCGGCGTCCGCGTTTGCCCGGACCAGCACCGCGTGGTCTCGCAGCGCGGCCCCGCCACGAATCCTCCGCCTGATCTCGGCGGCAACCCAGTCCGCCTCGTCCGTGCCGGCCGCAAACGCGACCTGGCGGACGGGCGCCGAGCCACGGCCCCGGCGGTCCGGCACGAGGCGCTTGGCGAGCCCGCGAGAGATCTCCAGACGGTCGGGGTCGTTGAACCGGATCAGCCGGTACGAGGCGTCGAGGATGGGTGCCCGCGACCGGTAGTTCCGCCGCAGCACGATCGTCCGCGCGCCCCGGAAGTGCTCCAGGAAGTCCACGATCGCGCCGGTGGCGGCGCCGCGGAAGCGATAGATCGACTGGTCGTCGTCGCCCACGACCGTGACGTTGCGGTGCGGCTCGGCGATGAGCTCGACGAGCTGGGCCTGCGCACGGTTCACGTCCTGGAATTCGTCGACCAGCACGTACCGGAACCGCCCCTGGAGCCCGTGTCGCGCGGCCGGATGCTCGCGCAGGAGCGTGAGGGCCAGGCGCACCTGGTCGCCGAAATCGATCGCGCCGGCCTCGGCCAGGAGCTCCTGGTAGCGCCCGTATGCCGCCGCCAGCTCCGCGTGGCGACGCGCCTCGTCGCGCAGGGCTGCGCCGCCCGGAGCGTCGCCGGCGGCCTCCGCCGCGCTGGCGAGCGACGTCGCGTGGGCGCGGTAATCCTCCGGGGCGACGTCCTCGTCCTTGAGGCGGCTGAAGAGCGTGGCAAGCGCCGCGAGGAACTTCGTCGGGTCGCCGAGCGGCCGGTACGCGTCCAGCTCCAGCCGGAAGAGCCGCTCGCGCAGGAAGATCACCGTCTCGGGTCGCGAGAGAACCCGCGGCTCCGACGGGAGCCCAAGCTCCAGGGCGTGCTCGCGGATCACCCGGTCGCCGAATGCGTGGAAGGTGGCCACCAGCGTGTCCGTGTAGCCGTACGGGACCAGCTGGTCAACGCGGAGCTGCATCTCCTCGGCGGCCTTGTCGGTGAACGTCAGGGCAAGGATCTCGGAGGGCTTGGCCCGCTTCGTGGCGATGAGCCAGGCGATCCGCCGGGTCACCACCTGGGTCTTGCCGGTCCCCGCGCCGGCGACGACCAGGAGAGGCCCCTCGCCGTGGGTGACGGCGCGGCGTTGCTGCGCGTTGAGGTTGGCCAGCAGCGCCTCTACGCCTGCCGTCGCCGGCCCGGTTGCCCGCGGCGGCGCGACCACGTGCTCGAGCCACACGGGGATCTGCTCGAGCGGCGCCGGCTCGCGCCGCCGTCGCGCCACGCGGGCCATCACGCGCCCCGGGCCGTCGGGCGCGAGCCCGTGGCCGCGCCGTGGTTCACGCGTCCTCCGTCAGCGATCGAGCGCCCGATCTGTCGCCTCGCGGAGCGCCTCGCCCTCCTCCGCGGACAGGGCGCCCTCTGCGACACCGCGGGCCACGACCTTGCCGTAGACGCGGGTCTGGTTCCGGGCATGCAGGCTGGAGAGCACGACCCCGTTCGCCTCCGGGTCGGCGAGCGCCAGCGCGAAGCTCTGGTTCCCGCCCGTGTCGTCGAAGTTGTTGAAGCGGACCAGGCTGATCCCCTGCAGCGTGTGCCGGGCACGCTCCTCGAGGGCGGCGGCGCGCGCGTCGAGCTCGTCCTGGCGGCGGGCGACGGCGTAGACCTTGTCGAGATGCGCCTCGAGGACGTCCGTCAGGCTCGTGCCGTCGTCGCCGCGGGTGAGCGACCCGAGCTGGGCTTCGAGCCGCCGCGACCGCCGCGCGGTGACCGCCAGGACCCACGCCAGGATCGCGATGGCGGCCGCCAGCAGCGCGACGATCGGGCCGATGCTGGCGCTGACGAGCGCGTTGAGATCGCTCACGGGTCCTCCGGTGGGGCTTCGGCGAGTCTAGCAGGGCTCGCCGCCTCCGGGCGCCCCGGAGCGGCCCGGAGCGCCGCTGTCGCCGGTGCTATCCTTCGGCCTCGGCGGACGCACCTGCACGCCGCCCGAACACGCCCGGCCCCGGTGGGCGGGAACCTCAGGAGGCCGACCTCAGCATGGCGAAGCGCCAGCGCGGCAGCACGCGACCGGGCCAGCGGCCCCCCACGAAGAGCACGACCGGGCGCCCCGCCGCCGCCACGTCCCCGGCTCCTGCACCGCAGCGCCCGACCGGCACGCTCACGGACGACGAGCTGGCCCGCGCGGCAGAGATCGAGGCGCGCATCGTCGACGAGGAGCGACAGGCAAGCGCCACGCTGGCGCGCGGTCGTGACCGCCGCCGAAGCGCGTCCGCCGAGGGGATGGCTCGCGGGCGCGTGCGGGGCGTCAGCACGCTCGCCGCCGTCGCCGCCGACGAGTACACCTACGTCCAGCGCGACCTCCGGCGCATCGCGATCGTCTTCGTCGGCATCTTCGCGATCCTCTTCATCGCGTTCATCGTCACGCAGATCGTCGGGATCGCCCGGGTCTCCTGACCCGACGCCCCGTCGCCTGACCGACGGTTCCGGGAGGAGCGACAGGTGGCGCGCCGCGCAGGCGGAACTTCCCCGGCACCCCTGTTCGCGCCGCCGGACCGGCTCCGCCCGCTCGCGGACCGGATGCGGCCTCGCTCCCTCGACGAGGTCGTGGGCCAGGACGCCCTCCTCGGCCCGGGTGCCGCCCTGCGTCGCCTCGTCGAGGGCGGCCGGCTTCCGTCGTGCATCCTGTGGGGCCCGCCCGGGTCCGGCAAGACGACCATCGGGCGCCTGCTCGCCGAGGCGATCGGGGCGCGGTTCGCCGCCCTCAACTCCACGACCGACGGCGTGGCGACCCTGCGCGGCGTGGTCGAGGACGCCCGCAGCGCGGCGGCCCTCGAGGGTCGCACGACCGTCGTCTTCCTCGACGAGGTCCACCGCTACAGCAAGGCGCAGCAGGACTCGCTCCTCCCGCACGTGGAATCCGGCACGATCGTGCTGGTCGGCGCGACGACCGAGCCGCCGATCGCGGGTGGGATCACCCCCCCGCTCCTTTCGCGGCTCCGCGTCTTCCGGCTCCAGCCGCTCGGCGAAGCCGAGCTCGCGACGATCGCGGCCCGCGCGCTGGCCGACCCGACGCTCGGCCTCGCGGGCGCTTTCGCCCTCGACGAGTCGGCGGCCCGCCAGCTGATCGGCTACGCCTCGGGCGATGCGCGACGGATGCTCGGGCTCCTCGAGACCGCCGCGCTGCTCGCCGAGCGGCGCACGATCGATGCGGCGCTCGCCGACGCGGCCGGGGACATCGCGCCCGGTCCCGTCGCTCGCCCAGTCATCGTCGAATCCGCCGACATCGCGCGGGCGGCCCAGTCACCGATGCTCGGCTACGACCGCTCCGGGGTGATCAGCGCGCTCATCAAGAGCATCCGGGGCTCCGACCCGGATGCCGCGCTGTGGTGGCTTGCCACGGCCCTGGAGTCGGGCGAGGACCCGCGCTACCTCGCCCGCCGTCTCGTCATCTCGGCCTCGGAGGACGTCGGGAACGCGGAGCCGGCGGGGCTGCCGCTGGCCGTGGCGGCCCTCACCGCGGTCGAGAAGATCGGGGCCGAAACCAACGACGAGGGCCTCTATGCGCTGGCGCAGGCGGCGGTGTTCCTCGCCGCGTCACCCAAGTCGGCCGCCGCCGGCCGGGGCTTCTTTGCCGCTCGCGACGAGCTGCGCGCACACGGCCCGCGCCCGGTCCCCGGTCATCTCCGGCCGGCCGCGAAGACCTACCGGAACCCGCACGACGAGGCGGACGGGGCGATCGACCAGGCGTACCTGCCGCGAGGCGTCGCGGCTCGACGGTTCTGGGAGCCGACGGACGCAGGCGCCGAAGCCCGCCTGCGGGAGCTCCACGAGGCCCGTCTCGAGGCAAAGGTCAAGGCCAGTCGCCGCCGCGGCGAGTAGCCTCCCGGTCGAGCGGCCACCCGGCTGGCGGGACTGTGGGGATCACGCTCCCGCCAGCCCGTCTACGGCTCCAGGTCCACGAGCCGCTCCCCCCACGAGCTCCGCGGAACCAGCACGGCAAGCGGCCGCCGGTCGAACGTGGCGATCCGACGGACGCCCAGGCGCTCCGCCGCCGCCACGAGGAGCGCGTCGGACAGGCGCGGACGGTGCTCGGCATGCTCGACCAGCAGGGCCGCCGCACGGACGAGGTCGTCGCTGGTGGGCGCAACCACGCGGATCGCACCGCTCGTGAGCGCCCCGATGAGGGCGAGCGAGGCCGCCTGGCCGAGATCCCGCTGGAGGACGTGGTCGGCCTCGCCCAGCGTGAGCGCGCCGAGGAGAAGCGGCTCGTCGACGCGCCCGAACCATGCCCGCGCGGCGGCGTGGTTGAGGTCGGCGGTGTCCGCGGCCGCCACGATCGCCGACACGTCAAGGAGGACCGCCATCCGTCAGCCGCCCCCGTCCGTCCGCGGTCGCGCGCCCGCCTCGCGGCCCGCGATCCGGCGGGCATCGAGCGAAAGCCGGCCATTTGTGCTCCGCCCCACCCCGATGAACGCCAGGGGCGTGGTTGCTTCGTGCGCGGAGAGGTACGCCTCGAGCGCAGCCGCGATCACCGCCGTCTTGGTCGACCGCGTCCTGCGGGCGTGGCGGTCCAGCCGGTCGAGCAGGTCCGGCTCGGCGAGGATCGTCGTCCGCTTCAGGGCAGGCATATGCGCGCATATATACCACGCTGGACGACGCACCGCCGCCTGCCCTACCCTCACCCGAGTTCGTGCGCGCCTCCGGGCGCGGACGGCCGCGATCGACCGCCCAACCAGGAGGCCCCGCCGTGTACCGCTTCGAGCCCAACCTCCGGATCCCCGGCCCGACCCACCTGCCGCCAGCGGTCCGCGAGGCCGGCGGACGCCAGATGATCAATCACCGTGGCCCCGAGTTCGCGACCCTGCTGGCCCGGATCGATCGACGGATGCGGGTCTTCTTCGGGACCGGGCAGGAGGTCCTCCTCCTCACCGCGGCCGGGACCGGCGGCCTGGAGGCCGCCATCGTGAACGCCCTCTCACCGGCGGACCGCGTGCTTGCCGTTCCCACCGGCGCGTTCGGCGACCGCTTCGCGAAGATCGCGAGCGTCTACGGCGCGGACGTGACGCGCCTGGAGACCGAATGGGGCAGGGCTGCCGATCCCGCCGCCCTGCGCGCCCACCTGGAGGCCGATGCCGGCTACCGGGCGGTCCTGCTGACCCACAACGAGACGTCGACGGGTGTCACAAACCCGATCGCGGCGCTCGCGGCGGTCGTGCGCGAGCTCGCTCCAGGGGCGCTGATCCTCGTGGATGGCGTCTCGGCGCTCGGCGCGGTCCCGTTCGAGATGGACGCCTGGGGCCTCGACGTGGTCGTGACCGGCTCGCAGAAGGCCTGGATGGCCGCGCCGGGGATGTCGATGATCGCGCTCTCAGAGCGCGCCTGGGTCGCCGCCGAGGAGGCGCGCATGCCGCGCTTCTACTTCGACCTCCGCGAGGCCCGGAAGACCGCCGCCAACGGCCAGACGCCGTGGACGCCCGCGGTCGCCGTGATGTACCAGGTGGACGCCGGCCTCGAGCTGATGGAGGCCGAGACCCCGGCAGGGGTGTTCGCCCGCCACGCGGCCTGTGCCGCCGCGACGCGTGCCGGGCTGGAGGCGCTCGGCTTCCGGCTCCTGGCGGACCCGGCGATCGCCTCCAACACGGTGACCGCGGCATGGATCCCCGAGGACCTCGACTGGAAGGCGTTCAACGGCGAGGTGAAGGCCCGGCAGGTGATCCTCGCCGGCGGCCAGGGCAAGCTCAAGGGCAAGATCTTCCGGGTCGGCCACCTGGGCGCCGTCAACCTGGACGACATCCTCGGGGCCGTTGGCGTCCTGGAGGAAGTCGCCCTGGCGTTCGGTCGTCCGGTAGAGCCGGGCGCGGCCGTGGCTGCCGCCCAGCGCGCGGTCCTCGCTGCCGCCCACGCCCGTTCCGCGAACGTCGTGGAGGTCCCCGCATGAGGATCCTCGTCGCGGAGTCCCTCGCGCGGGAGGGCCTCGAGATCCTTCGTCGCCACCACGACGTCGACGAGAAGGTCGGTCTCAGCGCGGAGGAATACCGGGCGATCCTCCCGGAGTACGACGCGCTCGTCGTGCGCAGCCAGGTGAAGGTCGACGCCGAGATGATCGCCGCGGGCACGCGCCTGACGGTGATCGGGCGGGCCGGCGTGGGCGTGGACAACGTGGACCTTGACGCGGCGACTCGGGCCGGGATCACCGTGGTGAACGCGCCCACGGGCAACACGATCGCCGCGGCCGAGCTGACCCTGGCGCTCCTCCTCGCGCTGGCGCGGAACGTGGCGGCGGCCGACGCCTCCATGCGGCGCGGCGAGTGGAAGCGGAGCGCCTTCTCGGGCCACGAGCTGCGCGGCAAGACCCTGGGCATCGTGGGCCTTGGGAAGATCGGCCAGGCGATCGCGGTCCGGGCGCGCGGCCTCGAGATGACGGTGATCGGCAGCGACCCCTTCGTGACCGCCGAACAGGCGGCGCGCCACGGGATCGAGCTCGTCGCGTTCGAGGAGCTCCTGGAGCGCTCTGACGCGGTCACGCTCCACGTGCCCGTGACCAAGACCACCAGGGGCCTGATCGGCGCCGCCGAGCTGGCCCGGATGAAGCCGTCCGCCTTTCTCCTCAACGTCGCGCGTGGCGCGGTCGTCGACGAGGCGGCGCTGGCCGCGGCCCTCCATGCAGGCACGATCGCGGGTGCCGGGATCGACGTCTACACGTCGGAGCCGCCGACGGGCAACCCGCTCCTCGAAGCGCCGAACACGGTCCTCACGCCACACCTCGGCGCGTCGACCGCCGAGGCCCAGGTCCTGGTGGCGGAGGAGGCGTCGCAGCAGGTGCTCGACGTGCTGGACGGCCGACCCGCACGCTACGCGGTGAATGCGCCCCTCCTGACGCCGGAGACCGCGCGCGCGATCGCGCCGTACCTGCCGCTCGCGGAGACGCTGGGTCGCTTCTACGCGCAGTTCGCCCGGGGCGCGATGCGGGCGCTCACGCTCGAGGTGGCCGGAGAGCTGGCGGCCCACGACGTCACGCCCCTCCAGGCCGCGGTCCTCCGCGGCCTCCTCGAGGGAACCACGACCGAGCGGGTCAACCTGGTCAACGCGGCCCACCTCGCAAAGGCGCGGGGGATCACCCTTGTCGAGCGCAAGACGCCCGATGCGGGCGGGTTCGCGTCGCTCGTCACCGTGGCCGGCGTCGCGGACGGCTTCCCGCACGCCGTGGCCGGGACGCTCGCGAACGGCGAGCAGCGGCTGGTCCGGCTGGACGACTACGAGCTGGAGATGGCGCCGGCGCCGTGGATGCTCGTGACGCGCCACCAGGACCGTCCGGGGATGATGGGCCGGATCGGCGTCATGCTGGGCGAGGCTGACATCAATATCAGTGCGATGCACCTGGGACGTTCCGCGCCGCGCAGCGACGCGTTCATGCTCCTGGCACTCGACGAGGCGGTCCCCGTCGACGTCGCCGGTCACATTCGGGCGATGGACGGCGTCCTGGATATCTGGAGCGTCGAGCTCGGCGGCGGCGCGTGACGGAGCCGCCCGCGACGGTGGCGCCCCTGGCGCTCCCGCCGGATCTCGTCGCGTCGCTCGTCCTCCTCCGGCACGCCCAGTCCGTCTGGCTGGCCGAGGGCCGCTTCCAGGGCCAGGCGGACACGCCCCTCTCGGCGCTCGGGCAGCGCCAGGCCGAGCTGGCGGGGGTGCGCCTGGCCGATCCGTGGGCCCCGCCGCGCCTGCCGGTGCCGCCGGGCGACCCGGTCGTCATCGTCCACTCGCCGCTGGCCCGCACCGTGCAGACCGCGGCCGCGGTAGCAGCAGCGATCGTCGCCCGCGGCCGCCCGGCACCGCCGCTGGTCCCGGAGCCGGGCTTCCGCGAGATCGGGCAGGGCGCCTGGGAAGGCCTGCTCCAGCGGGACGTCGAGGCAGGCTGGCCGGAGGAGATCGCGGGCTGGCGACGCGACCCGGTCCGGACCTTCGCCCCCGGGGGCGAATCGCTCGTCGAGGTGGATCGGCGCGTCCGAGCGGCGCTGTCCGGGGTGATCGACCGGCTTGCCCGCGCGTCCTGGACCGCAGGCACCGCCGCGGATGCGTCGGCCGTGGCTGGTTCCCCGGCCCCGGCCACGCCGTCGTTCTACGATCCCCATGCCGGGCCCTGGACGCTCCTGGTCGGCCACGACGGGGCCTTCAAGGTCGCGCTGCTCGCGCTGCTGGGCCTGCCGCTGGACCGCTTCTGGACGTTCACCCAGGCCACCACGGGCATCGCGGTCCTGGATATTCGCAACGGGCGCGCGGTCCTGCGCGCGTGGAACCGGACGGAGCACCTCGCGCCACTCGAGATCGAGGCCGGGGAGGCCGCGCGGCGCGCCGAGGACGAGGCAGCCGCGCGTTCCCGTGGCGGCGCCCTCTAGCGGCGACCGCCCCGGCGGCGCACGAAGGCGAGGCGCAGGAGCGTGACCCGGAGGCGCCGCTGGGCCTCGCCGAGCGCCGAAAGGCGGTCCGGGCCGAAGCGCCGCCGGCCGTACGTCGCCTCAACCGCGGAGCGGGCAACGAGCTGGAGATCCGGCCGGACGCCGGGCACGACGTCGGAAAGCGACCCCAGGTATTCGTAGACGGTCTGGGTGGGGCGCCGCGGGTAGCCCAGCCGGCCGGCCAGGCCCGCCACGGTCCGGTAGACGGCGATCGGCTCGGCCGGACGGCCGAAACGGCGCCGGAGAACGACGAACACGAGCCCGAGCAGCGCGGCCGAGAGCGGGATGACGACCACGATGATCGGCCCGATCCCGGGCGTCCGGAAGCTGCCCGATGACCCCGCGCCGGCCGCCCCGCCCGGTTCGTCGATTCCGACCCGACGGCTCGCGCCCGGGCCCCCGCTTCCACCCGCGCTGGCCGAGGGCACGGGGTTCGCGACGGCAGGGCCGGTCGGCAGCACGAGCGGGAGGCCCACGCCACCCCCGGTCGGGTCGAACGCCACCCACCCGGCACCGGGGAACCACACCTCGACCCACGCGTGCGCCCCGCTGCGGCGGATCGTCTCGACGCCGCTCGCGGTGCGGTCGCCGGGCAGGAAGCCCTCGACGAACCGGGCCGGGATTCCCTCCGCGCGAAGCATCATCACCATCGTGGAGGCGTAGTGCTCGCAGTAGCCCTTCCGCGAGTAGACGAAGCAGTCCACCACGCCGCGTCCGCCGCAGTCGACATTCGAGACGTCGGTCGTGTAGGTGAAGTGCTGGCTGTCGCGCAGGTAGGCTTCGATCGCCCGGGCGGTGTCGTACGGCGTCGTGGGTTTGGCCCCGTTCATGATCTGGGCCAGCAGCGCGCGCGTCTCCGCGCCCACGGTCCCGGGCTCGATGCCGGTATAGGTGGCCAGCAGGTCGGCCGGGTAGTCGGTTCCCGCCGCGCGCAGGCGATTGGCGGTCAGGGCCTTCGGGTCGTTCGGGTTGGACAGGTCTGGCAGGAGCGCCTCGAGCGTGTAGCTGTTGCCGCCTGCCGGCAGGATGCGGCCGAACGCGGTGTCGGCGCCGCCCTGGATCAGCGTCACGTTGGCGGTCCGGCTGAGACGCGTCGGGATCCCCGGCGTCACCACGATGCTGCCCGCCGCAAGGCCGCTCACCTGGTAGACGGCCGGCACATAGCTGACGCCGTCGAGCGGCGCATCTCGAGTGCCGGCCAGGAGCCCATCGGACGCCCCAACGCTGACCTCAGCCGACTGGCTCCAGGTCCAGGTGCTCCCGGTCAACCGGTCGTAGGCGACGGCGCGCCACTTCATTCGCGGGCTGCCGGCGGGGGTCTGGATCGTGAGGATGGGCGTCGAGTCCGTCACCCACACGCCAGTCACGGTGACCGAGTCCAGGAACTGCGTGCCCGTGATCCGGGTCCCGGGCCCGCCAGCCGGGAAGTAGCGGACGACCTGCTTGGCGAGCTCCGTGAACGACTGGTTCAGCCCGGGCCACGCGCCGGCGAGCGGCGCCGACGTCGCCGATTGCGCCAGGAGGAGCGCTCCGAGGACCGCCGCGCCGACGAAGGTGGCGCCGACGCGCAGCGACAGGCCGACCGCGTCGCTGACGTCCCCGATCCGGTGCCGCGCCCACGCCCGCTGCTCGTCCGCGACATGGAACCGGACGAGGAACAGGAGCCCGGCGAGCGAATAGACCACCAGGAGCGGGTACTGGTCCCGGATCGTCAGCACGACGTTCGCAAGGAGGATCGCGCCCGGCACCAGGATGGCCGCGACGGGACGGCGGTGGGCGAAGGCCGTGTAGCCCGCGAAGTGACCGGCGCTCCACGTGATCATCCCCAGCACCAGCAGGAAGTGCCCGAGCTCCGTGGTCGTCTGGTGGCCTCGGACGACGAGGTCGACGTACGCCGCGGTCACGGACCTCGAGGTGGCCCCCAGCAGCCCGCCGATCGACTCGCCCGGCGCGAGCTGGGTGCCGATGACCAGGAACAGGTACACCGTGGCGAGGATCGCGCCGCCGACATGGGCAACGAGCCGCCCGCGGTCGGTCTTGGCCGCCACGACGCCCCACAGCGTTCCGAGGATTCCCGCCCAGGGCAGGAAGTCCGTGAGCGTCGAGTCCCCCAGCACCCAGCGAGAGTCGTCGATGGCCCAGCCGACGAGCGCGGCCATCACGACGAGCAGGAGCACGCTGGACCAGCCCTCCGCGGGTCCGAACGCGAGGCGGCGCTCGTTCTCCAGCGGAGCCGGGACGCTGTAGTCGAACGCGGTGCGGGCCGCGCTCACTCGACCAGGACCTCGCCGAGCGGCACGCCGGGCGGGACCGCGCACGTCCGCACGTCGAACTCGGCCAGCGCGTGGTGGACCTGGCGCGACACCTGCTCCAGCTCGCCGAGCTCCGCGGCGGCTTCGGGCTCCTCGACACTCCGGCCGGCGGCCACGACCTCGTGGCGCAGGAACGCGCGCGGGTCCAGGTAGAAGACCTGGGTGCCGATCCCCCGGGGGCGAAGCGTCGCCAGCGGCCGGACCCACGCCGGCTCGGCGGCGGGGGTGACGATCAGGGCCGACATCCCGCGCCGGAGGAGCGGTAGCCCGGCCACGAGCGCCTCCACGAGCGGGATGGTCCCGTCGCCCTCGACCGCGGCGAGCAGGTTCAGGATCTTCCGCCGCTGGCGTGGTCCACGGTCCGGGGACAGGTTGGTCAGGTGCGCGCCCGTCGTGGTCAGGCCGACCGAGCGATTCTCGGAAAGGGCGCGCTCGGCGATGGCCGCCGCCACGCGCACGGCGACCTCGACGGTGGAGTCGTCGCCCGACCCGCGCTGGACGCGACGCTCGAGATCGACGAAGAGCCACACGTCGGCCGTCTGCTCGAGGTCGAACTCCTTGACCTGGATGTCGCCCGTCCGCGCGGTGGACGGCCAATGGATCCTGTTGAACGCGTCGCCCGGCGCATACGGGCGGATGGAGGTGGCCAGCGGAGTCGCCTGGGCGGCTCGCACCGGGGTGGATCTGCTGCCCTCCAGGTTCACGGCGCGGAGCCGCCAGCGCGGGATTCGCTCGACCCGCGGGTAGACGACCAGGGTCAGCCCGTGCCCGACGGACGCATTCGCCTCGAAGAACCCGAATGGATCGCCAGTCCGGATCTGGAGCGGGTCAACCCGGAAATGGCCACGCCGGATCAGCGGCACGCGCGCAACCCACGACCGTTCGCGGCGCGTCCCGAGCGAGATCGCCCGGCCCGGCAACGGGATCGGGAGCGTGGAGGGATTGTGGACCTCGAGCCAGAGCTTCGGCAGCCGGCTCGTGTTCCGGAGCGTGTAGGTCGTGCGGAGCTGGTCGCCGACGTGCGCCTGGACCTGGCTGACCGCGTAGCCCGCCTCCAGGTTCGAGAGACCGTTCCGCGTGACCAGGTAGCTCCCGCCGATCACCAGGAAGCCGAGGTAGACGAGGTAGAACAGGAAGTCGTAGCCGGTGCTGAACGCGGCCACCACCAGCAGCACTCCGACAACGAGGAACGGGAGACGGCGCAGGACGCGCATGGAGGGCCTGCGGCCGCGGGCCGGTCAGCGGCCGCGCGGGGCCTCGGCCTCGATCCGGCGCGGGCCGCCGGGCCGGGCCGGTGCGTCGACGGGCACCGAGTCGAGCAGCTCGCGGACGACGGTCTCCGCGTCCACCTCGCGGATGGACGAGCTGGTCTTGATGATCAGCCGGTGCGCCAGGGCGGGACTGGCCAGGGTCTTCACGTCGTCCGGGATCACGTAATCGCGCCCCAGCAGTGCGGCCCGCGCCTGGCCCGCGCGGTACAGCGCGATCGAGCCCCGCGGCGACGCTCCCAGGTAGATGTCGGGATGCGTCCGGGTGGCATTGACGAGGCGAACGATGTACTCGGCGACGCTCGCGTCCACGTAGATCTCACGGGCCGCCGCCTGCATCTCGCGCAGCTCGGCGACCGGGCACACCTCCTCGAGGTCGTCGAGCGGGTGGACCCGCTTCTGCTCGTCGAGGATGACGATCTCCTCCGTCGGCGTCGGGTAGCCCATCCGGAGGCGGAGCATGAAGCGGTCCAGCTGGGCTTCGGGGAGCACGAACGTGCCCTCGTACTCGATCGGGTTCTGGGTGGCGATCACGAGGAACGGGTCCGGCATCTGGTGGCTGATCCCGTCGATCGTGGCCTGCCGTTCCTCCATGCACTCGAGCAGCGCCGACTGCGTCTTGGGAGTGGCCCGGTTGATCTCGTCGGCGAGCACGACCTGGCTCATGATCGGCCCGGGTCGGAACTCGAATTCCTGGGTCTTCTGGTTGTAGATCGAGAGGCCCGTCACGTCCGACGGGAGCAGGTCCGGCGTGAACTGGATCCGCCGGAACGACGAGCCGAGGCTTTTCGCGAGCGCCTTCGCCAGGACGGTCTTCCCGGTACCCGGAACGTCCTCGATGAGGAGGTGGCCGCGGCAGAGCAGGGCGACGAGGGCGAGCTGGACCTCGTGGTGCTTGCCCACGATGACCCGCTCGACGTTGGCAACGACTCGGTCGCCGGACTCCTGGATCTTCGTCATGGTGGTCGCGGGCTCCTGTCGCTGCGCGACGGTCGGGCGAGGGCAGTCCGGGGACGGCGCAGGCCCACTCGTGGCGGGGTGGTGGCGGTCTCGGCGTGTGGAGATAGTCAACGGCCCTGCGCTCGGCCGGTAGCAATGTGGTAGTATTCGGCGGATAGAGACGGACGCCCCGACCGTTAGCAAGCCGGAGCGTCCTGACG
>DAITNC010000032.1:0-15923 GCA_036834865.1 Candidatus Limnocylindrales bacterium | reverse complement strand
CGCGACCTGATGGAGCTGGTGGCCCCGTCCGGGCCGGTCTACCAGGCCGGCACGCTCTCCGGCCACCCGCTGGCGATGGCCGCCGGCGCGGCGACGCTGCGACTCCTGACGCCGGAGCTGTACGCGGGGCTCGAGACGACCGGCGCCGCCCTCGAAGCCGGGCTTGCCGAGGCGGCCGTCGCCGCCGGCGCGACCGTGGGGATCACGCGGGTCGCCTCGCTCCTGACGGTCTTCTTCCGCGACGGGGCGCCGACGAACGCGGCAGAAGCCTTCGAATCGGACCGCGCTGCCTTTGGCCGCTTCTTCGGGGCGATGCTGGACGCCGGCATCCTCCTGGCGCCGTCGCAGTTCGAGGCCTGGTTCCTGTCAGCGGCCCACGGGCCCGCCGAGCTGGAGCTGACGCTCGCGGCGGCACGCGCCGCGTTCGTTGCGGCGGCCGGGCGATGACCGTGCTCCGCCCCGCGGAGGGCAGCGCCGCGCCGGGCCCCCGGCCGGGCGGCCCCGCGGCTGGTCCCGCGGCTGATCCGCGCGCGGACCGGTTCCTTCGCGCCTGCAGGCGCGAGCCGGTCGATGCCACGCCGGCGTGGTTCATGCGCCAGGCGGGCCGTGCCCTCCCGGAATACCGATCCGTCCGCGAGCGGGCGACGCTGGTCGAGATCACCCGCGACGCGGCGCTCTGCGCGGAGGTCACGCTCCAGCCGGTCCGCCGCCTGGGCGTGGATGCCGCGATCCTGTTCGCGGACATCACGACCCCGCTGGCCGGCCTCGGCGTGGACTTCCAGATCGTGGAGGGACGCGGACCGGTCATCGCCCGGCCGATCCGCTCCGCCGCGGAGGTCGCCGAGCTCCATCCGTTCGAGCCCGAGGTCGCGGTCGCCCCGCTGCTCGAGGCGATCCGGCTGGTCCGGGCCGAGAGCCCGGTGCCGCTCATCGGCTTCGCCGGAGCCCCCTTCACGCTCGCCTGCTACCTCGTGGAGGGCGGTCCCTCGAAGGACTTCGCCCGGGCCAAGGCGTTCATGCGCGCGGAACCGGCGGCCTGGGCCGCCCTGATGGACCACCTTGCCGCCACGACCGTTGCCTACCTGTCGGCGCAGGTCGCCGCCGGTGCGCAGGCGGTCCAGGTCTTCGACTCGTGGGCGGGCGCGCTCGCCCCGCGCGACTACGCACGGTCCGTCGGGCCCTGGATGGCCCGCATCTTCGAGCGGCTTCGGCCGCTGGGTGTCCCGACGATCCATTTCGGGGTCGTCTCGTCCGGGATCCTGGCGCTCCAGGCGGCGGCCGGCGGCGACGTGATCGGCCTGGACTGGAGGATCGACCTGGACACCGGCTGGGACGTGGTGGGCCACGACCGGGCCGTGCAGGGCAACCTGGATCCGAGCCTCCTGCTGGGCCCCTTCGACGCGGTGGCCGCGGACGCCCGGGCGATCCTCGACCAGGCCGCCGGCCGACCCGGTCACGTCTTCAACCTGGGACACGGCGTCCTGCCAGGGACCAACCCGGACGACCTCGCCCGGCTCGTGGACGTCGTCCACGAGCATCGCCTTGGGAGACGCTCGTGACCGCCGAAGCCGTCCTCCTCATGGCCTATGGCAGCCCCGACCGCCTCGACCAGGTGGAGGCCTACTACACGGACATCCGGCGCGGCAGCCCGCCCCCGCCGCACCTCCTCGAGGAGCTGGTCGGCCGTTACCGGGCCATCGGCGGCGGCTCGCCGCTCTCGGGGATCGTCGAGGCGCAGCGCGCAGCGGTGGAGGCCGCGCTGGCCGCGCGCAGCCGGCCGATCCGGGTTTACGCCGGGATGCGGCACATCGAGCCGCGCATCGGCGCGATCGTGGAGCGCATGGCGGCCGACGGCGTGGAGCGGTTCGCCGCGATCGTGCTGGCGCCCCAGAGATCCTCGAACGCCGCCGGCTACCGGCGTGCCGTCGACGCGGCGATCGCCGGCCTCGGGCCGGGCGCGCCGCGCGTCTCGTTCGTGGACTCCTGGTACGACCAGCCCCGCTTCATCGAGGTGCTGGCCGAGACGACCCGCGAGGCGCTTGCGCGCTTCCCGGACCCGGCCGCGGTCCGGGTGATGTTCACGGCCCACAGCCTGCCGGCTCGCGTCGTCGCGGAGGGCGACACGTACCCCGACGAGCTGGCCGGCACCGCGGCGCTGGTCGCGGCGCAGCTGGGACTGGCATGCCACGAGTTCGCCTTCCAGAGTGCCGGGCGGACCGGCGAGCCCTGGCTCGGGCCGGACCTGCTCGTCGAGATCCGGCGGCTCGCCGCCGGGGGCGTCCGGGACCTGGTGATCCGGCCGGTCGGCTTCGTCGCCGACCACCTCGAGGTGCTCTACGACATCGACATCGAGGCACAGGCAGTCGCCCGCGAGGTCGGCGTCCACCTGGAGCGTGCCCGCTCGTTGAACACCGACCCGCTCTTCATCGCCGGCGTCGCCGACGTCGCGGAGGCGGCCCTGGCCGCGCCGGCCGCACTCGCCTGATCCCGCCAGGAAGGAACCCGACCATGCTTGACGTCGTGAACCCCGCCCAGGCCCCGGCCCGGCCGACCACCCACCCCGGCGGCCATCCGGGCGGCCACCCGGGCGCGCTGCCCGGCGTCGGCGCCGTGAAGCCGCGTGGCCTGGTCTATGACCGCGCGCCGATGCTCGTCTACTGGGAGACGACCCTGGCCTGCGGCCTTGCGTGCCGGCATTGCCGGGCGACCGCCGTGCCTGAGCGCAGCCCGCTGGAGCTCACGACGCAGGAAGGCCTCGGGCTGCTGGATCGCATCCTGGGCTTCGGCCAGCCGCTTCCCCACATCGTCTTCACTGGGGGTGACCCACTCCGCCGTCCTGACCTCGAGGAGCTGGTCGCGGGCGCCACGGAACGCGGGATCGGCGCCTCGCTGGCCCCGGCCGTCACGCCGGACTTCACGAAGGCCCGCCTCGCCTCGCTGAAGGCCGCAGGAATCCAGACGATCTCGCTGAGCCTGGACGGCTCCTCGCCGGAGCTCCACGACGGCCTCCGCGGCGTGCCCGGCACGTTCGCGATGACAATGGAGGCGGCGACCTGGGCCCACGAGGTCGGCCTCCCGATCCAGGTCAACACGCTGGTCACGGACACCACCCTCGCCGACCTCCCCGCGATCTACGAGGTCGTGGGGAAGATGGGGATCCTGCGCTGGAGCCTCTTCTTCCTCATCTCCGTCGGTCGCGGATCGGTGCTCCAGGAGATCACACCGGCGCAGAGCGAGAAGCTCTTCGGCTGGCTGTACGACCTCTCGGCGGTGGCCCCGTTCCAGATCAAGACGACCGAAGCCACGCACTACCGGCGCGTCGCGACCCGCCGCATGGAGCAGGACGGCAAGACCGACGAGGAGATCCTCCGGACCTCCGTGGGCCGCGGCTTCGGGGTCCGCGACGGCAACGGGATCATCTTCGTGGCCCACGACGGGAACGTCTACCCGTCCGGCTTCCTCCCCCTCGCGGTGGGCAACGTCCGCACCGACGACCTCGTGGCCCTCTACCGCGAGCACCCGGTCTTCACGTCCCTGCGCGACACGAGCCAGTTCAAGGGGCGCTGCGGGGCGTGCTCGTACGTGGAGCGTTGCGGCGGCTCCCGGGCGCGCGCGTTCGCCTGGACGGGTGACGTCCTGGAGGCCGACCCACTCTGCCCGTACGTCCCAAGCCGGGCCTGAGGGAACCCATGGCAGTCGTGGTCGCCGGCGGCGGCATCACGGGGCTCACCGCGGCCTGGGAGCTGGCGCGGGCCGGGATCGCGGTGGAGCTGTACGAGGCGTCGGATCGCCTGGGCGGCAAGATCCGCACGGAGCGGGTGGACGGCTTCCTGATGGAGGACGGCCCGGACTCGTTCATCTCGTACCGGCCGGCCGCCGCTGCCCTGGCCCGCGAGCTGGGCCTGGGCGACCAGATCATCGGCACGACCGATCCCCGGGTCGTCCACATCCGGACCAGGGGCCGCTTCGTCCCGCTTCCCGAGGGGATCGGGCTGGTGCTCCCGACCCGGCTGCGGCCGTTCCTTGGGACCGGGCTCTTCTCACCCCTCGAGAAGCTGGCGATGACACGCGACCTCCTGCTCCCGCGGTCGCCCGCGGGGGACGACGTCTCGATCGGCTGGTTCCTCCGGCGCCGCCTGGGCCGCGCGCTCGTCGCGCGGCTGGGGGACCCGTTGATCGGCGGCATCTACGGCGCATCCGTCGACGAGCTGAGCCTCGACGCGGTTGTCCCGCAGCTGCGGACGGCCGAGCGAGAGCACCGCAGCCTGCTCCTGGCCAGCCTGGCGCAGGGCCGGGCTCGGGCGCGCGCCGCGACTGCCGGGGCCCCGGCCCCGAAGGGCTCACCGTTCCTCAGCTTCCGGGACGGGATGGGCTCGCTGGTCGACGCGCTCGCCGGGCGCCTCGCGGTCGAGCCGACGGTCCGGATGCGGCTGGGGATCGGCGTGGCCGAGGTCCAGCGGGGGCCCGGCGGCATCTCCGTGCGGCTCTCGGACGGCGGGGTCGTCCGGGCCGATGCGATCGTCCTGGCCGGCCCGGCAACCGCCTCGGCGGCCGCGCTCGCGGGCCTCGCGCCGGCGGCAGCCGCGGCCCTGGACGGCGTGCCGCACGGCTCGACCGGCGTGGTGAGCCTGGCTTACCGCGCCGAGCAGATGCCCTCCCGGCCGGGCCATGGGTTCCTCGTCGCCCGCGACGAGCCGCTCGCCTTCAGCGCGTGCACCTGGAGCTCGGCGAAATGGGCCGGCCGCGCCCCGGACGGCTGGATCCTTGCCCGGGCGTTCCTCGGGGAGCGCTCGCCGGGGCTGCTCGCCGGCCCGGACGACGAGATCGTGGCAGCCGTTCACGCGGACCTGGCGCGGATCGTGGGCATCTCCGGCGTCCCGGCTCTCTCCCGCGTCGCCCGCTGGACCCGGGCGATGCCGCGCTACACGATCGGCCACCTCGCGCGGGTCGCCGCCCTGGACCAGGCGATGCGGGCGTTGCCCGACGTGGCCGTCGTGGGCGCTGCCGTCCGCGGCGTGGGAGTGCCGGACTGCGTGGAGCAGGGCCGCGCGGCTGCCCGGCGGATCGCGGGCGTGCTTGGAGGCTCGGCGACCGTCGCTGCCTGAGGTGCCGGCGGCCGCCGGCCCTTCGTCAGACCGCCGGCTCGAGGGCCTCGACGAACTGGCTGTTGTAGAGGTCGAAGTAGAAGCCGCGCTTCGCCAGCAGCTCGTCGTGGGTGCCCTGTTCCACGATCCGGCCGTGGTTCATGACCAGGATGACGTCCGCGTCGCGAATCGTGGACAGCCGGTGCGCGATCACGAACGCCGTGCGGCCCTTCATGAGGCCGGCCATCGCCTTCTGGACCAGGACCTCGGTGCGGGTGTCCACCGAGCTGGTCGCCTCGTCGAGGATCAGGATCTCGGGATCGGCGAGGAACGCTCGCGCGATCGTCAGGAGCTGCCGCTCACCCTGCGACACGTTCGAGGCCTCGTCGTCGATCAGCGTGTCATAGCCGTGGGGAAGGGCCCGCACGAAGTGGTCGACGTGGGCTGCCTTGGCGGCCGCCACGATCTCGTCCTCGGTGGCGCCCTCGCGGCCGTACGCGATGTTCTCGCGGATGGTGCCGCCGAACAGCCAGGTGTCCTGGAGGACCATTCCGAAGGTCTGGCGGAGGTTCTCTCGCGTGAGCTCACGGGTGTCGATCCCGTCGACCGTGATCCGCCCGCCGTCGATCTCGTAGAAGCGCATGAGCAGGTTGACCAGGGTCGTCTTGCCGGCGCCCGTCGGGCCGACGATCGCGACGGTCTCGCCCGGCTCCACCACCTCGTTGAGCTCGTCGATGAGCGGGGCCTCGGGCTGGTACCGGAACGAGACGTTCTCGAGCACGACCCGGCCGAGGGCGTGGGTGAGCACGCGCGGCGCCTCGACGTCCTGGGTCTCCTCCGCCTCGTCGAGAAGCTCGAAGACCCGCTCCGCCGACGCCACGGTCGACTGGAGCACGTTCATGATGCTGGCGACCTGCGTGATCGGCATCGTGAACTGGCGCGAGTACTGGATGAAGGCCTGCACGTCGCCGAGGGTGATCTGCCCGGACGCGACCTGGACACCGCCGATGACGGCGATGGCCACGTAGTTGAGGTTGCTGACGAAGTTCATCGTGGGCTGGATGACGCCCGAGATGAACTGCGCCTTGAAGCTGGCCTGGTAGAGCCGCTCGTTCTCCTCGTCGAACCGCCGGATCGCATCCTCCTGGTGGCCGAAGACCTTGACGAGGTTGTGCCCGGTGTGGCTCTCCTCGACGTGCCCGGTCAGGGTGCCGGTGCGCTCCCACTGGGCCGCGAACTGGCGCTGCGACTGGCGCGCGATCAGGACGGTCACGACCATGGCGATCGGCAGCACGAGGACCGAGATCACGGCCAGCACCGGGCTGATCGTCAGCATCATGAACAGCACGCCGATGATCGTGAAGACCGACGTGATGATCTGCATCAGGCTCTGCTGCAGCGTGTTGGCGATGTTGTCGATGTCGTTGGTCACCCGGCTCAGGATGTCGCCGTGCGGGTGGCTGTCGAAGTACTTGAGCGGGAGGCGCCCCAGCTTCCTGTCCACCTCCTGGCGCAGCCGGTAGACCGTGCGCTGCGAGACGCCGGCCATGATGTAGTAGGAGAGCCACTGGAAAGCCGCGCTGATGAGGTAGATCCCGACCAGCAGGATCAGGATCTGCCCGACGGCCCCGAAATCCACGCCGACGCCGACGGACACGTGCATGCCCGAGAGCATGTCGGCCACCTGCCCCTGGCCCTGGGTGCGGAGGATCGCCTCGGCCTGTACCTGCGTGGTGCCGGCCGGCATGTACTGGCCCAGCATCTTGCCGATCAGCCCGTTGAAGAGCTGGTCCGTGGCGCTGGCCATGATCTTCGGCCCCGACACGGTGAGGATGACCCCCACGATCGCGAGCACCATCACGACCACGATCTTGGGCGCCTCCGGCCGGAGCTCGCCCATCAGGCGCCGGATCGAGCCGCGGAAGTCGCGCGGCTTCGCGGCGGGCGCCCCCATCATGCCGTGGCCGCCTCCGAAGCCACCGCCCATCGGGCCGCGGCGTGGACCCCCGAATCCCGGTCGGCCGGCGGCCGGTCGCGTCGGGCCGCTCACGCCGCTTCCTCCGCGGAGAGCTGCGAGAAGACGATCTCGCGATAGGTCTCGCAGCGTTCCATCAGCTCGGCGTGGGTCCCGACACCGGCGATCTCGCCGGCGTCGAGGACGACGATCTGGTCCGCGTGCATGATCGTGCCGACCCGCTGCGCGACGATGATGACTGTCGCGTTGAGCGTGTCCTCGCGGAGCGCCGCGCGCAGCAGCGAGTCGGTCTTGAAGTCGAGCGCCGAGAAGCTGTCGTCGAAGACCAGGATCTGGGGTCGCTTGACGAGCGCCCGGGCGATCGCGAGCCGCTGGCGCTGGCCGCCCGACACGTTCGTCCCGCCCTGGTCGATCGGGGCGTCGAGCCCCCCCTGCATCTCGGCGACGAACTCCCGCGCCTGGGCGACCTCGAGCGCGTGCCACAGATCGGCGTCCGTGGCCTGCTCGTTCCCGTAGCGCAGGTTGCTGGCGACCGTTCCCGAGAACAGGAACGCCTGCTGGGGGATCAGGCCGATGAGGGCCCAGAGGTCCTCCTGGCGCATCGACCGAACGTCGATGCCGTCGACGAGGACCTTGCCCTCGGTGGCGTCGTAGAAGCGCGGGAGCAGGTTGATCAGCGTCGACTTGCCGCTGCCGGTGCTGCCGACGATCGCGGTGGTCTGGCCGGGCTCCGCGGTGAAGGTGATGCCCCGCAGCACCGGCTCCTCCGCGCCCGGATAGCGGAACTCGAGGTCGTGGAACTCGACGACGCCGCGCGCCGCGCTCACGTTGGCGGGCGCCTCCGGGTCGATCAGCGAAACCTCGGTGTCGAGCACCTGGGCGATCCGCTCGGCGGAGGCCAGCGCCCGCGGGACCATGATGAACATGATCGTGGCCATCATCACCGCGAACAGGATCTGCATGACGTACTGGAGGAATGCCAGCAGGTTGCCGATCGGCATCGCCCCGCTGTCGATCCGCAGGCCGCCGAACCAGAGGATCGCGACGGTCGAGAGGTTCAGGATCATGAACAGGGCGGGGATCATCAGCGCGAAGAGCCGGTTCACGCGCAGCGACGTCTCGGTCAGGTCGGCGTTCGCGACGTCGAAGCGCTCCTCCTCGTGCTCGGTGCGCACGAAGGCGCGGATCACCCGGATGCCGCTCAGGTTCTCGCGCATCAGCTGGTTGATCCGGTCGATCTTCTTCTGCATCGCGCGGAAGAGCGGCATGGCCCGCGTGGCCAGCAGGCCGATCACGAGGAGCATGAGCGGGATGATCACGACGAGGAGCGACGAGAGCGGCACGTCCTCGCGCAGGGCCATGATGACGCCGCCGACGGACATGATCGGGGCCAGGATCATGACGTTGAGCGCGAGGACGATGACCATCTGGACCTGCGTCACGTCGTTCGTGTTGCGGGTGATCAGCGACGGCGTGCCGAACATGTTCGTCTCGACCTGCGAGAAGTCGGTGACCTTGCGGAACACCGCGCCACGCACGTCGCGCCCGAATGCCATGGCCGTCCGGGCGCCGAAGTAGGTGGCGATGACCGAGCAGACGCCCAGCAGCAGCGTCACGAGCAGCATGAGCCCGCCCGTGCGGACGATGTACCCGATGTCGCCCTTGACGACGCCGTCGTTGATGATGTCGGCGTTGAGATTGGGCAGGTACAGGTTCGCGATGGCCTGGACCGTGAGCAGCGCGATCACGAGCGCGACCTGGCGCGAGTAGGGCCGCAGGTAGGTGCGCAGGAGCTTCATCATGGCCGGGCGTGCTGCCTCTGCTGGACGCGCTTGAGTGCGCTGGGGTTGCAGTGATGCTGCCGGCTCCGGGCGCCGCCCTCCGCGTCGGCGGGGCGCATCGGATCGTGGGCCGTCACGTGGCGGCCGGCCGTGACGGCCGGGCAGCGGCGATGTCCGCCGTCTGGGCGGCCCCGCCGTCGGCCACCGATCGCTCCGCGATCAGGCAGACCAGCCGGTGGAACTCCGTCAGCTCGTCCGGTGTCAGGACGTCGAGCGCACGCCGTGCCATCTCGATGCGGCGGCCCGACATCTCGTCGATGAAACCGCGGCCGACGTCCGTCAGCACGCAGTCCACGATCCTCCGATCGTCCGTGCGATGCTGTCGCACGACCAGGCCATGCCGCTCGAGGCGCTCGACGATCCCCGACGCGGATGCAACGGAGACGCCGAGGATCTCGGCGATCCGGCCCATCGGCAGCGGGGCCTCGTGGCCGATGAGGAAGAGCGTCCGGACCTGGGCGAGCGTGAGGTCCTGCGCCAACCAGCCGGGGAGGCCCGGTCCCGGCGCGTGGAACGCGTGCGCCATGTCGGCGATCACGGCGGCGAGGCGATCGGTGGGAGCGGGTGCATGGGTCACCCGCAGATACTACGCGGATCCATTGAGTATTGTCAACGAGCCGAACGATCTACGACATCCTGAACGATCGCCCGGCTCCTGCGCGTCGGCTGCTCATTCACCCGCGGCCTCTCGGCGGCCCGCCCGGCCCGCCCGGCCCGTCGCGTCCGTTGCGATGCAGCACGCGCCGGAGGAGGGCCGGCGGTGCGATGAGCGGCGCGGCGAACGCCACCCCGAGACACGGGACGAGGAGCCTGGCAGGCCCGAGGCCGGACGCGGCCAGGAGCCCCAGCGCCACGAGCGCGACGAGATAGGTCGTGAGCAGCCCGCGCCCGGCGCCCGCCAGGAACAGTCGCCGGGTCGGGAGCGTGGCGATCGAGATGAGCGCCAGCAGGACCGCCAGGAGCCATGGGCTCAGGAACATGTCAACGATCATACGGTCGGGTCCGGGGCCACCGGCCCGGCCGGCGCCCGCCGCCCCCGCCGGGGCCGCCGCCCCGGCGGGGGCTCGCTACGATTGCCCGGCGATGATCGAGGCCCCTGCCACCAGCACCCATCCGCAGCCCCGCGAGGTCGAAGGGTCCGCGTCGCAGCCGCTGGCCCCGACGTGGCGCGACGTCGAGCCCGGTTCGCTGGCACCGGTCGTCCTGATCGCGGGTGGATTCCTGACGATGCCGGGTTGGTACGCGGACATGGCAGCGGTCCTGCGCGAGCGTGGAGCGGCCGACGTCCTCGTCGCGCCGGTCTACCCGCCGGACTGGATCCTCGCCTCGGTCCGGGGCCTCGGCCCGATCACGACGCGCGTGGGTCGGGCGCTGCTGGAGGCGGGTTCGCGATCCGCCGCGTCCCCCGCGGCCCGGGGTGCGCCGGTCCTCTACGTCGGGCACAGCGCCGGCGGCGTCGTGGGCCGGTTGCTCACGTCGCCGGTCCCGTTCGAGGGACGGACCCTGCGCGCGGCCGGGCGGATCGGGGCGCTGGTCACCCTCGGCACGCCGAATGCGGCGGGACTCGCCGCCCGCGACGCGGGTCGCTGGGGCCGACGCGTCGGGGAGGCGGGCACTCGCTTCGCGGAGCGCCACGTCCCGGGCGCCACGTTTGCGCCGACCACCGGGTACGTCAGCGTGGCCTCCACCTTCCTGGTCGGTCGCCTCGCGAGCGACGATGGCCGCGAGCGGTTCGTGCGGCGCCTGTACGAGGATGTCTACCCGCAACCCGTCCAGGACACGGTCGCTGGCGACGGGCTCATCCCGGTTGCCGCAGCGCTCCTGCCCGGATCGCGCCAGGTCGTGCTGCCGGGCGCGACCCATGGGCCCGGCCGCCGTTCCCCGTGGTACGGCGATCGCGCCAACGCGGACGCGTGGTGGCCGGTCGCGCTCGAGGCCTGGCGGGATGCCCTGCGGGCCCGCCTCGCGATCGACCCGCACGCTCTGATTCCGGCGTGATCGTGACGCGGTGCCGGAGGTAGCGGACCGCGGCCGCGGCGGCGTGGTCGCCCTCGGGTACGCAAGCTTCCTCCTCGTCGGCTGGAGCGCGCTGCTCGTCCCGTCGCTGGTCCCGTCGATCGAACGCGACTTCGCCCAGCCCGACGCCGGCGTGGGAATCCTCTACCTGGTCTCGGCGCTCCTCTTCGTCATCGGCTCGCTCGGGAGCGGGTACCTCATGGAGCGCCTGGGACGGAGCGTCGTCCTGCCGGCCGCCGTCTTCGCCATGGCGGTGGGCCTCGGGCTGGAGTGCGTGGCGCCCGGCTGGGCGCTCTTCGTGGGCGGCGCGGGGATCGTCGGCTTCGGGTCCGGTTCGGTCGAGGCCGGGATGAACGGCCTCTTCCTCGACCGCTTCCACGAGAACCGTGGCCGCGCCCTCAGCCGCCTCCACCTCTGCTTCAGCCTCGGGGCACTCGCGGCGCCGCTCGTGATCGGTGCGCTCGTGGCGAACGGTGTCGCGTGGCGCCTCCCGTTCGCTGCCACCTGCCTCATGGTGATCGGGGTGGGCCTGCGGCTCGTCACCCGCGACCTCGGCGTTCCCCGCCTGGCCGCGGCCACCGCCTCCGG
This sequence comes from Candidatus Limnocylindrales bacterium, assembly GCA_036834865.1. Taxonomy (GTDB): domain Bacteria; phylum Chloroflexota; class Limnocylindria; order Limnocylindrales; family CSP1-4; genus CTSoil-043. The sequence continues at coordinate 4,419 of DAITNC010000032.1, read as the reverse complement.
CCACGGGCCGCGTGCGCGGGCCGCCGTGCCGTTGCCTCTCGTCCTCTTCGCGCTCGCGATCGCCTGCTACGTTGCCTCCGAGAATGGCGTGTCCAGCTGGCTGGTCCGGTTCCTTGACGCGGCGCCGGTCGAGGTGGCGACCGTCGCGCTCTCGCTGTTCTGGGCCGCGCTGTCGATCGGTCGCGTCGTCGCCAGCCGGTTCGCCCACCGGTTCGCGCCGATCGCGGTCGCGACGGCGTGCGGGCTGGCAGCCGGGGCCGCCATCGTGGCGGCCGTCGTGGTCCCATGGGTCGGCGCGTCGATCGCGCTCTTCGCCGTCGCGGGCCTCGCCTGCGGCCCGATCTACCCGATGATCATGGCGTCCGCAGGAGCGCTCTACCCGGCGCGGGCGAACGCGGTGAGCGGGATCCTCACGGCGGCCGCGGTCGCCGGGTCGGTGGTCTACCCGCCGGTGATGGGCTTCATCTCCAACGGCGCGGGACTCGGGGTCGGGATGGCGGGCGCGGGCCTGCTGGCGTTTGCCTGCGCCGGGGCGCTGGTCGTGGTTCACCTCCTCGCCCGGCGTCCCGCGTGATCGGCATCCGCCCGAGCGGCGTCCGCGGGCGGCTTGGCCGGATCCTCCCGATCCTTCCCGTCCTGGTCTCCGAGGCGATCCTCTGGCTCGGGTTCGGCGCGCTGCTGCCGGTCCTGCCGCTCTACCTGACGAAGCAGGGGATCGACCCGGCGACGCTCGGCTGGATCGTGGCCGCCTGGCCGGCTGCGCGCCTGCTGGGCGAGCCTGTCTTCGGAGCGCTCGCGGACCGCGGGGACAAGCGGATTCTCATGCTCGCCGGCATCGTGGCCACGGCGGTCGTCGTGCCGCTCCCCCTGGTGCTCACCGGCGCGCCGGCGTTCCTCCTCGCCCGCGGGCTGGCCGGGCTCGCCACCGCGGCCTATGACCCGGCAGCGCGCGCCTACATCCTCGATGCGACGGCCCCAGAGGAGCGCGGCGCAGCATTCGGGCTGTACAGCTCCGCCCAGATGGCTGGCCTCCTGCTCGGCCCGGCGTTCGGGGGCATCGGGGCGGCCCTGGGCGGCGGGTACGTCTTCCCCTTCGTCTTCTGCACGCTGGCGGTCGCCGGCGCCGCGCTCCTCCTTGCCCTCACCGTCTTCCGCCGACCGGCGCCGCTCCACGTTCCCGACCCGGCCACGACCCCGAATCCCACCGCGGCGGCGCCGGCCTCGCTCTGGAACCGCCTCCTCGTGGCCGCTCTCGTCGTCAACGTGGGCAGCTACTTCGCCGTCGGCACCTACGACGTGATCTGGAGCCTCTGGATGACCGCGCTGGGCGCCGACATCGGCCTCATCGGCCTCACCTTCGCGGCGTTCGGCCTGGGCGTCGTGATCGTCTCGCCGTTCGCCGGGCGGTGGTCGGATCGGCACGGGCCGGTGCCGCTCATCGTGCTGGGCAGCCTCGGGGCCGCGCTGGCCGGGATCCTCTACGCGGCGGTCCGGGACCCGGTCCTCGTCATCCCGGTGGTCATCTTCGAGGGCGTCTCCTTCGGGCTGCTGGGTCCGGCGCTCTACACGGTCGTCGCCCGAGGCACGCCGGCCGGCCGCTCCGCGACGACGCAGGGTGTCTTCGGTGCGGCCGGGACGCTGGGGACGATCGTGGCCGCGATCACGGCGGGCGTGCTCTTCACCTCCGACCTCCACCTTCCCTTCTACACGTTCGCGGTCGTGATGGTCGTGGCGCTCGTCGCCGGGCTGGCGATCGGCCGCGGGGTCCTCCATCCCCCGGCCGCGGCGCCGGACGTCGGCACGCCGGCCCCGTCCGGAGGCGCCGCTCCCCGGTCGCCTGCCCCTTGACATCGACCCGTCGCCGACGTACGGTTGGCAACACATGAGCAGATCACTGCACATTTGAGCATGACGATCAGCGCAGCCTCGCCGCGCCAGGGTGAGCCGCTCTCCACCGAGACCCGGCTCATGCTCCGGGCAGCCCAGCTCTACTACCGGCTCCACCTCACCCAGGACCAGGTCGGCGAGCGGTTGGGCGTGAGCCGCTTCAAGGTCGGTCGGCTCCTGGACCGCGCCCTGCGCGAATCGGCCGTCCGGATCGAGATCGTCCACCCGGCGGCCCGCCTGGTCGAGCTCGAGGACGCGCTCGTCCGCCGCTTCGAGCTGCGCGGTGCCGTCGTCGTGGACGTCCCGGCGACCGGCTCCGCGCCGGACGACGAGCTCCTGGCGCGGGAGCGCGTTGCGGGGGCGGCCGCGGCCCACCTTGCCTCGGTGCGGCCCGCCGGCGCGATCGGCGTGTCCTGGGGCCGCACGATGCTCGAGCTGGCTGCCCACCTGCGCCCGGGCTGGACCGCCGCCACCGAGATCGTCCAGCTCAACGGCGCCACCTCCCGGTCCGCGCGCCCAACGCGGGCCCACGAGATCGTGGAACGGTTCGGGGCCACCAGCGGCGCGGCCATCCGGCTCATGGCCGCCCCCGCGATCGTGGGCTCGGCCGAGCTCCGCGACGCGCTCGAGGAGGATCCATCGGTTGGCGAGACGCTCGCCGCCGCGCGGGCTGCCTCCACCGCGATCTTCAGCATGGGCGTGCACGGGCCCGACAGCGTGCACGTCGCGTCGGGCTATCTCGGCGACGGAGATCTCGCTGCGCTCTCGGACGCCGGCGCGGTCGGCGACATCCTGGGCCGGTTCCTCTCCGTGGACGGCAGGATCGCGCTCCCGTCGCTGGATCGACGCACGATCGGGCTTCCGCTCGAGGAGCTTCGCGCCAAGACGCTGACGGTCGGCCTCGCCGCGGGCGCGGGACGCGGCCCGATCGCCCTCGCCGCGCTGCGGGCGGCGTGCGTGAGCGTGCTCGTCGCCGACGAAGCCACCGCCGCCTGGGTTCTCGACCATGCCTGAGCCGCGCGACACGGCGGCCCCGCCGCCCGCCCCTCCTTCCAGGGACGAGGTCCGCGATGTCGTGCGCCGGATCGTTGACGCGACGCTGGCCGCCGGCGCGACCACCCGGACCGCGCCCGCGCCGGCTCCGGCTCCGGGCGCCGAGCCCGGGCCAGCTTCGGGGGCGGCGGAGCGCGTCGCCATCGCGATCGGCGCAGACCACGGCGGCCGCGCCCTCAAGGACCGGATCGGCGCGATGCTGACGGAAGCCGGCTTCGCGGTCTCCGATTGCGGCACGCACGGCAGCGATCCCGTGGACTACCCGGACATCGCCCACGCTGTCGCCCGCCTGGTTGCCGGCGGCACCTGTCGCTGGGGCGTGATCGTCGACGGGGCCGGGATCGGTTCGTGCATGGTGGCCAACAAGGTCCCGGGCATCCGCGCCGCGCTCTGCCACGACCTCTCCTCCGCCCGCAACAGCCGCGAGCACAACCACGCCAACGTCCTGACCCTGGGGGCAGGCTTCATCGGGGAGGGCCTTGCCATCGAGATCGTGCGGGCGTGGCTGGGGACCGCGTGGGGGCCGGGCCGTCACGCGGCACGGGTCGAGAAGATCACGGGTGTCGAACGCCAATACATGCGATCACCGGGTGAGGGCCAAGCAGGATGACCGAGACGATCAGCCAACGCGACGACCTGGTGGAGGCGATCACGCGGGAGGTGCTCGCAGCCTTCGGCACGGGAACGGCCACCGGCGTGCCCGACGCCGACCCGTGCGCGTCGTGCCGCGGCGCGTGCGCCGCCCGGTGCGCCACCAAGGTCCGCGACGTCGTCGCCGGCGGTGCCTCGCGCGTCGACTTCCACGGTCGCGCGGCCGACGTCCCGGCGGACCTCGCCCGCTACATCGACCACACCCTCCTGCGGCCCGACGCCTCGGCCGCCGACATCGATCATCTGTGCGCGGAGGCCGCCGAGTACCGCTTCGCCGCGGTCTGCATCAACCCCACCTGGGTCCGCCGCGCGGCCGACAACCTGCGCGGCACGGACGTCGTGGTGGCCTCGGTCATCGGGTTCCCGTTCGGGGCGGCCACCACCGAGGTCAAGGCGCTCGAGGCGCGGCGGGCGATCCGGGACGGGGCCCGCGAGATCGACATGGTGATCAACATCGGGGCCCTCAAGAGCGGGATGCTCGACGCGGTCCGCGAAGACATCGCCCGCGTCTCGGACGCCTGTCGCGAGGCCGGCGCGGCGAACAAGGTGATCATCGAGACAGCGCTCCTCACCGACGAGGAGAAGGTCGTCGCCTGCCAGCTCGCGTTGCAGGCCAAGGCGGACTTCGTGAAGACGTCCACCGGCTACGCGGCGGGTGGGGCCACCGTCTTCGACGTCGCGCTCATGCGCGAGGCGGTTGGCCCGAAGATGGGCGTCAAGGCGGCCGGCGGGATCCGCACCGCCGAGGACGTGCAGGACATGATCGCGGCCGGCGCAACCCGCATCGGGGCCTCGGCCGGCGTCAGGATCGTCACGGGAGAGAAGGGC
>DAITNC010000031.1:0-16450 GCA_036834865.1 Candidatus Limnocylindrales bacterium | reverse complement strand
GGCTGCAGATCCGCCAGGCGATGGTCGGGCGCTGGTTCTTCATGATCATCGGCACGATCTTCAGCATCACGCCGGCGTTCGTGTACTGGCTGGCCGCCACGCTCGCGATGAACGGCGATCCGCATGCCCCGACGGCCGGCTCGATCGTCGCCTTCACCACGCTCCAGAGCCGGCTCTTCTTCCCGATCGGCCAGCTCCTCAACGTCCAGGTCGAGATCTCGGGCTCGCTCGCGTTGTTCGACCGCATCTTCGAGTACCTGGACCTCGACCCGGAGATCGTGGACGCGCCGGACGCGGTGACGCTCGGCCCGGCCGACGTCCGCGGCCAGGTCCGGTTCCGCTGCGTCTCGTTCCGCTACCCGACGAAGGCCGTCCCGTCGGAACGGGCGCACGCCGCTGCGGCCGACGACCTCCGGCACGGCGACCACTCGGCGCCGGACGAGGCCGCGGCGGACGCGATGGTCGAGCCGCTGGTGGAGGAAGTGCTGGTCAACCGGCTGCCGGAGCCCGGCTCGGACGTGCCCGCCGGCGAGGGGAGGGACGCCGAAGAGGCCGCGATCGCGGAGCCCGGGCCCGCGCAGGACCCCGCGGAGGCGGCGGCGCCCATGGCCTTCGCGCTCGAGGAGATCGACTTCGCCGCCGAACCGGGCCAGCTGGTCGCGCTGGTCGGGCCGTCGGGCTCCGGAAAGACCACGACGACCTACCTGATCCCGCGCCTGTACGACGTGGACGCTGGCGCGGTGGAGATCGACGGGCGCGACGTCCGGCGGATCGCGCTGGCGTCGCTCGGGAGCGTCATCGGCGTCGTCACACAGGAGACGTACCTGTTCCACGCCTCGATCCGCGACAACCTGCTCTACGCGAAGCCCGACGCGACCGACGCCGAGCTGGAGGTGGCCGCTCGCGCGGCCGCGATCCACGACCGGATCGCGGAGCTGCCGGACGGCTACGCCACCATGGTCGGCGAGCGCGGCTACAAGCTGTCCGGCGGCGAGAAGCAGCGGATCGCCATCGCGCGCGTCCTCCTCAAGGATCCGCGCATCCTCGTGCTCGACGAGGCGACCTCCGCGCTCGACACGGTCTCCGAGCGGCTGATCCAGGCGGCCCTGGAGCAGCTGATGGAGGGCCGCACGACCATCGCGATCGCCCACCGGCTCTCCACGATCCTGCGGGCCGACCAGATCCTGGTCTACGAACGCGGCCGGATCGTGGAGCGCGGCACCCACGACCAGCTGCTCGCCCAGGCCGGCCTCTACGCCCGCCTCTACCAGGAGCAGTTCGTGCTGCCGGCAGAGTCGCCCACGACCGCGACGGCGTAGCAGGGCGCGGCTCGCCCGGCGGTCCCAGGACAGCGCGCCACTGCGCCCTCACCGCGCTTGCATGACTATGCACAGATCATGTATAGTCATGCGTGACATGCACAACGCCGCAGACCGGCCCGCGCCGGCAACCACGACGATCCCGGGGGGAGCCGCCCGTGAGCGGCCACGCGCGCCCGTGCGCGCGACCACGGGGACCGTCGTCTCTGCGGCGCCCGGCGTCGGAGCCGTGTCCCTGCCACGCGGCGGCACCACGCGCTCCCGGTCATCGTCGTCGGGCCCGAGGATCCGCGTCGTCATCGTGGGCGCCACGGGCTACGTCGGCGCCGAGCTGGTCCGGCTCCTCACGCGCCACCCGAACGTGCAGATCGAGGGACTCGTGGGCCGCGGTCGCAGCAGGGAGCCGATCGGCGGGACCCACATCCACCTGGACCGGACGGGGCTCCACGTGGACGCGACCGTCCCGGAGGCCGACGCCGTCTTCCTCGCGCTGCCCCACGGCGCGGCCGCCGAGATCGTCCCGGGGCTCGCGGCGAGCGGCGCGGCGATCATCGACCTGGGGCCCGACTTCCGGCTTCGCGATCCGGCCGACTATCCGCGCTGGTACGGCTTCACGCACCCACGGCCGGACCTCCTCGCGGGCGCGGTCTACGGGCTGCCCGAGCTCCACGCCGACGCATTGCGCGCACTGCGCGAGGCCGGGCCGGCGATCGTCGGCGCGCCCGGCTGCTACCCGACGGCGACGCTCCTCGCGCTCGCGCCGCTCGCGCGGGCCGGGCTGATCGCCGACCTGGTGGTGGACGCCAAGTCGGGGGTGTCGGGCGCCGGCCGCGAACCGAAGCAGGACCTGATGTTCGGCGAGGTCAACGAGAGCGTGAAGGCCTACGGCGTGGGCGGCCACCGGCACGTGGCGGAGATGGAGCAGGAGCTGGCCGCCCTCGGTGCGGACGGTGGCGCCGACGCGAACCCGGGCGTGCGCGGCATCGACTTCCTGCCCCACCTGGTCCCGATGACGCGGGGAATCCTCTCGGCCTGCCACGTCCGCCCCAGCCGACCGGTCACGCAGTCGGAGCTCGACGCGCTCTATGCGGACGCCTACGCGCGAACGCCGTTCGTCCACGTCGTCGCGCAGCCGCCGGCGACGAAGCACGTCCTGGGCAGCAACACGTGCCGGGTCCATGTGCGGCTGGACGAGCGAACGGGCAGGGTGCTCGCGATCGGCGTCATCGACAACCTGGTCAAGGGCGCGGCCGGCCAGGCGATCCAGGCGTTCAACCTTGTCCACGGGCTCCCCGAGACGGCCGGGCTCGAGCAGCACGCGCTGGTCCCGTGAGCGGCCTGACGATCGACCCGCGCGCTGCGGGGCTGGCGGCCGTGGCGACCGGCCTCCCCGACGTGGAGGAGCGGGTCGTGATGCCGTCCGGGTTCCGTGCCCTGGGCGTGCCGATCGGGATCAAGCGGTCCGGACGGCCCGACTTCGCGGTGATCGCGACGACCGGCGCCCCGGCGGCCGCGGCGGGCGTCTTCACCCACAACGCGTTCGCGGCCGCTCCCGTCCGCCTCAGCCTCGCGCATCTCGCGGAGACCGGGGGCGGCGGGCCCGCCGGTTCGGGCTGGGCCGAGGCGATCCTCTCCACGTCCGGCTCCGCGAACGCGGCGACGGGTGCGGAGGGCGACGCCGACCAGGGCGAGCTCGCGCGCAGCCTCGCGACGGCGCTCGGCACGAAGGCGGGCCGGACGCTGGCGTTCTCGACGGGCGTGATCGGGACGCGGCTCCCGGTGGACCTGGTGAACGCGGCGATCGCCGAGCGAATCCCGGGCCAGCTGGCAGCGACGGACGAGGCCCTGATGGCGGCCGCCCGCGCCCTCATGACCACCGACTCGCGCCCGAAGTGGGCAACGGTCAGGTTGCGGCTCCCAGGCGCAGACGGGACCGACGTTACCGTCACGGTCTGCGGCATCGCCAAGGGCGTCGGGATGATCCACCCGCGGATGGCCACGATGCTGGCCGTCATCCTCACCGACGCCGCGACGGACCCGGCCACGCTCCACGGCATGCTCCGGGGCGCCGCCGCTCGGACCTGGGACCAGCTCTCGGTGGACGGCGACACGAGCACGAACGACAGCGTCCTGGTCCTCGCGTCGGGTGCGTCGGGCGCAGCCCCGGTGCATGCCGGCGACCCCGGCGCCGCCGCGCTGGGCCGCGCGATCGAGGCCGTGGCCCGCTCGCTGGCCCGCCAGCAGGCGTCCGATGGCGAGGGCGCGACCACGCTCATCACGTGCCAGGTGACGGGCGCCGCGGACGACGTGGATGCGCGCGGCGCGGCCCGGGCCGTGATCTCCAGCAGCCTGGTGAAGGCCGCGGTCCACGGCCGGGACCCGAACTGGGGCCGGATCGCCGGCGCGGTCGGCAACGCCCATGCCGCCGAAGCCTGGGTCCTGGAGGCGGCCGGCCTCGCCCCGGTCGACGCCGCGGGGCGCGCGGGCATGCCCGTGCCCGTGGAGCCCGCGCGGCTGCGGATCTCGGTCGCCGGCCATCCCGTCTATGCCGGCGGACCGCTCCCGTTCGACCGGGCGGTGGCCCGGGCCGCGATGGCGGCCGGCGAGGTGCTCATCCGCCTGGACCTCGGCGCGGGGGACGGGATGGGCGAGGCGTTCGGCTGCGACCTGACGGAGGCCTACGTGCGCGAGAACTCGGAGTACACGACGTGACCGGGACCGGCCGATGAGCGGGATCGTGGTCCTCAAGCTGGGCGGCACCACGCTCGCGGAGCAGCGCCAGGTGCTGGCCGAGGTGGCCGCCGTCGTCCGCCGCCGACCCGTGGTGATCGTCCATGGTGGGGGCCGGCGCATCACCGAGTGGCTGGACCGGCTGGGCGTCCCGACACGGTTCGAGGGCGGCCTGCGCGTCACGGACGCTGCGGCCATCGAGGTCGCGGCCGCCGTCCTGCGCGGCGTCGTCAACAGCGAGCTGGTGACCGCCCTCGGCGATGCCGGCGTGGATGCCGTGGGTCTCTCCGGCGTGGACGGCGGGCTGCTGGTCGGCGAGCGGGTGGACGGGATGGGCCTCGTGGCGCACGTCGTCGGGATCAAGCGCGACCTGCTCGATGCCATCCTGGTGGGCGGCCAGGTGCCGGTCGTCGCGCCGCTGGCGCGTGACGAGGGCGGCATCGTCTGCAACGTCAACGCGGACGACGCGGCGGCCGGGCTGGCTGCCGGGCTGGGTGCCCGGCAGCTGATCCTCATGACCGACGTCGACGGGATCCGCGGGGCCGACGGCACGAAGCTCGCCACGATCAGCGCCGCCGACGCGGAGGCCCTTATCGCGGCCGGGACGATCAGCGGGGGGATGGTCCCCAAGGTCCGGGCCGCGCTCGCTGGGATCGCCGCGCCCGGCGCCGAGGCGATCATCTGCGACGCTGCCGCGCCCGGCGCATTGGCGCGCGCGCTCGACGACCCGACGTTCGGCACGCGCATCTCCGGCGGCCGCCCCGCCGCCGCGACTGGCGCCGCGGCGGGTGCCACGCCATGAGGCCGCGGCCGTGACCACGCAAGCGCCCGCCCGCGCCGGCGAGGCGGCCCGCGCCGCACGCCGCCGCGCCGTGCTGGAGCTGGTGGAGGCCGCGGCGATCGGCAGCCAGGAGGAGCTGGCAGAGCTCCTTCGAAGGCGCGGCTTCGCGGTGACCCAGGCAACGGTCAGCCGCGACATCGCCGACCTGGGCCTCGTGAAGGCGCCGCGCGGCGAGCACCACGCCTACGTCACGACGCGGACGCTGGCCGACGACGCGGCAGCCACGGCCGGCGCCGGGGTGACCCCGGGCGCGGCCGAGCCGGGCCGCCCGCTCCCCCACCCCGGCGAGGCGCGCCTGCGCCGCGTCCTGGCCGACTACCCGGTCCGGGTGGAGCGGAGCGGCCTGACCCTGGTCCTGGTCAGCACTCCCGGGACGGCGGCGGCCATCGCACAGGCGATCGACGAATCGGGCTTCGACGAGCAGGTGGGCACGCTCGCCGGCGACAACACGCTCCTGGTCCTTTTCGCCGACGAGCCCGCGCTGGAGCGCTGGCGGGCCCGTCTCCTGGAGCTGGTCGCGGGGGCGAGCGCCGGCCTGCCGGCGGCCGACCTCACCAGCACGTATCCATAGACCTGGCAGCTCGAAGAGCGGCAGCGGAGGCGACACGCAGATGAAGAAGGTGGTCCTCGCGTATTCGGGTGGTCTCGACACCTCGGTGGCCGTGGCCTGGCTCCGCGAGCAGTTCGGCGTGGAGGTCGTGACCCTGACCGTGGACGTCGGCGGCGGCTCGCTCCGAGCGGGCGTGCAGACCCGCGCCATCGCCGCGGGGGCGGCGCGCGCCTACGTGGTGGACGCGCGGAAGACGTTCGTCCGGGACTTCTGCTGGCCCAGCCTGCAGGCCAACGCGCGCTACCAGGGCGTCTACCCGCTGGCGACTGCCCTCGCGCGGCCGCTCATCGCGCAGCTCCTGGTGGAGGTCGCCCAGAAGGAAGGCGCCGACGCGGTGGCCCATGGCTGCACGGGCAAGGGCAACGACCAGGTCCGCTTCGACGTGGCGGTCCACGCGCTGGACCCGGCCCTGGAGGTGGTCGCGCCGATGCGGGTGGGCATGGGCCTCTCGCGCGACCAGTCGATCGACTACGCGGCCGCGCGGGGCATCGAGCTCCCGATCACGAAGTCCAGCCCGTACTCCATCGACGTCAACATGTGGGGTCGCTCCTGCGAGACGGGCGTCCTGGAAGACCCGTGGACCACGCCGCCCGCAGATGCCTACGCGTGGACCGTCGCGGCCGCCGACGCGCCGGCCGCCGCGGAGATCGTGATCGGCTTCGAGGGAGGGGTCCCGGTCAGCCTGGAAGGCGAGCGGCTGGATCCCGTGGCGCTCGTGGAGCGCCTGAACGAGCAGGCCGGCGCCCACGGCGTCGGGCGGATCGACCACGTCGAGGACCGCCTGGTGGGGATCAAGAGCAGGGAGGTCTACGAGACGCCGGCGGCCACGGTCCTCCACGCGGCGCACGGCGCGCTCGAGTCCCTCACCCTCTCCAAGGACACGCTCCGCTTCAACCGGCAGGTCGCGGACGAGCTGGCACGGCTCACCTACGACGGCCTCTGGTTCAGCGCGCTCCACCGCGACCTGCGGGGATACGTCGCGAGCGCGCAGCGCGTCGTCTCGGGCGACGTGCGGGTGCGGCTTGACCACGGCAGCGCGGTGGTGACCGGTCGGCGCTCGCCGCTCTCGCTCTACGAGAAGTCCCTCGCAACGTACGACGCGGGCGATTCGTTCGACCACGCCGCGGCGGTCGGGTTCATCCAGATCTTCGGCCTTCCGCTCCGCACCGAGGCCGCTCGACACGGCGCGGTGGGCGCCCACTACGGCGCGGCGTGGACGTGGACCGACCCGCTCCTCGCCAACCTGGAGGCGAGCGTCACCGATCCCGCCGCGGCCGGCACGCCGTCCTGAGGGGCACACCTGCGCGGGCGCCCGGGCAGGCGTCCGCGCACGATGCGCCGTCGCGCGCCACAATCGCGCCCATGGTCAACCCGCCGGTCCCCGTGCCGACCGCCGCGCCCGCTGCTCCGGTCGTCGCCCCGGGCGCGGACGAGGACTCTGCGCGCACCCTGCGCGAGCTCGCCTTCCTCCACGAGTTCGCCCAGCTGGCGACCCAGGCCCGCGACTGGGACGCTCTCATGGTCACGCTCGTGGAGCGGACCACCGAGGCGCTCCACGTCGAGGTCTGCTCGTTCTACCTGCTGGACGCGGCCACCGGACGGCTGACGCTGGCGGCGACGAACGGCCTGGACCGGGACCAGGTGAGCCGCGTGAGCCTGGCGCTCGGCGAAGGAGTCACCGGGGCGGCGGCCGCGTCCCGCCGGCCGATCGAGGTGCCCGACGTCCGGCTGGACCCCCGCTTCAAGTACCTGCGCGGGTTCGACCTCGCGGGGCTCACCTCGATGCTCTCGGTGCCGCTCACCTGGAACGACATCGTGGTCGGCGTCCTCAACGTCCAGACCGTCGCCACGCGGCGCTTCACGCCGCGGGAGATCAACTTCCTGGCGACGATCGCCGCGCTCCTGGCCGGGATCGTGGAGAAGGGGCGCCTCCAGCGCGAGCAGGAGCGCCAGCTGGGCGAGCTCCAGGCCCTCGACGAAGCGCGCGCGGAGCTCCTCTCCGTGGTCACGCACGAGCTGCGCACGCCGCTCTCGGTGGTCCGGGCGTACGTGGACCTGCTGGCCGACGCGGCCGGCGGCCAGTCCGACCCGCCGGCTCGCGCGTCGAGCGAGGACTGGCGCAACGCGGCGATCGACCAGATCGGCCGCCTCGACCGGCTGGTCGACTCCATCCTCGTCTCCGTCCGCGGCGAGGGCCTGGGCGTCCTGGCCCGTTCGCCGTTCGACCTGGGACGGACGATGGACGAGACGGTGGAGCTGCTGCGGCCCCTCCTTCGCAACCACCAGCTGCGCTGGGAACCCTCGGAGGACCGGCTCATTGCGCTCGGAGACGAGGGGCGCTTCCGCCAGGTGCTGGAGCTGCTCCTCGAGAACGAGGCGAAATACGCACCGCGCAACTGGGGCGTCTCCATCGGCGCCTGGCGCCAGGCCGGGGAGATCCGCGTCTACACGACCGACGACGGGCCCGGCGTTCCGGCGGAGGACTGGGAATCGGTCTTCGAGGCGTTCGTCCGCGCGACCGGGCGCCGGGGCCGCGGCTCCGGGATCGGGCTGTACGCCGCGCGTCGCCTGATGGTGGCCATGGGAGGCAGGATCTGGATCGAGGGAAACGGCTTCGGTGGAAGCCGGTTCGTGGCCGCACTTCCGGCCGTCGCGCCGGACTGAGGGGAGAGGAACGGGATGACGCTCGGACAGGCAGCCGGGCTGCGAATCCTCGTCGTGGACGACGAGCCGGCCATGGTGGGGGCGATCACGGCGCTGGTCGGCACGGCCGGGCACCAGGTGATCACCGCCTATGACGGCGACGCCGCCCTGCGCCGCTTCGAGGAGGAGGGCCCGGACCTCGTGCTGCTGGACCTGGCGATGCCCGGCCGCGACGGGGTGGACGTCTGCCGCGAGATCCGCCGCACCAGCCAGACCCCGGTCATCGTCCTGACCGGCGAGGCGGACGAGCTGGCCAAGGTCGAGGCGCTCGACGCGGGCGCGGATGACTACGTCACGAAGCCGTTCGGAAAGCAGGAGCTGCTGGCCCGGATCCGCGCCGTCATGCGCCGCCACGAGGCCGGCGAGACGCCGGCGGGCGGGCTGCATGTGGGCCGGCTGACCCTCGACACGGGACGGCACGAGGCATCCGTCGAAGGAAGCGTCCTGGCCCTCACGCGCACCGAGTTCGCGCTGCTGGCCGCGCTGGTCTCGGCGCGCGGGAGGGTGGTGGGGCACGACCGCCTGCTCGCTGCCGGCTGGCCGGGCGACACGGACCCGGACCCGCAGTGGCTCAAGCCCCACCTGGCCCGGCTGCGCGCGAAGCTGGAGGAGTCGGGCGCGCCGCTCCCCACCAGCGTGCGGGGCGTGGGCTACCGCCTGGAGGCAACCGAGGAGTAGGGGCCGGAGGAGGCCTGACCTCGCGGGGTCAGCAGAGCGGTGGGTGCGCTGAGGTGGGCGTGGGATCCGGCCCGGGCGCGGCGGCTGGTGATCCTCGGCGCCGGTGTCGCCCCAGGCGAACAAACCGGCTGAGCCGAGGCCAGAGTCCCCGCCCCCGTGGGCGCCCACCACCGTCACGTTCGCTGCCGGAGAACAGATCCACTGAACGCCCGTCCGTCCGACCTGCGATCGACCGTCCACCTCCCGTTTGGTCGCCCGACGCGACACCCAGCGCGGGTGCGCAACCGCCTCGCCGAGCAGGGCGTCCGGCACTGGCACGGGAAGCCGGCGGACCTGGCGCGCGGCCGTCACGATCCGACCCGTAGGATGGTCGCAACCATGGCGACCCCGACCGCGCCCGCCCGCCTCCGCATCCTCGTCGCGGCCAGCCGGCCGGTCGACGTGGGGGCGGTCGCGAGCGCGCTCGGCAACGCCGGGCACGAGGTCGTGACCGCCTATCGCGCCGAGACCGCGCTCGCCCGGCTGGCCGACGACCGCCCCGACGTCGTGCTCCTCGACCCGACCCTCCCCGACGGCGACGGCGTCGCGATCGTGGCCCGCGTCCGGGCCAGGACCGACGCCCCGATCATCGTGATCGCCGACCTGGCCGACGAGGCCCTGGTGGTGGCTGCCTTCGACGCAGGCGCCGGGGACGTGATCGGCCGGCCCGTCCGCGTCGCCGAGCTCATCGCCCGGGTCCATGCCGCCGTCCGGCGCGGCCGGCCGACCAGCGGCGTCTACGAGCCCAGCCTCGACGGGCTGCGGATGGACCTCGGACGTCGGGAGGCCACGGTCGCGGGACGCAACCTGGCCCTCACCCCGACCGAGTTCGAGCTGCTCTCGGTCCTCGCCACGCGGCGCGGGGACGTCGTCGATCACCGTGCCCTGTTCCGCGCCGCGTGGCCCGGACGGCCGGACGTGGACCCGGAGACGCTGCGCAGCCACCTCACGCGGATCAACGCCAAGCTCGTGGGCGAGGGGCACCCGGGATTGCGCAACGTCCGCGGCCGGGGCTACGCGCTGCGGATCGCCGGCAGCCTGCCCGCCGAGGCCTGACCCGACAGCGGCCGCGGCACCCGCCCGCGGTCAGTGGTGCTGCAGCAACGCCACCAGCAGCACGAACAGGGCGCTCGCGCCCAGGAACCCGAGGCTGATCCCGGCCACGAGGAGGATCGGGCCGCGCCGGCCCGCCGGCGAGGGTGGCGTCTCCTCGGCGGCAAAGACGAACCGCGAGAGGTCCAGGTCCTTCCACGACTCGAGATCGGCGGAGAGCGCGGCCGCGTCCGGGTAGCGTTCGGCCGGGTCCTTGCGCAGGCACTTGCGGACGATCGCCTCGAGCGGCGGCGGGATGGCGGGGTCCAGCTCGCGCAGGGACGGGGCAGGCCGCATCACCGCCTGGTTCATGATCGCGAGCGGGTTGTCGCCCTCCCATGGGACCCGTCCGACCAGCAGCTCGAAGAGGATGACGCCCAGGGCATAGACATCCGTGCGCGCGTCCCCGCGCTCGCCCTGGACCTGTTCCGGCGCCATGTAGTCCGGCGTGCCCAGCTGCGACGTCAGCCAGCGCCAGGTCAGGCGCCGGGCACCGGTGATGAGCGCGATCCCGAAGTCGGTGACGATCGGCCGGCCGTCCGGCGTGACGAGGACGTTCTCGGGCTTGAGGTCGCGGTGCGTGACGCCCTGTCGATGGGCGTAGCCCATGGCCGCCGCGAGGCCGTCCACGAGCGTGACCGCCTCGGTGATCGGCAGGTGCCCGCGCCGCCCGAGGTATTCGCGGAGCGTCTCCCCCTCCACGTACTGCATGACGAGGTAGGGTCGGGTGCGGTCGCCGCCCGGGTCGAGGGAGTGCTGGATCCCGGGATGGTCGAGACGTCGCGCGATCTCCATCTCGCGGCGGAACCGGTCAAAGGTGGCGACGTCGCCGATGATCCCCTCGTGCGGGCACTTGAGGACGACCCGCGCGCCGACTGGGTCGGTGGCCAGGTAGACGTCGCTGAACGCGCCGTGGCCGATCGCCTCGACGATGGTGTAGCGATCCAGCTTCTCGCCCGGGGCCAGCGCATCGCTCATGGGCGGCTGCCGAGGAACCGCCGCCAGAACGGGCGGTCGGTTGCGTCCGCGTCGCGGGACGGCCCCACGGCGTCCACACGGATGATGGCCACGCTCGCATTATCGTCGCCGCCCATCTCGATCGCCCGCTCCACGAGGCGGCGGGCGCCGGCCGCCGGGTCTTCCGAGAACGCCGCCTCGAAATCCTCCTGCTCCAGGCCGCTCCAGCAGCCGTCCGTGCAGACCGCGTACGTGTCACCCGGGTAGACCGCACGCCCGACCGAGTCGACCCGCAGGGTCAGGTCGGCCCCGACCGAGCGGGTGAGCAGGTGTCGCCCGGGATGCCGCCGAGCCTGGTGCGGCGTGATCACCTTCATCCGCAGCAGCTCGGCCGCCTGCGAGTGGTCCTTCGTCAGGAGCTCCACGACGTCGTCGCGCATCCGGTAGAGGCGCGTGTCGCCGACGTTGGCGACCTGGACCGAGTCGTCCGTGAAGACGAGCACGGTGGCCGTCGTCTGCGGTCCGGGCCGGCGATCGGTCGCCCCGTCGAGCTCGCCCGCGAGGAGCGCGCCGTTCGCGACCTCGAGCGCCGTCCGGACCTCGCCCGGTCCCGGCCGGCGTGCCGCCGCCAGCGCCTCCAGGACGATCCGGGTCGCCGTGCGGCTGGCCAGGTCGCCGCGGCCGTGCCCGCCGAGGCCGTCGGCCATCATGAGGCCGATCGCCGGGCCGCCGAGCGCGACGGACCGGACCGCTTCTCCGGGCGTCCCGGCGAGGTCCAGCCCGGCCGCGTCGAACCAGCCCACGCAGTCTTCGTTCGTCTCGCGGACAGGCCCGACAACCGAGAGAGCCGCGACGCGGAGCCGCAACCTTGCGACCTCCGGGGCGACGCCTGGGGCGTCGACGGCCGACGACGACGGCGCCGTGGAGGGTGCCGTCGTCGTCCGGAAGTACGGGTCCTCGCCGGACCGGCCGGCCACCGGGGCCGCCTGGCTCAGCCGGCCACCTCGACCCGCTCAGTGCCGGGACGCGCGACGAGGATCGCGCGGCCGGTTGCCCGCGAGCTCACCGTCAGCCAGACCGCCCCGACCGCGACCCAGGCCGCCACGATCGCCACCGCGATCAACGTGTCCGCCTGGGTCGACCCGCCCGACGAGATGCTCATCACGAGGATCGTGACGAGCAGGGCCAGGTTGGCCAGGAGCCCGAGGGCGGGGATCAGGATGTGCTTGAGCGCCGAGCGTTCCGGGCGGGCCCAGAACGCGAGCATCACGAGGAAGTTCGTCATCCCGTAGACCAGGAACGTGCCGACGTTCGAGGCGAGGATGATCTGGAGGAGGTTGTCCGCGCTCAGGATGCCGTACGCGCCGAGGCCGGCGGAGATCACGGCAAGGACCAGGATCCCGTAGTGCGGGGTGGCGTACTTCCCGTGGAGCAGCCCCAGCAGCCCGGGGACCTCGCGGTCGCGACCCATGACGTAGGTGATCCGCACGCCCGTGTTGAGGCAGGCGAGGGTCGTACCGATGAGCGCGATGAGGACCGTCCCGGCCAGGATCAGGGCGAGGACCGTCCCGGTCCCGCCCAGCATCGTGTCCCCGATCAGCTTGACGAGGTCGCCGATCGGCGCCCCGGAGGTCGCCGCAGCCGCATAGCCGGTAACCGTCGTGGCCGCCCCGGAGGCGCCCGTCACGGTCGCGGTCAGGGCGCTGCTGACCGCGAAGTTCGCGGCCACGTATTCGATGAGATAGGCGAAGATCCCCTGGATCGCCAGCGAGAGGAGCACTGCCCGGCGCACGTCGCGCTTCGGGTTCTTTGCCTCGGCGCCGAGCGCCGTCACGGATTCGAAGCCGACCAGGAGCAGGATCGCGATCGTGCCCTGGAAGAGCACGTTCGTGAGATCGTGCGGAAGGACCACCGACACGACGTCCTTGTGGGCGTAGGCGAGGTCCGGATGGGTGAGCCGGAAGATGACGGCGAGGATGGCGAACGCCAGCAGCGCCGTGAGCTGGATGACGTTGATCACGACGGCGGTCATGGTCGACCCCGAGATCCCCCGGAATGCGATCAGCCCCGTGAACGCGGCGAACACGACGACCAGCCCGATCTCGAACGGCGTGGTCAGGCTGATGCCGAACAGGCTCAGGATGTAGACGGCCAGGATCCCGGTGAAGGCCACCATGATCCCCGGGTAGATCCAGTAGTAGAGATGGGAGATCCACCCGACCACGAACTTGGCGAGGCGGGCGAACCGGTAGTGGATGGCCTCCTCGCGCTCGAGGAAGGCGGCCTCCGCGAAGTAGTAGGAAGAGCCGGCGCCCGCCGACGGGTAGAGGTTGGACAGCTCCCCGTAGCTCCACGCGGTGAGGAAGGCGAGCACGAGCGCGAAGAGCAGGCCCGGGACCATGTCCATCGCCGTGGTCGAGGCGCCGTTCGTCTGGAGCGTCTGCGACTGGAACGTGGTCCACAGGAAGGCGCCGGGCGCGATCAGCGCCATGGCGTTGATCGTGAGGCCGGTGAGGCTCAGGGTTCGCTTCATCTCCGGCGCGGGGGCGCTCGTCATGTCGTCTCCTCCATCCAACGCTTGTCGCCACCGGGCGCCGTGCCGTCGACGACCGGATGTCGGCGATGGTGGCGGCGACTGCGCGGCACGCCCATCGCGCCGACCGTGACGTTGGGGAGCGGATCGGTTGCGTCGTGGTCGCGATTGGAGCCGGCTGCCCGCTGGCGCGCGGACGCCATTCGCGGCACGGTCCCGCGAACCGGCGCAGAATCGGGCCATGCCTGACTCCTCCGACCTCGCCTCCAGCCCCGCGCCCGGCGCGGCTCCTGCCCCGGGCGTGCCCCACCCCACCCGCGTCGCGATCGTCGGTGCCGGAGCGGTCGGGTCCACATTCGCCTTCGGCCTGCTCCTGTCCGGGCTGGCGGCCGAGATCCTGCTGGTCGACGCGAACGCCCGCCGGGCCGAGGGCGAGGCGATGGACCTCCTCCACGCGGTCCCGTTCGCGAAGACCGCCCGCGTCTGGTCCGGGCCGCTCGAGGAGTGCCGCGGAGCGGCCATCACGGTCATCGCGGCCGGCGCCGCGCAGAAACCCGGCGAGACGCGCCTGGACCTGATCCGCAAGAACGCCGCGATCTTCCGCCAGATCGTGCCGGCCGTGGCGAGCGCGAACCCCGATGGGATCATCGTCGTGGCGACGAACCCGGTGGACGTCCTGTCCTACCTGACCTATCGGATCAGCGGGCTCCCCTCGGCGCGGGTCATCGGCTCGGGGACCATCCTCGACACGTCGCGCTTCCGCATGCTCCTCGCGGAGCACTACGGGGTGGACCCGCGCTCCGTCCACGCGTACATCGCGGGCGAGCACGGCGACTCCGAGGTGCCCGTGTGGTCGGCCGCCAACATCGCCGGCATGCCGCTCGCCGACTTCGGGCGCGCCAACGGGATCGGGCACGACCAGGGCACGCTGCAGCAGATCTTCGAATCGACCCGCGACGCCGCCTACCAGATCATCGAGCGCAAGGGCGCCACGTCCTACGCCGTGGCCGCGGGCCTGGTCCGCATCGTCGAGGCGATCCTCCGCGACCAGTCCACCGTGCTCTCGGTGAGCTCGCTCATCTGCGACTACTACGGGATCGACGACGTCTACCTGTCGGTGCCGACCGTGCTCGGGCGGGGCGGGGTCGAGCGGACGCTCCGGCTCGCGATGTCCGCCGAGGAGGCGTCCGGCCTCCGGCGCTCCGCGGAGTTGCTGCGGGCCGCGATCGACGCGCTGGAGCTCGACCCGCGATAGATCGTCAGGAGACCGCCGCGGCGGCGGCCTCCGCGCGGAGCGCCGCGTAGCCGGGCTTGATGACCGCGGTGATGAGCCGCAGCCGCCCGTCGAACGGCTCGAAGGCGGACTTCATGGCGTTGAGGGTGAGCCACTCCATCTCGTCGAGGCCGACCCCGAACGTCTCGGCCATCGCCGCGAACTCGCTGGAGAGCGAGACGCCGCTCATGAGCCGGTTGTCGGTGTTGAGCGTGACGCGGAAGCGGAGCCGCCGCAGCAGGCCGATCGGGTGGTCGGCCAGCGTGGCCACCGCGCCGGTGTGCACGTTCGAGGTGGGGCACATCTCCAGCGGGATCCGCCGATCGCGGACGTACGCGGCGAGCCGGCCCAGGTGCGGGCGGCCAGCGGCGTCGATCGTGATGTCGTCCACGATCCGGACACCGTGGCCCAACCGTGCGGCACCGCACCACTGGAGCGCCTCCCAGATGGAGGGCAGGCCGAAGGACTCGCCGGCGTGGATCGTGGAGTGGAAGTTCTCGCGCTGGACCAGGTGGAAGGCGTCCAGGTGGCGGGTCGGCGGGAAGCCCTTCTCGGGCCCGGCGATGTCGAATCCGACGCACCCTTGATCACGCCAGCGGACGGCCAGCTCGGCGATCTCCACGGACCGCGCGTACTGGCGCATGGCGGCGCAGAGGAACCGCACGAGGATCGGCCGGCCGGTGGCCGCTGCCGACGCCATGCCGCGCTCGAATCCGGCCAGCACCGATTCCACGACCTCGTCGAGCGACAGCCCGGCCGACGTGGACAGCTCCGGCGCGTAGCGCACCTCCGCGTAGACGAGCCCGTCCGCGGCCAGGTCCTCGGCACATTCGGCGCTGACCCGCTCGATCGCGTCGCGGGTCTGGAGGAGCGCGACGGTGTGGGCGAACCCCTCCAGGTAGAGCTCGAGCGACTTGCGGTCCGCGCCGCGCGTGAACCACGCCTGGAGCTCGGCCGGGTCGTGGGTCGGCAGGGCCGTGTAGCCCGCCTCCATGGCCAGGTCGATGACGGTCTGCGGCCGGAGGCCACCGTCGAGGTGGTCGTGGAGGAGCACCTTGGGCGCGCGCCGGATGACGCCGTCGTCGAGCATGGCGCGATCCTACGCCGACCCGCGAGGCGCGGTGATGCCCTACCCGCCCGTGCCGTCCAGGCGAGCGCGCGCCGTCGCGACGGCGGCCGCAACCCGCCCCGGCGCCGTCCCGCCGATCACGTCGCACGAGGCAAGCGCGGCGTCCAGCGTCGCCGCCTCGCGGAGCGCCCCGGGCAGGCCGGGGTCACCCGCGAGCCCCATGACCGCGGAGTCGCGGCTCTCGGCGAGCGCCGCGGCGATCACGCCGTCGTCGAGGTCCGTGAGCGCGCGGCCCCCGGCCTCCGCGGCGGCAACCAGCCGGCCCACGACATGATGCGCGACGCGGAAGGGGACGCCGCGCCGGACCAGCGCATCGGCGACCGCGGTTGCCGTGATGAACCCCTCGGACGCGGCGCGCCGCATCGCTGCGCGGTCGACGGCAAGCGTCTCGACCATCCCGGCCATCACCCCGAGCGAGGCTCCGAACGCCGCGCACGCCTCGAAGAGCGGTGGCTTGTCCTCCTGGAGGTCGCGCTGGTACGCGAGCGGGAGGCCCTTGAGGAGCGCCAGGAAGCCGGCCAGCGACCCGACGACCCGGGCGGCCCG
>DAITNC010000030.1:0-16478 GCA_036834865.1 Candidatus Limnocylindrales bacterium | reverse complement strand
CGCCGAGCGCCTGCTGCTGGCCTTCGGCCCCGCGGCGGTAGAACTCGAACGCGGTTCGCGTGTAGTAGTCGAGCCCGCGCACGAGCCCGGGCTCCAGCCGGTACGCGACGCCCATCGCGTCGAGGTGCGCGCGGACCGCCGCGAAATGCGCCGCGCACGCCGGGCAGAGGCGATCGGTGATCCGCGGGGCGCCGGCGTTGACCTCGGCCATGGCCGGGTCCTTCGAGTCCAGCAGCCGCAGCGGGTTCGTCTCGAGGCGACGCCGCTCGAGCTCGGGAAGGCGCGCCCCATTGGCCCGGTAGTGGTCCACGAGCTCTGCGAGATAGGCGGGCCGACATGCGGGATCGCCGATCGAGTTGAGGAGGAGCTCCACGTCGCCCAGGCCGGCATCGCGGTAGAAGCGTGCGCCCAGCTCGACGATCTCGGCGTCGACGGCCGGGCCCGGGTCGCCGATCGCCTCCACGTCCCACTGCCAGAACTGGCGGTAGCGGCCTGCCTGCGGCCGGTCGTAGCGGAACATCGGCCCCGTCAGGGCGACCTTCACCGGCTGCGGCCACGTCTGCATCCCGTGCTCGATGTAGGCGCGGCAGATCCCGGCGGTCGCCTCCGGCCGCAGCGCCCACGCCTCGCGCTCCTCGCCGCGACTTGGCGCGACGCGGAAGAGCTCCTTCTCCACGACATCGGTGACCTCGCCGATCCCGCGCTCGAACACGGCAGCCTGCTCGAAGAGCGGGGTCTCCATCTCGAGGTATCCGTAGCGGGCGGCAAGCTCCCGGGCGATCCGCTCGAGGCGCGCGAACGCGGCGCGCTCGTCGGGAAGGAGGTCGCGGGTTCCCCGCGGGGCGCGGACGGATGGCGGCATGCCGGCAAGTCTAGCGGCCGGGCCGGCACCCCTCCGGGCCGGGCGCCCTATCCCAGGTCACGCTGGACCGACAGGACGTCCTTGACGTGCTCGATCCGGCTCATCACGCGGGCAAGCTGCGAGACGGACGCCACCTGGAGCGTGGCAACCACCGTCGCCGTGTGGTCCTGGCTCACCGCCACGTTCGCCGCCACGATGTTCACCTTGCTCTCCGCGACGGCCCCGGCGATGTCGTTGAGGAGCCCGGTCCGGTCGTGCGCCTCGACGCGGATCGCGATCGGGTAGGTCTGCGCCGGCGCCGTCTCCCACTCCACCTCGACCAGCCGGGCCGCCTCGCGCTCGTTGACCACGGTCGCGCAGCGCCCGAGGTGGACCGTGATCCCGCGTCCCCGGGTGATGAAGCCGACGATCGGGTCCCCCGGGATCGGGTGGCAGCACTTCGCGAAGCGGACCAGGAGGTCGCCCACGCCCTTGACCCGGACACCGCCCGCGCGGGCCGGCGTGGGTGCGATCGACGGCAGCGTGAGCTGGGCATCGTCGACGACACCGAGCCGCATCACGACCTGCTGCGGCGAGATGGCCCCGTAGCCGATGGCGGCGTAGAAGTCGTCGAGCGTTTCGTGCCCGTACGGCCTGGCCGCCTCGACGAGCCGGTCGTGGCCGACCGCCGCGATCGAGGTCCGGGCGAGGCGCTTCAGCTCCCGCTCCAGCGACTCCCGCCCGTGGCTGATGTTCTCGTCGCGGTCCTTCTTCTTGAACCATTGACGGATCTTCTCGCGGGCGTGCGAGGTGCGGACGATCGACAGCCAGTCACGCGACGGGCCGTGCTCGGCCTTCGTCGTGACGACCTCCACGATGTCGCCGTTCTTGAGGCGGTAGTCGAGCGGGACGAGCCGGTTGTTCACCTTCGCGCCGATCGTCCGGTGGCCGACGTCGGTGTGGATCCGGTAGGCGAAGTCGAGCGGCGTCGCGCCGGCGGGCAGGTCCTTGATGTCGCCCTTCGGCGTGAAGACGAAGACCTGGTCCTGGAAGATGTCGAGCTTGATCCCCTCGACGAACTCCGTCGCGTCGCTGACCTCGCGCTGCCAGTCCATCAGCTGGCGCAGCCAGGCCAGCTTGGCGTCGTAGTCGCGCTCGGCCTTGGAGCCTTCCTTGTAGCGCCAGTGGGCCGCGATGCCGACCTCGCTGACGGAGTGCATGGCGTGCGTACGGATCTGGATCTCGAGGGGCTTGCCGTCGAGCGCGATCACGGCCGTATGGAGGCTCTGGTAGCCGTTCGGCTTGGGCACCGCGATGTAGTCGTCGAACTGGCCCGGGATCGGCTTCCAGAGGCTGTGGACGACGCCCAGCGCCGCGTAGCAGTCGCGCACCTCGTCGACGAGCAGGCGGATCGCGTAGACGTCGTAGATCTCGCCGAACGCGGCCGACTTCCGCTGCATCTTCTTCCAGATGGAGAAGAGGTGCTTCGGGCGGCCGTTGAGGTCGCCCTCGATCCCGTGCCGCTCGAGCTCGGGCTGGAGCACCGCGATCGCCCGTTCGATGTAGCTCTCGCGGTGCCCGCGGCGCGTGTCCAGGTTCGCCGCCAGCTCGCGGTAGCGCTCCGGGTCCAGGTGCTTGAACGAGAGGTCCTCGAGCTCCCACTTGATCTGCCAGATGCCCAGCCGTTCGGCGAGCGGGGCGTAGATCTCCATCGTCTGGCGCGCGATCCGGACCTGCTTGTCGGGCGGCAGTCCCGACAGCGTCCGCATGTTGTGGAGACGGTCCGCCAGCTTGATCAGGACGACCCGGATGTCCTGGGCCATCGCGAGGAGCATCTTCCGGATGTTCTCGGCCTGCTGCTCCTCGTGCGAGTGGGTCGAGAACTTGGACAGCTTCGTGACGCCGTCCACGAGGTGGGCGACCTCCGCGCCGAAGTGCTCCTCGATGTCAGTCAGCGACTGGTCCGTGTCCTCCGGCACGTCGTGCAGGAGCGCGGCCTGGATCGATGCCGGGTCCAGGGCCATCTCCGCCAGAGTTCGGGCCGCGGCGATCGGGTGCGTGACGTAGGCCTCGCCGGTCGCGCGCCGCTGGTCCCCGTGGGCGGACACGGCGAAGTCGAACGCCTGCCCGACCGGGCCCAGGTCCGCCTGCGGGTGGTGGATCGCGACCTCGGCGAGGAGCTGCGCGCGCAGCGCCGGCAGGGAGGTCTCGTCCGGGGCGCCACGCGCCGACTGTGGCGCGGCCCGGCGGGTCCGGGGAGCGCGCGGCGCGGCGTCGGCGGGGATCTGTTCGACGGACATGGGTCGGGCAAGGATAGCAGGGCCGTTTCGCGGCCCGATCAGCGCTGGGCAGCCCGCCGGTCAGTCGTACCCGGCGGCCGCCAGGCATTCCTCCGCCACGTGACGCTCGTCCCACGCCACCTCGGACCCCGCGTAGAGAATGCTCCGCTCATGACCCTTCCCGGCAAGCAGGACGACGTCGCCGGGCCGCGCCAGCGCGATCGCGGCGGCGATCGCTTCCCCGCGATCAGGGATCAGCCAGAGGTTGTCGCCGCGCCGCAACCCGGCCGCCTCGGCGCCCTGCGCGATCTGCTCGAGGATTGCCATCGAGCTCTCGCCGCGGGGGTCCTCGTCGGTGACGATCACGGCCCGGCAGCGCTCGCCGGCAACCCGCCCCTGCAGGGCGCGTTTCGCGACGTCCCGCTCGCCCGCCGAACCGAAGACCGCGATCCGCCCGCCACCCGGCCCGACCCGCGACGCCAGCTCGTCGAGGACGGTCGCCAGGGACGCCGGCGTGTGCGCGTAGTCGACGATCAGGGTGAACGGCTGGCCGCGATCGATCCGCTCCATCCGGCCGCGAACGCCGCGGAAGGCCGCGAGGCCGGCCAGGACGAGCGCCGGGTCCAGCCCCAGCAGCTCGCCCAGCGCGATCACCGCGAGCGCATTGTGGACGTTGAAGCGACCGAGGAGCGGCAGTCGGAGGGATCCGGAACCGCGCTCCGTCGTGACCGTCGCGACGAGCCCGTCGGGCGTCTCCGTCATGTTCGTCGCGCGGACGTCGGCCGGCGTCGCCACCCCGTAGGTCAGCAGCGCCGCCCCCGCGTCGCGCGTCGCGGCCGCGAAGATGGCCGCACTCGGGTCGTCGGCGTTGACGATCCCCCCGGTCGGCCACGGACGGCCGCCGGGGAGCGAGGCCGGCTTGCGCGCTCGCCCGTGCGAGCCGCTGCTGCCGGTCCCAAGGCGCTCGAAGAGCGAGCGCTTCGCCGCCCGATACGCCTCGAAGGTCCGGTGAAACTCGAGGTGCTCGTGGGTCAGGTTCGTGAGGATCGCGACGTCGTACGGGATCTCCCCGACTCGCTCCAGGGCAAGCCCGTGCGACGTGGACTCGATGACGGCCGCGACGTCGCCCGCGGCGCGGATCGCGCGGAGCGTGCGCTGGAGCTCCGGCGCCTCCGGGGTCGTGACGTGGGCCCACGCGCCGGCCCGCAGGTCCCCGACCTTCTGCTCGGCCGTGCTCACGAGGCCGGTCGCCACGCCCGCGGCTTCGAGCGCCGCGACCGCCATGCCGGCCGTCGTCGTCTTGCCGTCCGTCCCGGTGATGCCGATCACGCCCAGATCGGCGCCCGGATCCTCGTACCACCAGGCCGCGACGGTGGCCAGCGCCAGCTGGCTGCGGTCGACGATGACCTGGACTGCCGGGGCAACCTCGCCCGACGGCAGCGGACGCTCGACGACGAGGACGCCGGCGCCGGCCCGGACCGCCGCCGCAGCGAAGGCGTGCCCGTCCGCGCGCGACCCGGAAACCGCCACGAAGCAGCCGCCGGGCACGATCCGCCGCGAGTCGTACGCGACGCCGGCGATGGTCGCGCGATCGACGGCTGCGCCGCCTCGCCCGGTCCCCTGGTCGCCGCCGGCCCCGACGACGCCGCGCAGCCGACCCGCGACTCGAAGCCGCTCCACGAGCCGGGCGAGCGGCCGGGAGCCGAGCGGCTCCGCCGCCGCCAGCCGGTCGAGCAGGGCGCGCTGGGCTGCCTGTTCCGGCCCGCTCCGGCCCACGTCGGCGTTCACCGGTCCGTCCTCCGGGATCCGGCCAGCCGCCGCGCGCCGCGGCCCACCCCGACGAGGAGCGTGCCGGCTCGCGCTCGCGCCTGGCTCACGATCCGCTCGTGGGCGCCGGACAGCTCCACCCACCTCCCCCCGAAGGATTGCTTGAACTCGAGCAGGCCGTACATCGGGTCCCCGGGGCGTGGCTCCGATCGCGCGCCGGCCACGTCGACGCCACCGAGGTCCAGCTCGGCGCGACCCTCGCGCGCCGCCAGCTGCAGCGCACGCCAGAGGATCAGGCGGGCGGCGTCGGGGTGCGCGCGCCGCAGCGCGACGACGTCGGCCGAATGCGCGTAGGTGAGCCGCTCGCCGTGCCGGTAGAAGATCGCAGCACCCAGGTAGGTCCCGTCCGCGGAGCGCGCTTCGAGCAGCACCAGGTGGCCCGCCGCGAGCGCCGCGCGCCACCACGCGACTGCGGACCCGCGCGGCCCGATCGCGAAGCCGCGCCGCTCTCCGGTGGCGCCCAGGAGGCGGTGGAATCGCTCGAACGCGGCCGTCGCCTCCTCGTCGAGATGCCCGGGGGCCGGTCCGTCGAGACCGCCTCCGGCCGCTTTCGCAGACAGGGCGTCGTAGCGGACGATCCGCATCCCGCGCCGCTCGGCCACCCGCACCCGCTGGCGCGTCGTCGTGGCGACCTGGGCCAGCAGCGTGGCGTCATCGGCGCCGGCGGGGATCGGCGTGGCCACGCGGTGGCGGGACGGCCCGATCTCCTCCACCGGCCGGAAGCCGCGCTCGGCCAGTGCCGCGGGATATCCGGTCGCGGCGGGGATCTCCGCGTCCGCGAGGACCGTGTCGTAGCCGGCGCCGCGCGCCCAGGCGGCCACCGCGGAGAGGCGATCGGCCACGACCGTCACTTCCGAGCCCGCCGCAACCGGCCCCTTCGGCACGTAGAGCCGCCCTCCGCCCACCAGCGGCCACGGCCGCCCCAGCGCCAGCACGGCGCTCCCGTCGTCGAGCTCGAGGTGATGCGGGCGCCAGCCCGTCCGCCCGCGGAGCTCGCCCCAGGCGGCGGATTGCTGGACGTCCCCGCCCGACACGCGCACCGTGCGCTCGTCCCAGCCGGCGGGCGCGTCCGGCCCAACGTCTCGTACGCCAGCCGGGGCGCTCATCCCCCCGCGTCCATCTCGCCGCCGGGCGCCGTGGTCCCGTCGTCGGCACCCGACAGGCCGGGCGCTCCGGCCACCACCAGGCCCGCCTGCCGTCGCGCCCGCCGAACACGAAACCCCTGGGCCGTCTGGTAGATCCGCCGGCCGAGGCCGCTCAGCACCAGGTCCCAGGCTCCGATGAAGCGGACCTCGCGACCGCCGAAACCGGTCTTGAAATGGGCGATCCCCGGGTGCGCCAGTCCCCACAGGTCGTACGTGGCGGCGCCCGCCTCCCGGGACCGCCGGATCGCCTCCCACTTGAGCAGGTAGTTCGCACGCAGGGCGCCGCCGGCCAGCGTCATGCCGCCGTAGGGCTCGACGACCCGGAGCCCGTTCCGCACCAAAAACAAGGCGGCCTGCGGCGTGCCGTCGGCGTCGATCGCGAACAGGATCGTCGCGTCGCCGGTCGGGCCAAAGGCCTCCCAGACGTCGCGGTAGGCCTGCTCCACCCGGATCAGGAAGCCGGCCCGCGCCGCGGTCTCCCGGTAGATCGCATAGAACGGACGGATCGGGTCGCCGGGCATCTCCGCGATCGTCACGCCGTTGGACCGCGCCTTGTTGACGTACTGCCGCCACTTCCCGCGCAGGTCGCCCCACAGGGCGCCCTCGGCCGCGGTCAGGTCGATGAGGCGGGTCGATGGCGGCTGGATCGGGGGGGCGGGCCGCCAGCCCGCCTCGGCAAGGATCTCGCGGAGCGAGCCGCCCGGATCCAGCGGGCCGTCACGCTCCACCTCCGGATCGATCCTGACGTGCGACACGCGCCCCAGGCGCGCCGACCGCAGCGCCTCCGTGAAGGCGCCCACCGACTCCGCGGTCCAGGCGGTCGCCACCGGGCCACGAGGCGCGTACGCGAACGCCCAGGGCAGGGGACGCGGTCGGCGGAGGAGGACCTGCGCGCCGATCGGGACGGCACCGCCGCCCACGACACGCGCGCTCGTCCAGCCGTTCACCGCCTTGACCCGCGCCCACGGCGTGCGCTGCAGGTAGGAACCCAGGTCGTTCCCGCCCACGAATGCGTCCCAGGCCGCCGGATCCCCGAGCGGTGGCGTCCGGGTCACGCGGCGCGGTCGCGCCGGAGCGCCGAGCGAAGCATGTACAAGATCGTCGGGACCTCCGGGATCCGCAGGAGCCGGGCCAGGCCCAGGTAGATGACGACGGTCACGACGCCGGCAGCCGCGAGCTCTCCCACGATCCCGATCTTACCGGGCGCGGCGCCCAGCACGAGCCTCGCTGCCTCCAGGACAAGCCAGGCCCCAGCGCCCGCGCCGGCGGCGCACGCCGCGGCCAGCACGCCACCCCGGCCGATGTCCGCGACGTCGAGCGTCGGGACTCGTCGATTGAGCAGGACGAACAGGACGATCGCCTCGCACCAGGACGCGATCGCGATCCCGAGGGCCAGGCCGACCACCCCGAGGGAGGGCGCCAGGGCCACGCACAGCACGACGCTGACCACTACCGCGACGAGGGCTGCTGCGACCGGCGTGCGCGTGTCGCGGGTCGCGTAGAAGGCACGCGCGAGGAGGACGATCGCGGTCTCGGACGGCAGCGCCACGAGGAACGTCACGAGCGTCCTCGCCATCACCTCGATCCCGGCGGCATCCACCTTGCCGTAGCCGAAGAGGATCGTGACGATCGGCCCCGCGGCGACCGCGGCAAAGACGGCGATCGGGAGCATGGCGAACAGCATCAGCCGGAGCGCGCGGCCGAGCAGCGAGACGAAGTCGCCCGTTGCCCCCGACGCCAGCCGCTGGCTCAGCGCCGGGAGCGCCACGACGCCAAGCGGGACGCCGAGCGTCCCGATCGGGATCTGGAAGACGGTGAACGCGATCGTGAATGCGCTGATCGTGCCCGCGGCCAGGGTCGATGCGATCGTGGTCGCCGCCAGGAGCTGCAGCTGCGCCCCGCCAAGCCCGATCGCCCGCGGGATGAGCAGCAGGATCGTCGTCCGCGCTTCCGGATCGGCCAGGTCGACTCGCGGGTGATACTCGAAGCGGGTCCGTCCGAAGAGCGGGCGGAGCTGGATCCCGAGGTGGCAGACGCTCCCGGCCGCAACGCCCACGGCGAGGCCCATCACCCCCATCGATGGCGCCAGGAACAGCGCCCCGCCGATGATCGCCAGGTTGTAGACGATGGGCGCCAGGACCGATGCCGCAAAACGGCCGCGGGCGTTCAGCACGCTGGTCGCCACCGAGCCGAGCGCCAGGAAGATCGGGCTGACGAGCATGACCCGTGTCAGGTCGACGGTCGTCGCGGTCTGGGCCGCGTCGAAACCGGGCGTGACGGCCGGCACAACGACCGGAGCAAGCACGAAGAGCATGCCGGCGAGGACCGCAAGCCCGGCCAGCATCAGGTTCGTCACGGTGGAGACCACCCGCCACGCCCGGGCCTGCTCGTCGCGGGCGAGGAGCGTCGCGATGGTCGGGATCAGGGCCGACTCCAGGGCGCCGGCAGCGACGAGCTGGAAGATCAGGTCCGGGAGGCGGAACGCCGCGAAGAACGGGTCGAGGGCACCCTGGACCCCGAACGTGGTGCCGATGACCACCAGGCGGACCCAGCCCAGCACGCGCGAGACGAAGAAGGCGCCCGTCACGACCAGACCGGCGCGGACGAGGGCGCGGCCGGCGGTCACCGCTGTCGGGGCGTCCCGTCGGCTGGCGCGGTCCGCTGGTCCGCCGCGTGTGCGCGCGGGTGCGCACCAGCGTACGCGGCCCGCAGGCGCGCCGGCGAGACATGCGTGTAGACCTGCGTCGTGGCAAGGCTCGCGTGGCCCAGCAGCTCCTGCACCACGCGCAGGTCGGCGCCGCCGTCCAGCAGGTGGGTGGCGAACGAATGGCGCAGGGTGTGCGGATGCGTCCCCTCCGGGGCCCCCGCGCGTGCGAAGGCCGCGTCCAGCCGGTAGCGCATCCCGCGCTCCCCGAGCGGCGTCCCCCGCGCGTTCAGGAAGACGGCATCCGGCGTCGGAGAGACGCCGTCCGGCGTCCGGCCGGGGCGGGCCCGGCCCAGCAAGGCCGGCCGCCCCTCCGCGAGGTATCCCGCCAGGGCCGCTCGCGCCGGCCTTCCGAGCAGGCCGGCGCGTTCCTTCCGGCCCTTCCCGAGGACCCGCAGCTCGCCGCGCCCGATGTCCAGGCTGTCGAGGGTCAGGCCCGCGAGCTCGGCGATCCGGAGCCCCGCGGCGTACGCGGTCTCGACGATCGCGACGTCGCGCAGGGCCAGCGCGCGGCGGAGGGAGTCGCGGCCCGCGGTCATCGAGGCTCCCTCGGCGGCCGAGGCCAGGACGCGCTCCACGTCGGCGATCGAGAGGACGGGCGGCAGGCGGCGAGGCCGGCGCGGGGTTCCGAGCGCAGCCCATGGATCCACCTCGGCGAGGCCGGCGCGCCGCGCCCAGCGATGAAACGACCGGATGGCCGCAAGCCGCTGGGCGACGGACGAGCGGGCGCGACCTGTGCCGAGCTCGGCGAGGTAGCCGCGGAGGTCGGTCCGCGAGGGCGCGCACCAGCCGATCCCGCGGGCCTCGAGCCAGGCGAGGTACGCGCCCACCGCGGTCCGGTAGGCGCGCAGCGTGTGCGGGGACGCGTCGCGGGCCGCGAGGCTCGCCAGGAACCCCTCGAGAGGCGCGGGCTCGTCCATGCGCGTCTCAGTCGGCGCCGGGCGCCGGGCGTCGCGTGGCACGGCCCGTGGCCGCCGGCCGTCGCCGGGTGGCGCCGGTCGACGTCGCGCGGCGCGGGGGCGCAGCACCTGCACCGGCCGTCCTGCCGTGACTGGCCCCGCTTCCCGGCCGGCGGCCACCCCGGCCGCCCGGTCGCGCCAGCGCGGCCGGGTCGGGCGGGCCGCCGGGGAGCGACGTTCCGGGAGCCGGCACGCCGCGCGCCGGGAGCGGCACGGTGGCGCCGCACTTGAGACACAGCCCGCTCTCGTCGTCCCGCCGCGCGACCGGGCCACCGTCGACATCGTGGACCGGGCCCAGCGGCTCTCGCGAGGTCGTGAAGTCGCACTTCGGGTAGCGCGAGCAGCCCCAGAAGACCGAGCCGGTCCGCCGGGCGCGGCGCGCCACGAGGTGACCTTCGGCGCAGCGCGGACATGCGACCGCGAACGGGAGCTGCTCCGGCGGCGGCGGGCCGTCCTTCCTGATGTAGGCACAGTCCGGGTAGCGGTTGCACCCGACGAACGGCCCGAACCGGCCCCGCTTGACCGCTAGCGCACCGCCGTCCGTCTCGCCGCAGGTCGGGCAGGCCTCGCCCGCCCCGGGGAGCGCCGGGAGGTCCGGCTCCTCGCCCGGGATCGGCCGCGACTCCTTGTGCTCCGGGTAGAGCGAGCAGGCCAGGAATCGCCCGTTGCGCCCGAGCCGGATCACCATCGGGTGGCCGAGCGAGCAGACCTCGTCGGTCGCCTCCGTGGTGAAGTCGCGGCGCCGGAGCACCTTCCGCTTCTCGTCGACGAGCGTCCGGAGCGGCGCGTAGAACGCCCGCAGGAGCGGCACCCAGGCGCGCTCGCCACGGGCCACCTCATCGAGCTCCTCCTCCATCCGGGCCGTGAACGCGAGGTCAACGTAAAGCCCGAAATGCTCGACCAGCAGGTCGGTCACGATCTCGGCGACCGGCTCCGGGTAGAGCCGCCGTTCGCGGATCGTGACGTAGCCACGGTCGACGATGGTCGACAGCGTTGCCGCGTACGTGGACGGGCGGCCCACGCCATGCTCCTCGAGCGCCTTCACGAGGGACGCTTCCGTGAACCGTGGTGGCGGCTCGGTGAAGTGCTGGGTCGGCGCGACCTCGACGACGGTGGTGACGTCGCCTTCGGCGAGCCGCGGGAGCGTGCGCTCGGCCTCGTCCTCGCCCTCGTCCCGGCCCTCCGTGTAGACCCGGCTGAAGCCGTCGAAGAGGGTCCGGGTGGCAGATGCCCGGAGGTCGTACCCGGCATCGGCAAGGTCGACCGTGGTGGTCTCGAGCTGCTTCTCGGTCATCTGGCTGGCCAGGGTGCGCTGCCAGATCAGCCGGTAGAGTCGCGCCTCGTCCCGTCCCAGGGAGCTCGCAAGCGCCTCCGGCTCCCGCGCGAGCGACGTCGGCCGGATGGCCTCGTGGGCCTCCTGCGCATTTCGCGAGGTTGTCCGGTAGCGGCGACCTTTCGCCGTCGCGTAGGCCGACCCGAACCGCGCCTCGACGACCGCGCGCGCCTCGGCGAGCGCCTGGTCGGAGAGCGCCACGGAGTCGGTCCGCATGTACGTGATGAGCCCGACCTGCCCGTCGGGCGTCTCGACGCCCTCGTAGAGGCGCTGGGCGACGGACATCGTCCGCTTCGGGCTGAAGCCCAGCTTGCGGCTCGCCTCCTGCTGGAGGGTAGAGGTGGTGAACGGCGGCGCGGGGCTCCGCTTCGAGGTCTTCACCGTGACACCGCGCACCGCGGGCCGGCTGGCCCGGAGAGCATCGGCGTGCCGGCGTGCGGTCTCCGCATCCCCGATCGCCGGCTTGTGGCCGGCGACCCGCACGAGCTCCGCCGTGAAGGGTGTGCCGTCCGGCGCCATGAGGGTCGCCTCGATCGTCCAGTATTCCCGGGCCGCGAACGTACGGATCTCGCGCTCGCGCTCGACAACCAGCCGGACGGCAACCGACTGGACGCGGCCGGCGGACAGGCCCGACCGGACCTTCCGGGAGATCAGCGGGCTGAGGGTGTAGCCCACCAGTCGATCCACGATCCGGCGCGTCTGCTGGGCGTCCACGAGGTTCCCGTTGATCGCCCGGGGCGCGGCGAACGCCGCCCGGATGGCCGGCTCCGTGATCTCGCTGAACGTCACGCGGCTCGTGCGCTCCGGGGGCAGGTGTGCGGCTTCGGCGACGTGCCACGCAATCGCTTCGCCCTCGCGGTCGAGGTCCGTCGCCAGGAAGATGCGGTCCGCCCCGCGGCCCGCCTTCTCGATGGCGGAGACCTGGCGGCGCCGATCGGCGGGGATCTCGTACTCGGGCGCGAAGTCGCCATCGACATCCACGCCCAGCTGGCCCTTGCCGGGGTTCTCCGGCAGGTCGCGGACGTGGCCATACGAGGCCAGCACGGTGTAGCCGGGTCCGAGGTAGCGTTCGATCGTCTTGGCCTTCGCGGGCGACTCGACGATCACGAGGTTCGCGGTCATGGCGAGCGAGTCTAGCACCGGCTCCTCATCGCCCGGTCACGTCGCGACTCGGTCCGGGAGCGTGCGCTCGGCCGTCGGCGGCAGGCGGTCCGCCCGCCGCGGCGTGCGTCAGAGGTCCCGGACGCGGCGCAGGAAGTCCTCGTCGACCTCGAGATCCGGCTCCGGGTCCACGGCCTCGAGCGCCAGGACGGGCTCCCGGGGCTCCGTCGCCGCTGCTCCTGTCGGCAGCTCCACGAACCGGATCTGCGCGTATGGGAAGACGAACGTGGAGTCGAGGCGGTCCGCAAAGAGCGGGCGGGTCCGGCTCATGGTGCGGAGGTTCGTGCAGACGAGCACCGTGTCGGACGGCAGCGGCGTCTCGAAGACGTCGACGAGCAACGGCTGTTCGTTCGTCAGGTGGAGGACGGCGTCGCGGATCACGGATGGTAGAAGTCGATGACGATCCTGATCTGTCCACCGGCAACCCAGACGCCGATCCCGACGCGGCTGTAGGCCGGGTTCATCATGTTCACCCAGTGCCCGCCGGGCGGGCTCCACGAACGCTCCGACTGGAAGTAGAGCTGCGTGCCGAGCGCCGATGCGATCGCGCTGGGGGCCGATTCGCAGCCCAGGTTCTCGCCCCACCGGTAGCTCGTGTAGCCCGCCGCCCGGAGCCGGTCGCCGGGAGTGCCGCCATCGAAGTGGCTGCAGACGGCTGTGGTCGCGAGGAACTTCGCGTACGGGCGCGACACGCGGTCGCTGATCCCCTGGTCGAGCACGAGCGGGGCGATGCCGCTCCCGCCCGGGCTCGAGCACGCGCCCGACGAGGTCACGATCCCGCCGCCGCGGGTGCAGTTCAGAAGCCCGAGGTAGTAGCGCTCTGCCGACGCCCATGGTCCGCCACCGGACGAGCCCCCGCTGCTCGGAGGCACGGGCGCGGCAGTGGGCTTCGGCGTCGGCTTCGGCGTCGGCTTCGGAGTCGCTGTGGGCTTCGGCGTCGGATTGGCGGTCACCGCCGTCGTTGGCGCCGCGGGCACCGGAGTCGGCCGCGGCGTCGCGGCGGGCGTGGCGGCCGGCTGTGCAGCCGTCGTGAAGCGCGCGCTGACCGGGCCCTCGATCGGCGTGCCGTCCGCTCCGGAGGCACCAGCCGTGACGGACATCACCACCTCGGTCCCCCAGGGGAGCGGATCGTGGGGCGTGAAGACCACGACCGTGTCGCCCTCGGCCCACGCGTAGGTGCCCGGGACGGCGGCGCCCTTGATCGAGATGGCGAACGCTCGCTGCGTGGTCACCCGGTCCATCGGCGTCGTGAAGCGGACCGAGATGTCGGCGCTGCGCATGACGTCCGCCGTCCCGGAGAGCGGCCGGAACCTGACCACCGCCGGCGTCACCGCCGTCTCGACCACGAGAGGCGCGATCGGCGCCACGAGCGCGCCGTCCGCGTCGTGCAACGGACCCACGAGCGAGATCATGTACCGGGTCCCCGACGCGAGGCTCTCGGCGGGGATGAAGGTCAGCTGCTCGGTCGAACCGGCCGAACTGTCAGCGTGGAGCTCGCCTGCGACCGCGGGTTCGATCCGGAAGACCGCCCGCGCAGCCGCCGCATCCACGGGCCCGTCGAAGGTCACGACGAAGGTCGCGTCCCGGGCGACCCGCCCGCCCGCGAGCGGCTGTGTCGCGACGATCCGAGCGCCGGTGGGACCCCGGGTGTGGAAGGCGGTGCGGATCGGATCCGCGACGGACACGCCAGCCGCATCGCGAGCCGTGGGGTCGATCGTGATCGTGTAGTACGTCGCCGGCGCCCAGCCGCCCCGCGCGCTCACGAGGAGGGTTCGTCCCGAGTCGAGCCAGGCGAGCGTGACAACCGTCTGCGGGTCGACGCTGAGCGCGGCGGCAACGCTGGCCTGGTCCATCGGTGCGGCGAAGTTGAACGCCACGGCACCGTCGAGCGCCTCTGGTGAGATGACGGTGGGGCCGAACCGTTGGGCGGCAACCGGGCCCGCGGTGGCTGGCGCGAGCGCGGACGCGGAGCGCGGCATCGCTCCCATGACTGCAGCCAGGACGATCAGCGTGGTGGCGGCAGCGAGGCCCGCCCGGATCGCCGCGCCGCGTCGACGCAGGACCGGCAGGTAGATCACCGCGAGCACGGGGACGGCCATGATCGCGGCCGCGATCTTCCGCAAATAGCGCTCCTCGCTCGATACCCGGTGCCATCCGCGACGAACCGGACCGGCACACCTTCCCCCACGGTCGGCTCGCACCATACCACCGGCCGTCGCGCGGGGGCAACCACGACAGCCGTGATCGCCGAGCGGGATTGCCCGTGCTGCCGGTCAGTCGTCCGGTCTCGGGCCCGGGCCAGGGCCCGCCACACGAACCGGCCGGCGCCTCGGCGTAGTGGCGGCGAGCGCACCGCCTGCCGCATAGCGCCCGAGGGACGCCACCACGAGGCCGTCGCCCTCCAGCCGCGTCAGGACCGCCAGGATCGTGGCCGGCGCGAACCCCGTCGCGTCGATCAGCTCCTCGAGCGTCGCCGCGCTCGGGACCAGCACCCGGGCGACCGCCGCCTCCGCCACGCCGCGGCCCGCGAGAATGGCCTCCGGATCGGGCCCCACGGCCCGGCCATCCCGAAGCGACCCGGAGGCCATGCCGGCCCGGCCTCGTGCTCCCACAAGGTCCAGGTCCTCGAGCAGCTCGGCCACTCCCGGGACGGCGCGCGCCTGGCCCGGGTAGAGCCGCAGGAGGCGATTGCAGCCCACGCTCTGGTCGGAATCGATGGGTCCCGGGACGACGAAGCATTCGCGTCCCTGCTCGAGCGTCCAGCCCGCGGTGATCAGGGCGCCGCTGCGCTCCCCGGCTTCGACGATGACCGTCGCATCGGCGAGGCCGCTGACCACCCGGTTCCTCCGCGGGAAGGTCCCCGGCACTGGCCCGACGTGCGGCGCGAGCTCCGAGACGACCGCGCCGCCTCTGGCGACGATCTCGTCCGCCAGGTGCGCGTGTGCCCGCGGGTAGAGCCGCTCGTGGCCCGACCCGAGCACTCCCACGCTGCGACCGCCGCAGGCGACCGCGGCGGCATGGGCGGCGCCGTCGATCCCCACGGCCAGCCCGGAGACCACGACCACACCCGCCGTCGACAGTGCGCCACCGATTGCGCCCGCGATTCGTCGGCCGCGCTCGGTCGCACGCCGCGTGCCGACGACTGCGACCGCCCGGTCGGCGTCCAGCGCGGCGATGTCGCCCCGCACGAAGAGCACCGGGGGTGGCAGCTCCAGGAGCCTGAGACGCCCCGGGTAGTCACGGGATTCGAGTGTCAGAACGGTGATCCCGAGGGCCTGGACTCGGGCGACGAGAACGGGAGCCTTCTGCGCCGCGTCGGCGATGGCCTGGCCGAGCGTGGCGTCGAGCCGCCCGCCCCGTGCCGCCACCGCCGCTGCCAGCCTCCGCGGACCGGCGGGGCCCGAGGCCGTCGCGAGCACTTCCCGGCCGCTCCCGAGGGCCCCCAGCAGCGCCGCGAGCGTCGCCGGTCCGATCCCGTCTACCGCAACGAGGACCGCCCACGCGTCCACCTCGTCGAGCGACAGGGCGCCGCCGGCGGCATCCGGGACCGCCGGGCGGGCGCGCAAGGCATTCGATGGCAACCCCCGTGGCGTGAAGGTGATGCCCGACGTCGGTGCCGACCCGTGTCCGGCCACCGGCTCGGCACCGGCGGACCGGAAGTCGCCGAGCGGACCGTCGCGCCCGACCCCGAGCACGTCAGCCGGCCCGTGCGGCCGCTGCGGCCGTGGCCGGCACGCGGTAGCGGGCGGCTTCCTCGAGGTGGTGCACGCCGACCCGCTGCGCACCGTCGAGATCGGCGATCGTGCGGGCCACCCGGAGCAGTCGCTCCGTGGCCCGGGCGGTCAGGCCCGCAGCGTCGGCCAGGCGGATCGCCGCCCGCTCGGTGCACGCGTCCAGCTGGCAGGCCTCCCGGAGGGCGCGGCCGGTCAGCCGGCTTGCCGGGCGGCCGCGCGACTCGACCTGGCCCGCCCGGACCGCGGCGACCCGGGCGGCGACCGGCGCCGATGCCTCGCCGTCGTGACGCGCCAGCAGCGCGTCCGGCGCCACCCGCGGCATCCCCACCCACAGGTCCAGGCGGTCGCGGAACGGCCCGGAGATCCGGGCAGCGTACCGGTCCGGGAGACCGGGTGGGCAGGTGCAGCGCCCGGACGGGTCGGCGGCCCAACCGCACGGGCATCCGTGAAGAACTGAACTACACCATCCGCCAGCGAGTGATTGAGCTACCGCCG
>DAITNC010000029.1:3298-16640 GCA_036834865.1 Candidatus Limnocylindrales bacterium | reverse complement strand
TCTTCGCGGCCGGCGACGTCCGGGCCCGCTCCGTCAAGCGGATCGCATCGGGCGTCGGCGAGGGCGCCATGGCGGTCCAGTTCGTGCACCAGCACCTCGCCGGCCTCTGAGGCGCCGGTGGACCTCGCGCCGCTTCGCCGCGTCCCGCTCTTCGCCGGGCTGGCCGACGACGAGCTCGAGCGCCTGGCCACCGCCGCCGAGACGGTGGAGCTGGCGCCGAGCGCTGTCCTCCTGCGCGAGGGAGAGGTCGGAGACTCGCTGTTCGTCGTGCTCGCCGGCGAGCTGGCAGTCTCGAAGCGGTCCGGCGTGACCGACGTCCCCCTCGCGATCGTGGGGCCGGGCGAGGTCCAGGGGGAGCTGGCGGTCCTGGAGGGCCGGCCCCGAACGGCCACCGTCCGCGCCATCGGCCCCGCCACGCTTCTGTCCCTGCGTCGCGACGCCCTCCTCGACGTGCTCGGCCGGCAGCCCGAGCTGGCGCTCGCGCTCCTGCGCACGATCGCAGGCCGCCTGCGGTCGACGGAGTCGCTGCTCCGCGAGCGGGAGAAGCTCGCGGCGCTGGGAACGCTCGCGGCCGGGCTGGCCCACGAGCTGAACAACCCGGCGGCGGCCATCCGGAGCACGGTCGCCCGTCTGGCGACGCTCGCTGGGGAGTGGGATCGCGCGTCCGCCGCCCTCGGGGCGCTCGGTCCGGACGACCTGGACCCCGACGGCGTGGCCCGCGAGGTGGCCGCCGCCCTCCGCGACGAGCTGGACCGGAGGGCGGCGGCACCGCCGGTCCTGGACCCGCTCGAGGCCGCCGACCGCGAGGACGCGATGGTCGCGCTGCTGGCCCGGCTGGGCGTGGCGCGGCCGGCGGAACCGGCCGCGACGCTCGTCGCGTTCGGCTGGGACGGCAACGAGCTGGACGACATGCTCGCGCCGTTCGGCAGCGACGAGGCTCGCCACGTGGTGCTCGCGTGGCTGGCGGCCGGCGCGCTGGGGCGCCAGCTCCTGGGCGAGATCGGGGCCGCCGCCGAGCGGATCGGCGAGATCGTGGCCTCGGTCAGGGAATACAGCTATCTCGATCGCGCACCGGTCGGCGAGGTGGACGTGATCGCCGGCATCGAGAGCACGCTCGTGATGCTGCGGCCGCGCCTGAAGGCCGGGATCGAGGTCCGCCGCTCCTACCCCACAGTTCGGCCGCGCATCGAGGCCTTCGGGAGCGAGCTCAACCAGGTCTGGACGAACCTGGTCGTCAACGCGGCCGACGCGATGGAGGGCCGCGGCGTCCTGGAGGTCACCGTCCAGGCGGATCCGCCGCTCGAGCCGGGCTTCCCGACCGGGTCGGAGCCCACCGCGGCACCGGGCGTCCGCGTGGACATCTGCGACTCGGGGTCCGGGATCCCGGAGGAGGTCCGGGCCCGGATCTTCGAGCCGTTCTTCACGACGAAGGACGTGGGCGCGGGAAGCGGCCTCGGACTCCACATCGTCCGGTCGATCGTGGACCGGCACGCCGGCCGGATCGAGGTCGAGTCGGCGCCGGGCCGGACCTGCTTCAGCGTGTCGCTCCCGGGTCGGGTCCCGCCGCGGACCTGACCGCGATCAGCCCCCGCGCGCGGCCCGCTACCGGGCCAGGCTGACCGCGATGATTGCCGCGAAGGCCAGCACGATGGCGTTTCCCACGATGCCCACCACGAGGCGCAGACGGGGCGCGAGACGCCGGTGGAGCGCCGCGCCCGCGGCGGCGATCAGCGTCTGCCAGGAGAGCGAGGCCGTGATCGCGCCGACGACGAAGGCGAGCTTCTCTGCCAGGCCCGACCCGGTCCCGCCGAGGCCGAGGATGAGGGCGGCGAAGTAGGCGACCGTCATCGGGTTGAGGAGCGTGATCCCGAGGAAGGCCGCGTAGGTCCGCCGGAGCGGCCGCCTCGCCCGGCCCAGGGACCCGGGCATGCCTCCGGTGGCGCCATGGGCCGCGTCGCGGGCCACGGACCGGAAGCCGCGCAACGCGAGCCCCACGAGGACGACGATCGCCGCCACCCGCAGCGGCACCTGCCACGGCGCCAGAGCGCCGGCGAGGGCGACGCCGAAGACGGCTGCGATCGCCGCGTAGATCCCGTCCGCGGAAGCCGCGCCGGCCCCCGCAGCCGCCGCGGCGCGGAACCCGGACCGGATCCCGGTCTCCACGATGAGGACGGCCACCGCGCCGACGGGGATCGCGATGCCGTATCCGGCGGCGAGCCCGGCGAGGAGGGCCCCGATCATCGCTGCCGCGCGGCGCGCACGCTGCCGTCGACCGCGGCGCCCCCATCGCCCCCGGCTCCCGGGGCCGGGGGGCCGACCAGGAGCGCCTCGATTGCCCGGAGCGCACCCGCGATCGCGGGAAGCCGCCCACGCGCGACCGTGACGGAGACCGTCGCGCGGCTCACGCCCAGCGCGCCGGCCACCGCCGCCTGGCGCGCCCCGTCCACGAGGATCAGGCAGGCGATCTCCGCCTGGCGCGGTGTCAGGTCGTCGAGGAGCGCCGCCAGGGCCAGCCCCAGGTCCGCCAGCAACGCGTCGCGCCACCCGTCCCCGGTCGCGAAGGCGAGCCAGGCAACCTGATCGCGGCCGCGCCGCAGGGCGATCCGGGCGTGGGCCGTGGCCGTCGCATCGTCATCGCCGGCGCCGATCCCCCACTGGACTGCCGGGCCTCCGGGATCGAGGCGGGATGCCACCACGCGGCCCAGCACCTCCGGGGCCGACGCGGATCCGGCGGGCGGGCGGCGAGAGGCGGCGGAGCCTGCCCGCAGCCCGGTCCCCACCCGGACCGCGACCGCGGACCGGTCGCCGACCACCGGCTCCGCGCTGCCGGACGACCCCGCGACGGCAGCAGGCTCCGCGATGGCCACGAGCCGGATGCCGTCCACGAGGTTGAGGCTACGGGAGGCGAGGGTTAGCCGTCAACGGCTGACACGTGTCCGTTTCGAAGGCTGACACGCGTCCGCCTGGGCGCGATCCGCCGGCCGCGATTCGACGTTGACGCCGGTGCCACGCTGGGGCAGCATCGGGCGCGTGGAACCGCCCTCCCCACCAGCGTCCCCCGGCCGTGGCGCCCGGTCCGCGACGCCCCGGACCCTGCCCGCCGGGACGGTCACGTTCCTGTTCACGGACATCGAAGGCTCGACCGCGCTCATCACCCGCCTGGGGAGCGCCTACGAGGAGCTCCTCGAGGTGCATCGCGGGATCCTTCGGGCCGCGTTCGAGGCCGCGGGCGGCGTCGAGGTCCAGACCGAAGGTGATGCCTTCTTCGTGGTCTTCGCGAGCGCGGGCGCGGCGGCGGCGGCCTGCATCGCCGCGCAGCGCGGGCTCTGGACGTACCCGTGGCCGGCGGATTCGCCGGTTCGCGTCCGGATGGGGCTCCACACGGGCGAGGCGACCCCGACCATGGACGGCGACTACACGTCGCTGGAGGTCCACCGCGCGGCGCGGATCGCCGCGGCCGGCCACGGCGGCCAGGTCCTGGTCTCGGAGACGACGCGAACGCTCCTCGAGGGCAGGCTGCCCGCCGACGTGACGATCCGCGACCTCGGCGAGCACCGCCTGAAGGACCTGCGGCCGGAGCGGCTCTCCCAGC
The DNA here is from genome assembly GCA_036834865.1 of Candidatus Limnocylindrales bacterium. Classification (GTDB taxonomy): domain Bacteria; phylum Chloroflexota; class Limnocylindria; order Limnocylindrales; family CSP1-4; genus CTSoil-043. The sequence continues at coordinate 13,048 of DAITNC010000029.1, read as the reverse complement.
TCGAGGCGGCCGGCCTGCCCGTCGACTTCCCGCCGATCCGCTCGCTGGACCGGCGGCCCAACAACCTCCCGACCCAGCTGACGTCATTCGTGGGCCGAGACCGCGACCTGGCGGCCACGCAGCTGCTCCTGGACGCGTCGCGCCTCCTCACGCTCACCGGTCCGGGCGGGATCGGCAAGACGCGCCTCGCGCTGCAGCTTGCCGCCGCGGCCGCGGACGGCTACCCGGATGGCGTCTGGTTCGTCCCGCTGGAGCCGCTCCGGGAGGCAGAGCTGGTGCCGGGGGCGATCGCCCATGTCGTCGGGCTTGCCGACAGCGGCGTCCGCCCGGCCGCGGAGCTCCTCGTCGAGCATCTCGCGGCCCGGACGTGCCTGCTGGTCCTCGACAACTTCGAGCAGGTGATCGCCGCCGCCCCGCTTGTCGCGCAGCTCCTCCGAGCCTGCCCCGACCTCACCATCGTGGCCACCAGCCGGGGCGCCCTCCACGTCTCCGGGGAGCAGGAATACGCGGTGCCCGGCCTCCCGACGCCGCCCGACTCCCGGCATCTCTCGACCCTCGAGGTGGCCCAGCTGCCCGCCGATGTCCGCGCCGGCGATCCGGCGACGCTCGGCCAGTACGAGGCGGTGCGGCTTTTCGTGGCGCGCGCCGTCGCCGTCCGCGCCGACTTCCGCGTCACGAACGAGAACGCGCCGGCCGTCGCCGGCATCTGCGCCGCGCTGCAGGGCCTCCCGCTCGCGATCGAGCTGGCCGCCGCGCGCGTCAAGGTCCTCACCCCGGACGCCATCCTCGACCGGCTGGAGCACCGCCTGGAGCTGCTCGCCTCCGCGTCGCGCGACCTCCCGGAACGCCAGCGAACGCTGCGCGGCGCCATCGCCTGGAGCTATGACCTCCTCGACGACGCGGGCCGACGCCTCCTGGCCCGGCTCTCGGTCTTCGTCGGCGGCTGTGATCTCCCCATGATCGAGCGCGTCTGCGACCCGGACGGGGAGCTGGGCATCGACCTCCTCGACGTGCTCGTCGCGCTGGTCGACCAGTCCCTGGTCCGAAGCGACGACGTCGCGGGCGTGCCGCGCTTCGCGCTGCTCGACACGATCCGGACCTACGGCGCAGAACGCCTCGACGCCTCCGGGGAAGGGGCCGTCGTGCGGGCTCGCCACCTCGCCGCCTACCTGGAGCTGGCGGAACGGGCCGCCTCCGAGCTTTCCGGGCCTTCGCAGCGGACGTGGCTGGACCGGCTGGAGGCCGACGCCGACAACTTCCGGGCCGCCCTGGACCGGGCGGAGGCGATCCCCGATCCGGAGGCCGCGGCCCGACTCGGGTTCGCGCTGTGGCGGTTCTGGCAGCAGCGCGGCTATCTCCGGGAGGCGCGCCGCCGGCTCACCGCTCTCGAGGCGCACGGCTGGGACCTGGCCCCGAAGACACATGCCCGCCTCCTGGAGGCGCTCGCCGGCGTCGCGTACTGGCAGGCCGACTTCGAGGCCTCGCGCCCGTGGTACGAGGCGGCCCTCGAGATCTGGCGGACGCTCGGCGACCGGCGCGAGATCGCCAACGGGCTCTACAACCTCGGCTCCTCCAATATCCCGGCCCTGCGGCGGGGCGGCGACTCGCGCGACACGGAGACCTGGCGGCGCGCGAGGACGGACCTCGACGAGGCGCTCGAGAACTACGAGGCGATCGGTGACCGCCTGGGCCAGGGCAACGTGCTCTGGGGAATCGGCGGCCTCTACTACTTCGCCTCGGAGGTCGCCGAAGCCGAGGGCTGGTACGTCCGCTCGCTGGAGCACTTCCGGGCGGCGGGGAATCGCACGATGGAGGCCTGGGCGCTCCACATGCTGGGCTCCGCCGTCCTCAAGCAGGGGCGCACGGACAGCGCCGCGGACATGCTCCGGCATGCGCTTCGCCACTTCCACGAGGCTGGCGACCTTTCGGGGATCACCATGGTCGTGGACGACCTCTCCGCCGTCGCCGTCACCGAGGGCGACCTGCCGCGGGCGGCCCGGCTGCGCGGCGCCGCCCGACAGCTGACGCAGTCCACCGGCACGGAGCTCGCCGGCATCGTCGAAGAGGTCTTCGAGCAGGCCACCCGCCCGAACGCCCGCGTTGCGATGGACGCGGCCGAGCGGGAGCGGCTGGAGGCGCAGGGCGGCGGACTCGCGCTCGACACCGCGGTCGCCTACGCGCTGGGAGAGGCGGATCCCTTCGCACCCGGAGCCGGGCACGGCGCTCCCTGATCGCCCACGCGGCCGGCGGGGCGGGCTCGTGACCCGGTACGATTGGCGCGGCAGCCCGCCCTGTTGCCCCCGAGGGATCCTTCCATGGCCGAGCCGATCGCGCCCATCATCCTGCGCCTGCCCGTCGCCGCCGACCCGGCGACGCCCCGGGTCACGATCACCTCTCCGGAGCGCGGGGACGGGCTCCGCCAACTCCTCTCCGGGGAGGCGTGACCGGGGCGCTCCGGCGCTACGCGCGGAGCTTCACGGGCTTCGAGCGCGACGCGCGGGTCTTCCTCCTTGCCACGCTGGTCTACGGCGTCACGCTCAGCCTGTGGTGGGTCGATTTCAACCTGTACCTCGCCTCGCTCCACTTCGACAACGCCTTCATCGGCCTCGTCGCCACCGCGGGCTCGGCGGCCGGAGCGCTCGCCGCCTTCCCGGCCAGCCTGCTCTCCGACAGGGTCGGGCGCCGGCTCGTGCTGATCCTGGCGACCGGTGTCTCGGCGGTCGGGATCCTGGGCCTGCTCCTGGTCGGCTCCTCGCTGGCGGTCGTCGCCTGCGCCGCGCTCATCGGCGCCGCGAACCAGTCGTTCTTCGTGGTGCAGTCGCCGTTCATGACGGAGCACAGCCACGCGGCGCACCGGAGCGAGCTCTTCTCGCTCCAGGGCGCGATCTCGACCGGCGTCAATGTCGTGGCGGCGCTGGTCGGCGGCGCGATCGCGGCACTGGCGGCCCGCCTGGGCGGCTTCTCGGAGGGCGATCCGGCCGCCTACCGCGTCCTGCTGGTGCTGATGCTCGCGGCCGCGCTGGTCGCCACGGTGGTCCTGCTGGCCGTGCACGACGACCGGCCGCGAGCGCGGCGGCGCGACTGGCGGACCCTCGAGGGGCGGCCCGGCCTCCCTTGGAGTGGCGAACCTCTGGCCGTGCGGCCCGACCTCTCGCGCCGGCGGGGCACGATCCGGATCGGGCTGCCGCGCCTCTCCGACCCCGGCACGTTCATGCGGCTCATCCTGCCCGGGTTCCTCGTGTCGCTGGGAGCCGGCCAGGTGATCCCGTTCCTCAACGTGTTCGTGCAGCACAAGTTCGGGCTGGACCTCGCCTCGCTCAACGCGGTCTTCGCGCTGACGAGCCTGGGGACCACGCTGGCGATCCTCTTCCAGCCCGCCCTGGCCCGGCGGGTTGGCAGGATCGGCTCGGTCGTGCTGGTCCAGGCCGTCAGCATCCCGTTCCTCGCCGTGCTGGGGTTCAGCCCGATCCTGTGGACCGTGATCGGCGCGATGGCGATCCGCAACTCGCTGATGAACGCGGGGAACCCGATCTTCAACGCGTTCGCCATGGAGCGGCTCCTGCCGCGCGAGCGCGCCACGTACGCGGCGGCGGCCAGCCTCGCCTGGTCGCTGGGCTGGGTGATCGCGGGTCCCTGGTACAGCCTCCTGCAGGCGACGCTGGGCTTCACGGCCGGCTACGCGGTGAACTTCGTGACGATCATCGTCCTCTACACGCTGGGCACGTTCCTCGTGTGGCGCTGGTTCCACACCGCCGACGCGGGCCCGGCCGGAACGGGCGCGGCCGCTCCCGCCTGAGCCCGGCGACGCGTCTGCCCGGCCGATCGGCCGGATGCCGACCCGCTATCCTGCGGGCATGGTCGAGCCAGTCTCAGCCCAGCCGAGGTCCGCCATCCCGCGCAATCCCGGGCGCCACGACCTGGGCATGAAGGCGACCCTCCTCTTCCCGTCGCGCGAGATCGTCGAGCGCTTCTACGTGCCGCTCATCTACACGGCGTGCCGGACCTGCTACTCGGAGCTGGAGCCGGCCGAGATCTTCCGGCGGGCAGAGGCCGGCGAGATCGACCGGGTCAAGATGCAGAAGCTGATCAGCGGCGTCATCGAATCCGGGCATGGCAGCACGATCGAGCACGTCGTCTTCACGTTCGGGATCAGCGGCGTGAGCCGGACTCTCTCGCACCAGCTGGTCCGTCACAGGGCCGGCGTGGCGTTCGACCAGCAGAGCCAGCGCTACGTGAAGTTCACCGCGGCCGCCACGATGCTGCCCGCCACGCTCGCGGAGGCGGATCCGGGCCTTCGTGCCAGGTACGAGGCACAGGTGGATGGCGCGCTGGACCTGTACGGCGAGCTCCTGGCGGCCGGGATCCCGGGCGAGGACGCCCGCTTCGTCTTCCCCAACGCGACCCGCACGAACCTCGTGATGACCGCGAACCTTCGGGCGCTCATCCACATGTCGGGCCTGCGCCTGTGCACGATGGCGCAGTGGGAGATCCGGCGCCTCTTCCAGCTGATCCGCCACGAGGTCTTCGCGGTCAGCCCGTTCCTGGGCAGCTTCCTGGCACCCAAGTGCGTGCCCCTGGGCTACTGCGACGAGATGGGCAACCGGGACGAGCACTGCCCGATCCGGCCACACCGTGACGCCGTGCTGGGCGCGTGGGCCGAGAAGGCAAAGGCGGCCCGGGCGGGCGGCCGCGACCTGACCGTGCTCGACGGCTGACCCGACTCGAATGGACGTCCGACCCGGCATGGCGATCCACCTCCGGTTCGACCGGATCCTGCCGGGCGCACAGGTCGGGCCCGAGCGACGCGAGGCGGAGGCGATCCTCTACCTCGCGGCGGGCGAGATCTCCTTCGAGCACGGAGTCCGGCTGAGCCGACGCGTCGTCGTGCGCGCCGGCGACGTCCTGTACCAGGCGCCCGCCGAGGAGCACCTGGTCCGCAATGACGGGGCGATCGACGCATTGGCGCTGGTGGCCTCCGTCGAGGCCGGTCCGGATCGCCCCCTCGACGACCAGCCCTCCCCGCAGGCGACGAAAGGCGAGCCGGTCCGACGCCGGGAGAGCGCCCGCGTGATCGAACAGCCGGGGCTCAGACACCGCGTGCTCGTGGAGACCGGGGATTTCGGGACCCGGAGCTTCAGCGTCGCCGAGGTCGAGCTGGACCCCGGCGCCACGACCGGCTGGCACCGCCACCTCGCGGCAGAGCACGTGGTCGTCGTCCTCGAGGGACGCGGCACCGTCCGGATCGGCTCGCTGGAGGAGACGCTGGAACCGCTCAAGGGGGTCCGGGTGGAGATGGGCCTCCCGCACGCGATCCGGAACACCGGGCGGACGCGGCTCCGCTACTTCCTGTGCGCCACGCCGGCAGCGGACCCGCTCACCGATCGCGAGAACCTGCACCCGCCGACCTGAGGGCACGCCGGCCGACGAGGATGCGGACGGCCGGGCGGAGGCACGGAAACGCCCGGAGGAACCACGTCCGAGGAAGCAGCCTTGATGCAATCGCGGCGCGACCTCAGAGGGAGAACGACCGGGATTGCTCCCGATCACCTCGCCGAAACCCGTTGATGTGATCGCCGGGTCTCGACTTTCGCGGCCCCTCCGGGCAGGGAGATCTTCGCCTCTCGGCGCCGCGACGACAACCCGGTTATCCACGAAGTTGGCGGCCGGCTCGCCAATCCCGTCCACCGTTTCCGCGACGGTGTGGACGGCGTGTGGACGAACGCCGGCGCCGTGAGCCACGGAGCGCGAGCCAGGACCGTCAGGCGCGGCGGTCGGGCGCCGGAACGACCAGGGTCCCGGCAAGCCGGTCGTGGAGCCCCCGGCGGAGGGGATCCACCGCCGCCGAGATGAGCAGCGCCAGGAACCAGGTCCCGTTCACGATGACGAGCGCGCCGAGGTCCAGCGCGCCGCTCGCCCCGAGCGAGCCCACCGCGATCGGGAGGACCGCCAGCACCGCCCAGCGACGCCAGGCGACCTCGATCGGGAGCGCGTCCGGCGCAGCCGGCGTCGGGGGCGGGCCTTCCGCCATCCGGACCCGGAGCCGCAACGCGCGCTGCGCGAGGGTCGCTCCCCACAGGCTCCAGGACCCGGCGAAGTAGAGCGCGTCGACCAGGAGCGTCGCCGTCAGCTCCAGGATCACGCGAAGCGGATCGACCGCCACCACCACGATCGCGGTCCCGTCCGGCGAGGCCGCCACGAGCGGCCCGAAGACAGCGTCGAAGAAGACCGCCAGCGCGAGATAGGCGACGCCCACGACGAGCGAATCGGCGACGTATGCCGCGCCCCGGCGACCAAGGGCCGCGACCGGCCGCGCGGCCTGCAGGCGCATCGGGCGCCCTTCAGCCGCCGATCGCGAACATCTCGACGCGGGGCAGGTTCCCGGTGGCGGCGCTGCGGAGGTCCGAGTAGCGGTCGTCGCGCGCGCCCCAGACGGCGCGGATCCGCGCCTCCAGCTCGGCGTCGTCGGCACCCGCCCGGAGCGGGGCCCGCAGGTCCGTCCCGTGCGCCGCGAAGAGGCACGTGTACAGCTCACCCTCGGCGGACAGCCGGGCGCGGGTACAGGCCCCGCAGAAGGGCGCTGTCACCGACGCGATGACGCCGATCTCTCCGGCCCCATCGCGATAGCGGAAGCGGGAGGCGACCTCGCCGGCGTAGTTGGGCTCCAGCGCCTGGAGCGGGAACGCCGCGTCCACGAGCTCGACGATCTCGGCCTGGGGGACGACATCGTCCAGCCGCCAGCCGTTCGCGGTCCCGACGTCCATGTACTCGATGAAGCGCAGGATGAGGCCTGCGTCGCGGGCCCAGCGCGCCATCGGGACGACCGACGCCTCGTTGCTGCCGCGCCTGACGACCATGTTGACCTTGATCGGGGCTAGCCCGGCCGCCGTAGCGGCGGCGATCCCGTCGAGGACCCGGGCGACCGGCATGTCGGCGCCGTTCATGGCCCGAAAGACCGCGTCGTCGAGGGAATCGAGGCTCACGGTGATCCGGCGCAGCCCCGCGTCGGCAAGCGGCGCCGCGAGCGTCCGCAGCGCGGACCCGTTCGTCGTCAGCGTGAGGTCGTGGACATCCTCGATCGCGGCCAGCTGGCGGACGAGGTCGGGCAGGTCGCGGCGGACCGTGGGCTCGCCGCCGGTGATCCGGAGCTTCTCGACGCCCAGCCGGACGAAGATGCGCGCCAGGCGGACGATCTCCTCGTAGCGCAGGATCTGCGAGCGCGGCAGGAACGCGTAGTCACGACCGAAGATCTCCGCAGGCATGCAGTAGGTGCACCGCAGGTTGCAGCGGTCCGTCACCGAGATTCGGAGGTCGCGCGGCCGGCGGCCCAGCTGGTCGCGGGGCGGCGGGCCGGGGGGCTGGGTGGTCGAATCCGGCGTCGTGTCGCTCATGGCCCTGACATCGTAGCCGTCCTGCGGCACCGAAGCCCCGGCCGGGGCGCCCGCGCACCGGGCCGGTGCGGTCGGGCACCGACCGGACCCCGGGGGTACCACCGCCGTTGCCAAGTGGTACCACTAGTCAACTCCACCGCACCGCCCCCCGCCCCTAGCATCCGCATTGGGTGAGGGGACTCGCGCCCACCAATCGACTGCAAGAGGACCGCGCAACATGGCCACCACCGAATCGCGATCTGGCTTCCGGCTCCCGTGGAGTCCGGATCGGGCACCAGCCCTCGACGAGGCAGACGAGCCCCTCGAGGGCGAGGCGCAGGCCGTGGATCCTGAGCCGTCCGTCCTCCCGGCGCACGACGCCGAGGCCGTCCAGCCAGCGACCGGCCAGCCCGAGGAGCCGGCTGCGGCGAACGAGCCGTCCGATGCGGCGGCGGCCCCCGTTGCCGAACCGATGCCCATGGCCGAGGTCCCCGTCGCCGCGGCGGCGCCCACCCGGCGACCCACGAAGTTCCTCGTCGACCTGACCCATGCGATGCAGGCGGCCGCCGAGCAGGCCCGCGCAGCCACCCTGGAGCAGTTCCGGGTCGAGGGGTCCACGCAGGTCGAGCAGATCAAGGGACGCTCCGTGGCCGACGCAGACGCCCTCCGGCGACACGCGGAGGAGGACGTGGCCGGGATCAAGGATTGGTCGAAGACCGAGATCGCCCGGATCCGGGAGCAGGCCGAGAATCGGATCGCCAGCCGGCGGGGCCAGCTGGACGGACAGCTGGCGCGTCACGCCACACTGGTGGAACAGAACGTCGCACGGATCGAAGCCCAGGTTGCCGTCTTCGAGGCGGAGATGGCGGCCTTCTTCGACGAGCTGCTCGTCGAGACCGACGTGTCGATGCTGGCCGCGCGCGCTCAGCAGATGCCCGAGCCGCCCACCTTCGGCGAGCCCGATGAGGCCGCGTTCGCGGCGCTCCTGGCCGAGCCAGGCCTGGGAGTCCCGGCTGTCGCGCAGATCGCCGAGCCGGAGCCCGTCGCCGAGCCGGAGCCGACCATCAAGACGGGGTCCATCAGCCAACCCGAGCCGACCACCGACGCGGCATCGGACGCGGCCATTGCCGAGGCAACCTGGGACGCCGGCGCCGAGCCCGATGCCAGCGCGCCCACGCTCGGGGCCGAGCCCGATCCTGCAGAGCCTGCAGAGCCGGACGCGGATTCCGCGGATCCCGACCCGCGCCTCGCGTTGCTCGGGCTGACGCCAGACTTCGCGGCCGCCGAGGCCGACGCGGCGGAAGCCGCCGCCGCCGAGATCTCGGAGATCCCGGAGCTGGACGGCGACGACCTCGCCGCCCGCCTTGCGGGCCGCGTGCAGAACTCGGAGCCCGACGACTCCGCCGCAGAGCGCCCGGCCACACCCATGTCCACGACCCAGGTCGCGGTTGCGGGACTGGTCAGCGTGGCGAGCATCGCCAGCTTCAAGCGCTACCTCGGCCGCCTGGCTGGCGTGCAGCACGTGAGCGTGTCGTCGGGACCGGATGGCGAGTTCCTGTTCGCCGTCCAGCACGAGGCGACCCTCTCGCTCCGCGACGTGATCCCGACCCTCCCCGGCTTCGGCGCCCGTGTCACCGCTGACGGGGACGGCGTCATCACCGTCACTGCTCACGACCCGGAAGACTGAGCGGATCCGTCCGCGAGACGAAAGGACCAGGAGGGATGGCCCGCCCAGCAATCGCGATCGCGTTGCCCGACGATGAGCGGCAGTACGTCGTTGACGCGCTCCGCGAGGCTGACTTCGAGCCGGTCGCGGTCAAGCACCCGGGCGACCTGCAGGCGCTCCTCGCGAGCCGCCACGACGTGGCCGTCGCGATCCTCGACGGCGAGAGCGACTTCGACGAGTCGCTCGAGTACTACGAGCTCCTCCACGAGCCGGGACGGGATATCCCGGCCCTGATGATCGTCTCGCCGCGCACGCTCGACCGGCTCTCTGGCGCGGCCGGGCGGGCCGGAGCCCGCGACGAGTACTTCACCCGGCCCTACTCGCCGGAGGCGCTCCGCTGGCGGGTCGAGGCGATGTTGATCCGCCAGATGACCGTCGACGATGGCAGCGGCGCCGTGATCCAGTCGGGCCCGCTTTCCTCCAGTGACTGGTCGCGCCGGGGCGCGTTCCTGAGCGTCTTCAACCCGAAGGGCGGGGTGGGCAAGACCACGATCGCCGTGAACCTGGCGGCCTCGCTCGTCGCGATGGGTCGGAAGGTCCTGCTCGTGGACGCGGACACCGTGACCGGCCATATCGCCTCGTCGCTGGGCATGTCGGGAATCCGGACCCTCGTCGATTCGCTCGGCGACGCCAAGGAGTCCGGGCCGGGGGTCGCCC
>DAITNC010000029.1:1842-3198 GCA_036834865.1 Candidatus Limnocylindrales bacterium | reverse complement strand
CAGCTCCGCGACGTGGCCGGCGAGCTGGGCTTCCGCAACAAGCTCGCGCTGGTGATCAACCGCGTCAACAGCGGCGTGAGCGTGGACGACATCGAACGGACGGTCGGAATGCCGACGTTCGCCACGATCCGGTCCGCCGGGCTCCAGCTGGTCAAGGCCGCGAACCAGGGCCGGACCGTGATCGACCTCTTCCCGGCCGAGAAGGTCTCCGGCGACTTCCGCGGCCTGGCCGAGCGGGTCCTCGGGACGCCCCGCGCGAAGGATACGGGCCGGGCCTCGATCCGTGGGCTCTTCGGGCGGAAGGTGCCAGTGCGGACGGGCTGACGCCGACCGACGGTCAGCCGGCCGACGGTCAGCCGACCGTTCGGGGCGCCCGCCGCGCCTGCGCGGCGGCCAGCACGGACCGGTCCACCTGCTCGACACCGCGCAGGTACGAACGGTTGACCAGCACGACGTCGATCCCCGAATCGCCGAGCGGCACGTCGCCGACCGCGACGACCGCGTCCGTCACAGGGAAGAAGAGGTCGGCGCCCCGGTCCAGCAGCCGGTCGGGCTCGGAACCCGGGTGGAGGAAGACCGTGCCGGTCACCGAGTAGGGAGGCAGCTCGAGGGCGACGTCGTAGGCGATCTTGTGCACCCGCATGGCCGCTTTCTCGGCATCGTCCAGGGGCGGCAGGGTGCGGTCGCCTGCCAGGACCACGATCAGGTCGTACGGGTCCACCTTCTGCAGGCCGGGCGCCGGCTGGAGGTCGGACACGGCGTCCAGGGTGGACCAGGACATCTCGCCGATCGGTATGGCTTCGCGCCGGTTCAGGATGTCGAGCAGCCGGCCGTCGAGCTCCATGAGCCCGACGAGGCGCCAATCCTCGGTCAATGCGTCGAACGGGACGCCGGTCCGGATGCCGTGGGTGCGCGCGCCGGCAGCCGCGGTCGGCGCGGCTTTCGCACTCGGCGGCGTGGCTCGGCGATGGAACCCGAACGGCATTGGCTCAGTCCTCCGCCCGGCCCGAGCTCGCGCGGATCGCGTTCGCCTCGAGCTCGGGGGCGCGGTTGGGATCGGAGCTCACGCTGCGGCACCTCCGGGACTGCGTCGCACGCCGACGTCGGTCGTGACCGGATGATACGCGTCCGTCACGTGTACTCCGCTCCCGACTCCGCTGCGTCCGGATCCACGGGCGGGATGGGGACGGCCGCGTCCACCTGGACCCGCTGCGAGGTCGCCAGCCGGATGCCACCGCGCGAGAAGGCGTCAAGGACCCGGCGACGGAACTCGCCCGCGACCGCCCATTGCTCGCCCGGCCGGACCGCGAACGAGACGAGGATCGGGATCCCCGGGTCCACGACCGGCTCCACCCG
>DAITNC010000029.1:0-1742 GCA_036834865.1 Candidatus Limnocylindrales bacterium | reverse complement strand
GTGCCACGGACGCCGGCGATCGCGACGATGTCCCCCACGCTGTACGGGTTCTCGCCCAGGATCAGCATGCCGTTGAGGTAGTCGCGCACGAGCTGCTGGCCGCCGAACCCGATCGCGCCACCGATGGCCACGCCGAAGCCCACCCCGAGACCGCCGATGGCGGCCCAGACCGACGGCAGGAACGCCGAGGTCGCGACGGTCGCGACGACGACGATGGCGGACCAGCGGACGAGCCGGAGGCCGAACCCGGCCACGGTCTCCAGGCGCCGGCTCCGTTCCGCGTGCCGGGTTGCCCGCTGCTCTGCGTCGAGCTCGGCCTCCCCCGGCAGCGGGGCGGCGGCAGCCCGGGCGATGAACCGCCGGACCACGGCGGCGAGCACGCGGTAGGCCAGCCAGACAACCCCGATGACGATCGCGACGAGCAGCACGTCGCCCGCCAGGGCGAGGGAGTACGTGCCCAGCCGGTCGATGAGGTCCTGCATCGCGGGCTGACTCTAGCGCACGTGTCGGGGGTGATGCGGCGTGGTGTCGCGTATCCTCCGGGGATCGACTCCCAGGCTCGCTGACGCGCCACGCTTCCGGAGGCCGCCGATGTTCGCCGCCTACGCCGACGTCCCGGGATACCCGCTCGTCTTCCCCGTGGTCTACGGGGCGATGGCGTACTTCGCGCTGGCCATGGCGCGCCATCTGCGGGTCTTCGCGGCCGCCGGGCCATCGCGCCCGTTCGCGTCGGTCGCGCGCCGGACCGCGGGGCTGGTCGTCTACGCCCTGGCGCAGGCGCGGATGTTCCGGGATGCCCGGGCGGGGCTGATGCATCTCGCGATCTTCTGGGGCTTCGTGGCCCTCACGGTCGGGACGGCCGACATCATCACCGGCGGCCTCGTGCAGGCGATCGTGGGCTGGCCCGCTGACGGCGCCTTGTGGACCGCGCTGACGGCGCTCCAGAACGTGGCCGCCGTCGGGGTGCTCATGGCCGTCGGGTATGCCGGCTGGCGGAGGCTGGTCACGCGGCCGCGCCGCCTGGCCCTCACCCGCGGCGCGCTCGTCATCCTGGCCCTGATCGGCGGCGTGGTGGGCGCGGAGCTGGCGGCGATGGCGCTCGGCGCGGCCCGGTGGGGCGACCGGCCGGGCGCGATCGTGTCGAACGCGCTCGCGGCGCCGTTGCGCACCGTCGACCCGGGGCTGCTCCAGGTCGGGTTCGCGGTGTGCTGGTGGGCTCACGTCGTGCTGGTGGCCGCCTTCATCTGCTATCTGCCGGGCAGCAAGCACCTCCACATGGCCACCAGCTTCTTCAACGTCTACCTGCGCAAGCTCGCCCCGCGCGGCCAGCTCCCGGCCATGGACCTGGAGGCGGAGGGCGGGACGTTCGGCGTGCGGACGATCGCCGACCTCGGCTGGAAGGACCTGCTCGACGGCTTCACGTGCACCGAATGCGGACGCTGCACCGAGGCCTGCCCGGCGAACGCGACCGGCAAGTCGCTGGACCCGCGCGCGATGATCATGGGCATCCGCCACCTGGCCGTGGATGCGGAGCACGGGCTGAACCTGATCCCGAACAGCCCGCTCGTCCGCGAGACGTATGGCCTGGACGACCGGCTGGCGCCGGCGGCCCTCGCGACCCCGATCGTGGATGCGGCGATCCCGTACGACGCCGTGTGGGACTGCGTGACCTGCGGGGCCTGCGTCGAGGCCTGCCCGGTCCTCATCGAGCACGTGGACAAGATCGTGGGGCTGCGCCGGAA
>DAITNC010000028.1:0-17022 GCA_036834865.1 Candidatus Limnocylindrales bacterium | reverse complement strand
AGGCGAGGCGGCCCCACTTCGTGTGGTCCACCACCGCGTACACCTCGCGGGCCGCGTTGACCATCGACCGCTTGATCTGCGCTTCTTCCTCCATCGCGTCGCAAAGACCGGCCTCGAGGGTGAAGCCGGCCGCGCCCACGAACGCCTTCTGGACGTTCACGCGGCGGAAGAAGCCGTCGCCCAGCGGGCCGACCACGGAGAGGGCCTCCCAGCGCACGCGGCCGCCCAGCATCAGGACGGTGATGCCGGGGTGGCCCGCCAGCTCGGAGGCGAGCCGGATGCTGTTGGTGACCACGGTGAGCCCGTGCCAGCCGGGCTCGCGGGCCTTGAGGTGACGGGCGACGTACAGGGCCGTGGTGCTGGCGTCGAGCACGATGCTCTCGCCGTCGCTGACGCGACCCGCGGCGGCAGCGCCGATGCCGATCTTCTCCTTCCGCTGGAGCCGCTCCCGGATCTCGAAGGCAAGCTCGGGGCGGCTTTCGCCCAGGGCGATCGCGCCGCCGTGGGTGCGGATCACGAGGCGCTTCCCCTCGAGGACGAGGAGGTCCTTGCGAATCGTGACCGCCGAGACGCCGAAGCTTCCGGCGAGCTCCGTCACCCTGGCCCGACCCGACTCCTCCACGATCCGCGCGATCTGCTGCTGGCGCTCGCGCGCGAAGACGCCGTCAGGCACGCTGGTGGCCTTCGGAGTCACGGGGTCTCTCCGGCTGGAAGACGGACTTCGGTTGGTTGCGATTGGGCACACTTTGCATCGGGCTGTGACGAAAGTCAAGCCAATGTGCTCGTCCTGCGGGGGCGCTGGCCGGGGTCGCATGAGCGCGGTTCTTGACATGCCGGGCATGGCTCTCTAGGATCAACAGGCCTTTATATAAATGCGTGTTGAGGCGCGGATCGCCACAGAGCGGTCGCGCCCAGACCACCCCCGGGAGCCCTGCCCTGTCCCCTTCGCCTGCCCGGATCCGCGGGACGCTTGCCTCGATCGTCGACCAGCCCGACGACCTGCGCGACCTGCGCACGTTCCACCGGGCGCTCGCCGACGTGAACCGGCTCCGCATCGTGCGGCGCCTGGCCGAGACGCCGTCGACCGTGACGGAGCTGATCGACCACGTGGGACTGTCCCAGCCCCTCGTGAGCCACCACCTCAAGCGCCTCCGCGACGCCGGCCTGGTCGTGACACGGCGAGTGGGGCGCGAGACGATCTGCTCCCTCCGGCCGGGCGCGTTCGACGAGGTTGCCGCCCGCGAGCGCGACGTGCTGGGCTATGCCCCGCCGGTCGTGAGCTGAGGGCGCGGGGATGGCGATCTCCAACGAGACGCGCGGCCGACTCAAGAAGCTCGGGGAGCCGATTGCGCTCGCCCTGGGCAGGTTGGGGCTGACGCCGGACGGGCTCACCCTCGTCGGTTTCGGCATCACCGCGGTCGGGGCGATCCTCCTGGCCAACCGGCTCTGGCTGGTCGGCGGCCTCGTGGTCTTCGCCGGTGGCGCCTTCGACATGTTCGACGGCACGCTCGCTCGTGCGACGGGGCGCGTGAGCCGCCTCGGCGCGTTCATGGACAGCGTCTTCGATCGCTGGGGCGAGGCGCTCGTGTACGTCGGGATCGTCATCGGCAGCACGCGTGCCGACTTCCAGGTCGGCGCGTGGCTGGCGGCCGCGGCGATGGCCTCGGCGTTCCTGGTCAGCTACGCCCGCGCCAAGTCGGAGGGGCTGGGTTTCACGAGCGGGACGGGCATGGCGTCGATCGGGCTCATGCCGCGCGAGGTGCGCCTGGTCGTGCTGGCGCTTGGGCTGTGCGCCGCCGGGTTGGCCGGGGGCGTGGCGGCCGCCCCGGACGCGACGGGCTCGGCGGTCCTCGCGGGAGCCCTCGCGATCATCACGCTGGGCGCCACGATCACGGTCATCCAGCGCGTCCTCCACGTGCGCGCCCAGGCATCCGGGGAGGCCTCCGAGCGCCCGAGCTGACCATCGAACCCCCCAACCCATCGGCCACCAACCCATCCACAGGAGGCAACAGAGAACCAAATGGCGAAGAAGGACTCGAAGCAAGGGAGCACGAACGGCGTGAGCAACAACGGAACCGGCGCGAACCCGACCGGCACCTGGGCCGGGGCGAAGCGCAAGGACGGCAAGATCCGCGTCGCGATCGTCGGCGTCGGGAACTGCGCCAGCAGCCTGATCCAGGGACGCTACTACTACGAGAACGCCAAGGAGGGAGACTTCGTGCCCGGGCTCATGCACGTGAGCCTCGGCGGGTACCACGTCCGCGACATCGAGTTCGTGGCGGCGTTCGACATCAACAAGACGAAGGTCGGCAAGGACCTCTCCGAGGCGATCTACGCGTACCCGAACAACACGATCGTCTTCCAGCAGGTCCCGCACATCGGGGTCACCGTGGACCGCGGGATGACCCACGACGGCCTGGGCAAGTACCTCAGCCAGATCATCGAGAAGGCCCCCGGCCCCACGGCCGACGTCGTCGGGATCCTCAAGGAGCGCGAGGTCGACGTGATGGTCTCCTATCTCCCGGTCGGGAGCGAGGAGGCGACCAAGTGGTACGCCGAGCAGGCCCTCAAGGCCGGCGTCGGCTTCGTCAACGCGATCCCGGTCTTCATCGGCCGCGAGCCCTACTGGCAGCGCCGGTTCGCCGCGGAGGGCCTTCCGATCATCGGCGACGACATCAAGAGCCAGGTCGGCGCGACCATCACGCATCGCGTGATGACACGCCTCTTCATGGATCGCGGCGTCCGCCTCGACCGCACGTACCAGCTGAACTTCGGCGGCAACACCGACTTCCTCAACATGCTCGAGCGAGAGCGCCTCGAGAGCAAGAAGATCAGCAAGACGAACGCGGTCACCTCCATGCTCGACTACGAGCTGGAGCCGGGCAACGTCCACGTCGGCCCGAGCGACCACGTTCCGTGGCTGACGGACCGCAAGTTCTGCTACATCCAGATGGAAGGCACGACGTACGGCGACGTGCCGCTCCGCGCCGAGCTCAAGCTCGAGGTCTGGGACAGCCCGAACAGCGCCGGCGTCATCACCGACGCGATCCGCTGCCTGAAGCTGGGCCTGGACCGCGGCCTCAAGGGGACGCTCGTCGCGCCCTCGGCCTACTTCATGAAGAGCCCGCCGCAGCAGCTCCACGACGACATCGCCTTCAACCGCGTCGAAGCGTTCATCCGCGGCGACGACAACGAGACGCTGGTCGGGACGGAGAAGATCGTCGCGCGCACGCTGCGGACGTTTGCCAAGGGGGCCGAGAAGGTCGCCGCGAAGTGACGTCCGTCCCCGGGACGCCCGGCGCCCCTGAAGGGGTGCCGGGCACCGAGGCCCGCGTCAGTTCTCGTCAGCCTGGGGGCGGCCTCCGGGCGCCCCACCACCGGGATGCGCAGGGGCGGCGCATTCGTGCTCGGCTGGCCGTCCTCGGGTACCGCGCCGGGGCATGGGTCCTCGGACGCCTGCCGCTGGGACCGGCAACACGTGTCGGCGGCTGGGTGGCCGTCGCCGTCTACTGGGCCTGGCCGGCGAAGCGCCGGTACGTCCGCGCCAACGCCGCGCGCGTCCTCGGCGTGGCGCGGGACGATCGCCGGGTCGGCCCCCTGGCGCGCGCCGTCTATCGAAACCAGGTCCGCTGGGTCCTGGAGCTGATGCGCCTGTCGCGGTTGTCGCACGCGGCGCGGGTCGCGCAGATCGGCGACATGGCCGCCGAGCCGTTCCACGCAGCCTGGCAGGAATCGAAGGGGCTGATCATCGTGGGCGCCCACCTCGGCAACAACGAGGCGGCCGCGGCCGGCCTTGCGGGCCGGGGCTGGCCGATCCACGCCGTCGCCGACGACACCGCGTACGAGGAGCTGTTCGCTCACCTCGACCGCGAGCGGCGCGGCTGGGGCGTCGGGCAGATCCCGTGGCGGAACCTTCGGGAGGTCTTCCGGGTCCTCCACCGGCACGAGATCGTCGGCCTCCTGGTGGACTGGGGCTACCGTCCCGACGGGATCCCCGTCCGGTTCTTCGGCGCGTGGACGCGGTTCCCTGCCGGGCCCGCGGTGCTGGCGGCCAAGACCGGCGCGACGATCCTTCCCTTCTGGGTGATCCGGACCGAGGGCCGCCACGTGACGGAAGTCGGCGCGCCGATCACGGTAACCTCCATGGAGCCGGCGGAGCTCGGCCGCGCGACGCAGGAGATCGCCGACGTGCTGGAGGCGGGCATCCGGCTCGCGCCCGAGCAATGGTGCGTCTTCAAGCCGATCTGGCCGGACGATCCGGGCGAGATTGCCCGGCTCGAATCACTGGTCGAGGCACCGTCCGGACCGCCGCCGCTTCCGGAAGCCGCGACCAAGCCGAACCGCGTGCCAGCGGACGAGACCGCGTGAACGGCGCGTTGACCGGGCCGACCGCGGACGCCCCAGACCGCGCGACCCGCGCCCAGCGGCTGCGCGTCAGCCTGCTCGACGTGGCTGCCTGGCTCGCGAACCGCCTGCCGGCGCGCGTCGTCGGCGCCGCGGCCGATGCGGCAGGCGAGCTCTGGTACCGGGCCACGCCGGCACGCGCTGCGCAGGCGCGAGCGAACCTGGGCCGCGTCGTCGCGCACCTCGCGGCCACGGGCACAGGGAGCGCCCGCGCGCGCGCCGCCGACGACGATCCCGCGGCGCTCGAGCGGCTGGTCCGGGCCGCCTACCGGCACGCGGCGCGGACGTACGCCGAGCTGATCCGGGCAGCCGCCGTGGTCCGCGAGGCCCCGGGCCGGACGCGAATCGAGACTCCCGACGCGGTCGACGCCGCGTTCGCGACCCGCCCGGCCGTCTTCTCGTCCCTCCACTTCGGGTCGCTCCAGGCGACCGAGGCGATCCTGCTCACCCGGAACGAGACCACGATCACCGCGCCGATGGAGACGCTCGGCGACCCGGCGCTCCAGGCGTTCATGACGCGGGCGCGCTCGGCCTCGGGCGTCCGCCTCGTCAGCCTGGAAGCTGCCCGCCGGGAGCTCCGCGCCGCCCTCGGCCGGGGCGAGTACGTGGGAGTCATCGGCGACCGGGACATCATCGGGGGAGGCGTCCCGGTCCCGTTCTTCGGGGCGCCCGCGCCGCTGCCGGTCGGGCCTGCGCTGCTGGCAATCGAATCGAGCGCCCCCATCCACGTGGCGGCCGTCCGACGCCTCCGCGGGGAGCGCTACGCCGGTCGCCTGGAGACGATCCTGCCGCCGGGCGGCGCCGTGGCGACGGGACCGGGCGCCCGGCGTGCGCGGGTGGAGGCGCTGCTGGCGCAGGAGGCTGCCGCGTTCGAGCGCCTCATCGCCGACGCCCCCGAGCAGTGGTGGTCGGTCTTCTTCCCGATCTGGCCGGACCTCGAGCCGGAGCCCCGGCCGTGAGCGCGGGCGGCACCGCTCGTCGATCGCCCGGTGGCCCGGACCCCTCGCAGCCGCACGGCCGGGCGGACCTGCACATCCACACGCTCGCCTCCGATGGGACCGATGGCATCGAGGCCATCCTCGCCCACGTGGTGGCGATGACGGACCTCGACGTCCTCGGCATCGCCGACCATGAGCGGGTTGATGCCGCGATCGCGGCGCGGGCGCTCGCCCGGGCACGGGGGCTGCGCGTGGAGATCGTCGTGGGCGAGGAGGTGACCACGCGCGATGGGCACCTGCTCGCGCTCTTCGTGGAGGAGCGGCTCCGGCCGCTCCGGCCGATGCGGACGACGATCGGCGAGATCCACGAGCAGGGCGGCATCGCGATTCCGGCTCACCCGCTCTTCCCCTATCCGCTCTGTGCGCAGGGGTGGACGCTGCGGCGGCTCCTGGATTCGGGCGACCCACGTGTCCGGCCCGACGCCCTGGAGGCGTTCAACCCCACGACGTTCGGGCGGCTGGTCCACGAGCGGGTCGGGGCGTTTGCCGCGGCCCACGGCATGGCCACGGTCGGCAACAGCGACGCTCACGAGGCGGCGGCGATCGGCACGGGCGTCACCACCTTTCCCGGGCGGACGGCCGAGGACGTGCGCTGCGCGATCCTGGCGGGCACCACCGGCTGGGAGGGCTCCTTCCACCGGACGGCGTCCCAGCTCCCGACCTTCGGCAGGCAGCTTCGCAAGTACGGCCGCGACATGCGCGCGGAGGTCGGCGGGCGCGTGCGACGCGATGGAACCGGCCGCGACCTGGGCTACCCGGGTGGCCGCTTCCGGCCGCCGCGGCCGGACGAGACCGCCGGCGTCGTGCGACCGCGCGAGGACGCGTCATGAAGATCGGGCTGGTCACGCCGTATGTCTACCCGCTCCCCGGCGGCGTCAACGACCATGTCGGGCACCTCTACGAGGCGCTTCGAGGGCGTGGCCACGACGTCCGGATCCTGACCGCCAGCCACGGACTGCAGCGCAGCTCCGAGGGCGACGTCATCCGGATCGGGAAGGGCTTCTCGGTGCCGTCGAACGGGTCGATGGGGACGCTCACCGTCTCGCCACGCTACCGGAGCCAGATCCAGGCGGTGCTGGAACGCGAGCAGTTCGACCTGCTGCACTTCCACGAGCCCTTCGTGCCGCTCCTGGCGCTGTTCACGCTGCGCGAGTCCCGGAGCGTGAACATCGCCACGTTCCACGCCTACGCGGGCTTTGCGCCGGGCTACCAGCTGGGCGGCAGGATGCTGGGGCCCGTCGCCCGGAACCTTCACGGCCGCATCGCGGTCAGCGCCGCCGCGCGGCATTTCGCCGACCGCTACCTGCCCGGCGACTACAAGGTGATCCCGAACGGCGTGGACCTGCTCCGCTTCGCCCACGCCGTCCCGATGGCCCGCTGGCAGGATGGCCGCCCGAACATCCTGTTCGTCGGCAGGCTGGAGCCGCGCAAGGGGCTGCTCCCGCTCCTCAAGGCATATCGAATCCTGCGCAAGGGCGGCTGCGATTGCCGCCTCCTCGTCGTGGGCTCCGGACCCCAGGACCGCGAGGCGCGCCGCTACGTGATGACCCGGCGCCTCCCCGACGTCGAGTTCCTCGGCCGCGTCTCCGACGGTGACAAGGTCCAGCTTTTCAAGAGCGCCGACGTCTACGCGTCGCCGGCGACCGGCCGCGAGTCGTTCGGGATCGTGCTCCTGGAGGCGATGGCGGCCGGGACCGCCATCGTCTGCAGCGACATCCACGGCTACAAGGGTGTCGTGAAGCGAGGCGAGCAGGCGCTCCTCGTGCCCCCGGGTGAGTCACGGCCCCTGGCCGAGGCGATCCTCCGGCTCCTCGCCGACCCGGACCTTCGCGAGCGGATGGCCCAGAGTGGGCTCGAGCGAGTCGCGGAGTTCGGCTGGGACCGGATCGCCGCCCGGGTGGAGGCCTACTACGGGTTCGTGATCCGGCGCCTCGCGGCCCAGGGCGCGCTGCCCCGCGACTTCCACGCCGAAGTCCCGCCGGACCCGAGGGGCGGTCCCGTCGCCTGACGGCCCGACAACCGGGTCAGGAGCCTTCGGGCCCCGCCGGATCCGCGGGCTCGGTCGCGCTGTCGGCCGGCTCGTTCCCGGCGGCCTCGAAGGCCTCGTCAGCACGCCGCTCCGCGATCGCGATCCGCCAGACCCACGCGCTGTAGGCCACGATGCCCGCCGAGACGAGTACCGCGGCGAGCAGGAGGAGTGGCCACGGGCTGGCAAACGAGACGGCGAAGGCCGGGTCCGTGTTGACGGCGAACTGGAACGGGTAGAGCCATGTAGGGAGCAGCCCCTGGTACCAGTTGAAGATGCCGTTCGGGAGCGGTATCCCGGACCAGTTCGGGTAGAACGCGACGAACACGACGGCCGCCGCCACGACGATCCCCACCGCGAAGCGACGCGGCGAGCGGGCCCTCCAGGTGACCCAGGCGATGGGTCCCAGGACCAACAGGAACAGGAAGGAGACGAGCTCGCCGGGGATGCTGGGCGTCTGGACGAGCGGCGTCGCGGGGAGGAAGAGCGCGGCAAGCACGAGGCTTGCGCCTGCCAGCAGTCCCGTCACGACGATGCGGCGGGAGGCGGTCGCGGCTTCGCGCGCGTCGGCGCCGTGCCGGATCGACCGGTCCAGGCGGACCAGCTGCCAGACCAGCAGCCCGCCGCCCACCACGATGACGCCGATGACGCCCACCACCTGGGTCGTCAGGGAGAACGGCAGGGACGCGGCCGCGGAGCACGCCTGGGAGCCCGGGTCGACCTTCTCGACACCGGCGATCGCGCAAAGCGGGCCCTTGCCCAGCCACAGCACGACCGGGGCGAGGAGGGCCGCAACGGCGCCACCCCGGGCCAGCCGCCAGGTCCGGGCCGACGGCCCGTGCCACAGCTCGGCCACGAAGTACGAGAGGCCGAGGATCACGAACGGGAGCGTCGCGTAGTAGTGGTACTCGAACGTGGCGCGGTCGATCCGCGCCCACGAGATCCACGTGAAGGCGATCACGACGGAGATGAGCCCCAGCCCGAGGCTCCGGCGCCGATACGCTTGCCACGCGACGAACGCGATCGCCGGGATCGAGAGCCACCAGATGGCCAGGTTCCCCCCGTCGTAGATGGCGCCGGACGTCGATCCCGCGAAGGACTGCTGGAAGAACCAGACCGGCTTGAGGTCCAGCGGCCAGGCCCACCAGGGTGAGGCGGCCGGGTGGGTCGCTCGCAGGTTGTTGTGGTAGTCGTACATCGACTTCGTGAGGTCGAGCAGCGTCTGGCCCGTGTTCCCGGGCGGCCAGGACGAGGTCAGCCGATTGCCCAGGGCCACCCACGGAAGGTAGAGCGCGACGTAGACCGCGGCGGGGATCGCCAGCAGCGAGCCGCCGGCCCAGGCGACTGGCAGGCCCCAGCGCCAGCCGGGGCGGAGCCAGCCCTCCGGGGCGGGGGCGGGCGGCTCGAGCAGCGCGGCCGGATCGTCGGGCGCGAGCGGTGGCGCGAGCGGCCCGAAGCCGAGCCTTCCCGCGAGCCAGAAGGCCCCCATCGCGAGCGCCGCCAAGCCGAAGCACCCGAGCGCGAGCGCGAGGGCCACGGGGCCGAGCCCCAGCGGGATGGCCGCAAGCGCGACCAGCGCCCCGGCCGCGGCCGGGGCCGCCACCGCGATCCGGACCTCCTCCACGGACCATGCGATCGGGTGGAGCACGGTCACGGCGGCAGCCACCAGCGTCAACCCGATCATGATCGCGAGGAAGGCCAGGTTCCCTCCAGACGTCGCGCCCGCCGGCACGGAGACGGCCATGTACCCGAGGACTGCCGTCCCCGCGCCGAGGGCGAGCACGACCAGCACCCGTCCGAGCGCCGACCGGACCAGGATCAGGAGCCCGATCGCGGCGAGCGCGTAGAGGGCCACCCATTTCGATGCGAGGCCCAGCCCCAGGAGCAGGCCCACGATCGGCATCCCGACCCAGAAGGCGCCTCGCCACCGCCATGCCCCCGTCCATATCGCCGCGAAGAGGGTGACCGCCGCGACGATGAAGAACGCCGCATACGTGTCGTTCATCGCGATCCGCTGCTGGACGAAGAACATCCCGTCAAGCAGGCCGAAGAGGCCGGCCAGGATCGCCACGGACCGGCGCCGGAAGAGGATCCGCGCCAGGAGGAACAGGAGGCCGGCCATGAGCGCGCCCGCGATCACGCCCGGCAGTCGCCACGCGAAGGCGTGCTGGCCGATGTCGACCGACGCGGCCGATCCGTCGCCGCCGAACACCAGGAGCTGCTCGCGGTCCGTGGCGGGCAGGTCGGGGTTCACGTCGGTTGCCCAGGCGGCGGGCGCAAACGGCAGGCGCGCGTCCGCGAACACGCTGTTCCCGCGCGGTTCCACGACGTAGACCGTCCAGCCGGTCCCGTCCGGAGTGCGGCCCAGCGCGTGCACGATCTGGCTCGACGTGTCGTAGGTGACCCGGCTGATCGCGGCGGGCATCCAGACCGTCTGCGAGAGAGACGGAGCCGTGCCGTCCGCCGGGAGGAGGATCGCGGCGAGGGCGTGGCCGGTCGCCGCGTAGAGCGTCGGCGCATCGAGGCCGTCGGCCCGGACCAGGCCGGTCGCCGCGGCGTCGAGCGACACCTGGCCGGTCACCGAACCGCCGGTCGGGTCCACGAACGTCACGCCCGCGGCGTCCGCCACCGCGATGCGAGGCACGCCCGTGATGCTGAGGCCGGCGAGGGAGCCGCTCGCGATGGCGGCGTCCAGCTGGGCGCGCTGTCCGGCGATGGCCGTCGAGATGGTCACCTGCGCCGCGCCCGAGCGGATCTGCTTCTCGTACGTGGCGGCCGGCCCACCCAGGATCCGGGCGAGCTGGGCTGCGACGCCGGCCGGGTCCGTCACGGTCCCCGGGTCGGCCACCAGCGCGTTCACGCTGCCGGCGTCCACGACCTCGGCGCGGCCGGGGAGGCTGAGCGAGGCGAGCCGCGTGCCGCTGGTGGCGTCGAGCGACGTGAGCGTGTCGCCGGGGGTCGCCGCGATCAGGGTCGCCCCGCCGTTCACCACCCAGAGGCGCTCCACCGCGCCGCCGGCCGTCGTCAACGGGGCGAGCGTGATCGGGGTCGGGCCGCCGGCACCGGCCGCCCGCAGGTCGCCGGCGCTGATGGCCGTGTCGAGCGCCAGGACGCTGCCCGACGCCGTGCCGACATAGAGGCGATGACCGGCCGTGTCGATGGCCACGGCCTGTGCGCCCGGCAGCACGAACGTCGCGAGGAGCTCGCGCGTGTTCAGGTCGAAGACGCGGACGTCAGCGCCCGTAGCGACGTAGAGGCGGTCACCTCCCTGGAGCACCGTCCCCGGGCCGCCCGCCGCGTCCCAGCGTGGCTCGATCGCGACGTCGATGACCGGCACGCCGAGCTGGCTCGTCGCCGTGACCCTGTCGTCCCCGAACGCGACCAGCCCGCCGGCGATCGCGTACTTGGCGAGATGCGGGTGGGTGTACTCGTAGATCGCGTGCGGCTGCCCGTAGCGCCAGTCCTGCAGGAACTCGGCCGCGGTCCGCGCGTGGTAGACCTCGTCGAAGTGCATCCGCGCCGGCTCGCCGAGACCGAACGTCCGCATGACGAGCGATGCGACGACGGTCACGCCGATGAACCAGAGGTCGAGCCGGTCGAGCCGGCCGCCTCCCTCGCGATCGAGGAGGTGCGAGCGATCGAAGGGTGCGCGACCGACGAGCGAGCGCGCGCTCTCGGCCGCCCGGCCGAGAGCCGTGCCGACGGCGAGCCCGCCGGATGCCGGCACGCCGATGGACCCCGGGTCGGCCGGAGCGGCGGCCGGCGGGTCGGCAGGCGCCTCAGCCGACAGGCTGGCGGCCAGCGCGTTCTTCGGCACGTCCGCTGGCACCTCCGCGGACTCGCCCGCAAGCCGCACCGCGGTCGCGTCGACCTCCTCCGGTGCCGGTCGGACCAGGAACCAGCCTGCCGCCAGCAGGCCACCGGCGTGGAGGACGACGCTGCCCGCCACCCCGTTCCACGAGCGGATCGCTTCGCCCAGCTGGCCCCCGAACCCGCCGAACGCGGTCAGCATCGGGTCGAGCCCGAGGTTCTGGTAGAAGGGCTCGGTGAGGATCCCGTAGAGGTTGGCAGTGTTGGCGACCGCGAGCACGACGTAGACGACGGCCCAGCGGGGGCTCACCGCGAGGAGGACCGCCCCGAGTGCGAAGAACGGGAAGAGGTAGCGTTCGTGGACGCGCGTCGGCAGGACGAAGAAGGCGATGGCCAGGACAGCCAGGGCGACGAGCAGGGTCCGGCGATCGTCGCGCCGCCAGATCGTCGCGGCCAAGAAGCCGATCACGCAGAGCAGCACTGCGCTGCCGACCACGACGGCCGGGATGCCGAAGACGAGGAAGCCTGCCCCGCCGTCCGGCCCGACCACCGTGACGTCCCGGATCCAGCTCCCGCTCTGCGCCAGCCCGGCCCCGGCCTGGGTGACGAGCGCCCACGGATTGAACGCGTTCACCGTCAGCCACGGGTAGCCGGCGGCGGTGTCGAGGATCTGGCGCAGCAGGCCCACGATGGTCAGCCCGAACGGCAGGCACAGCAGCTGGGCGGTGGCCAGCCCGACCAGCGTCGTGGTGAGCAGGCGGCGTGGGCCGTGGCCGGGCGGCCGCGTGACCAGGTTGCGCCGCACGATCAGGACCGCCGCCAGCGGGATCAGGATCCCGAACTGGGGCTTGATGATCGCCGCAACGGTGGTGAGGAGCGCGGCGCGCTCGTCGCGGCCGCGCCACAGCTCACGCACCGCCAGGAGGAGGACCAGCGTCCCGACCGAGTCCACCTGCGACCAGACGGCGCTGTCGAACCAGGTGACGGGCACGAACAGGACCGCGGCGGCCGCGGCCAGCGCGGGACGGCGCCGCGCGCCGAGGTCGGCCGCGAGCAGGAAGACGGCGACCGCGAGCCCGAGGTCCGCCAGGATCGCGGGCAGTTTGAGGAGCGCGCCTGGAGCCCCGCCGGGCATGCCCAGGAACTGCGCCACCAGGCCCAGACCCCACAGCACGTAGAGGTAGCCCGGAGTGTAGTCGATGAAGATCGGACGGTCGTAGATCCCGAACGGCCCGTTCCGCGCGAGCTCCACGGCCCAGCCGTCGAACGAGCCGACGTCCACCTTGAACCCGGACCCGGGCAGCAGGACGTATGCGATGATGAGCCGGAGGGCGAGGCCGAGCGCGAGAAGGATGCAGAGCGGGACGGCGACGTCCCGGAGCCGCACCCGGGCCTGCTCGCCCGCCCGCGCCTGCTCGCCCGGTGCGGGGCCAGCCAAGGGGAACGGCCTCCGTGATCGAGCGCTGAGGTGGACCGGAGTATACCCGAGGGTCCGGTGACGCTTTCCAGCCGGCCCGCGCGACGAGCCGCTCCGCCGGCCCGCGCGACGCTCGCGGTCGGGATGGGGCTGGTGGTCGTCTTCTTCGTGTTGTACGCGTTCACCCGGCCGGCCTGGCCGACCGTCTACAACCACTTCGTCTGGCAGGCAGACGCCTACCTCCACGGCCAGGCCTCCATCCGCTACCCGGTTCCGGGCACGGCCACCTCGCCCGGGAACGACTACTTCAACGACGTCATCCCCGTGCTCGACGCCTCCGGGAACGAGACGGGTCGGGGGATGGTCCCGTTCCCGCCGCTCCCCGCCGTGATCCTCCTCCCGTTCGTGGCGATCTGGGGGATGGCAACCGACCAGGCGTTCCTGGCGGTCGTGATCGGCGCCCTGGACGTGGGGCTGGCCTTCTGGCTCCTTGGTCGGCTCCCCATCCGGGCCGGGCTTCGCGCCGCCCTGACGGTCTTCGTGGGGGCAGGGACGGTCCTTTGGTATGCGTCGTCGCTCGGGACCACGTGGTTCCTGGCCCACGTGGTCGCGGTGGGGTTGACGCTCGCCGCCGTCGCGGTGGCTCTCGACGCCGATGACCGGGCCGCGGGCCTCGACGTCGACGCGCATGAGTGGCTCCTCGACCGGCGGCAGGTCGTCGCGGGCCTCCTGCTGGGCCTCGCCGTGACCAGTCGCCTGACCGTGGTCTTCGGGGTCGTCTTCCTGGTGCTCGTGGGCGGGGGCGGCACGTGGAGACGGCGGGCCGTGAGCGCGGGGTTCGGCATGGCGTTCCCGGTCGGGGCATTCCTCCTCTACAACCTCGCGGTCAGCGGGACGCTCTTCAACCCCGTCTACGAGGCGCTCTACCGCTACGAGGTGTGGGCCTACCCGGACCTCCACTACAACGCCGCCTGGTCGCTCCAGGACCTCCGCTACATCCCCCAGAACCTGGGGATCATGCTTGGTGGCCTCCCGGACGTGGTGCCCGCCTGCGCGGCCGGCGTGGCGCGCGAGATCTGGAGCGCGGCCGGGTGCTCGTGGCTCGTACCGAGCCCGGTCGGGATGAGCCTCCTGCTCACGAGCCCGGCGTGGCTGCTGGCCGCGGGCGCGCTGCCGCTGCTCCGCGATCGGCGAGTGGCGGGCGGCCTGCTTGCCACGCTCGTGATCGCCGTCGTCAACCTGATGCACTTCTCGCAGGGGTGGGTCCAGTTCGGCTATCGCTTCAGCCTGGACTTCGCGCCGTTCCTTCTCGTTCCGCTCGCGCTCGGGGCGGAGCGCCTGATCGCGCGCCACGGCCGAGGTGCGGCGCGCGGCGGCCTCCTGGTCGGCGGCCTGATCGCGGCCTCCGCGGTGGTGCAGGCCTGGGGGCTCGCCTGGGCACGGACGCTGGGCTGGTGAGCGGCGAGGCCGCCTCGGCCCCGCGGGGGGGCTGGAGCATGCTCGCCAGCAGCGCCGCACCCGGGCTCGCTGGCGTGGTCGCGTTCGCCGTGGCGCGGTCGACGCTGCTGCCAGGGCTGGGCCTCTGGGACACGGGTGAGTTCCAGGTCGTCGCCCCCGTGCTGGGCACGGCCCATCCGACCGGCTACCCGAGCTACGTCCTGCTTGGCTGGCTTGCGAGCCTGCTCCTGACGCCGGCCGGTGAGCCGGCGCTGCGGATGAACCTGCTCTCCGCCATCCTCCTCGGCGTGGCCGCCGCGCTGGCGGTCGTGCTCGTGCGCCGGCTCACCGGCCGGACCCCCGTGGCCGTCGCAGCCGGCGTGCTCCTCGCGCTGACCCCGATCCCGTGGCGGGTCGGTTCGTTCGCCGACCCGCACATGCTCCACCTCGCTCTCGTGGCCGGGTTGCTCGTGCTGCTGGTGGGATGGGAGGAGCGGGTCCGCACGGGCAGGGCGGACGCCGACCGCTGGCTCGTCTCCGCTGCGGCGCTCTACGGCGTCGCCCTGGGCAACCAGGCGCTCACCTTCCTGCTCGCCCCCGGGATCGCCCTCTTCATCCTGGCAGTCGAGCCGCGTGTCTGGCTCCGCCGAGCCCAGCTGGGACGCTGCGTCCTTGCCCTCGTCGCGGTCGCGGCCGTCCTCTACCTCGAGCTGCCAGTGCGCGCGGCGATGGGCGCGCCGCTGGTCTACGGCCACCCGGCCACCTGGGGTGGCTTCTGGTACGTGGTGCTGGGCGCGCAGTTCACCGGTGGGATGACCGGGCTCTTCACGGACGTCGTCGGCAAGGTCGCCGAGCTGGGACGGGTTGCGACCGACCAGTTTGGCCTGCTCGTCGCGCTCATCCCGGCCGCCTTCCTGATCGTGGTCATGCGCCGACCGCGGTACGCCCTCCTCACGGGGACGTGGCTCGTCGTCACCAGCTGGTTCGCGGTCTCGTACACGAACGCTGACATCGAGCGCTACTACCTGGGCCCGATCCTCATCGCCATCAGCTGGCTCGCGATCGCGGCTGGAGTGCTGCTCGACGCGGCCGCAGCGCAGCTTCTCGCGCCGCCCGACGGCGCGGGGAGGCGAGCGACCGCGCTGCGCCTGGTGACCAGCGTCATCGTCGGCGTCGCGCTCGTCGCGCCGGCCGTCATCGCCGCACCGGCGACGCGGCTCGTGGTGGACCAGTCGACCGACACGCGCGCCGCGGACTGGAGCCGCTGGACGTTCGAGGTCGTGGAGCCGAACGCGGTCCTCGTCACGTGGTGGGGATACTCGACGCCCCTCTGGTACCGCCAGATCATCCTCCGCGAGCGCCCGGACGTCTGGGTCGTCGACGATCGGACCCGCCTCGACGAGAACCTCGGCAGCGTGGACGATGTCATCCGCGCCAACCTGGGGAAGCGGCCGATCTACCTCGTGCGCCTCGACCCGGACACGCTCGACCTTGAGGGGCGCTGGCAGGTGGACGCGCTGCTCGACCCGAACGGGACGCAGCCCCTCCTCCGCGTCGTGGGCCCCCGCCCGGCGGGTTTCGTGCCGACTACGATGACGCCATGACCCCTGCCGAGCCCGCTTCCGCTGCAGCCACACCCCGGGTCGCGGCGCTCTCCTACTTCTTCCCGGCGCACAACGAGGAGGCCAACCTGGAGGGCCTCGTGGAGGAGGCGCTGGCGACCTTGCCGGCGCTCGCCGAGCGCTTCGAGGTCATCGCCGTCGACGACGGCTCCCGGGACCGGACACCGCAGATCGCGGACCGGCTGGCCACCGCGAACCCGGACGTCGTCCGCGTGGTGCACCACCCCACCAACCTGGGCTACGGCGCTGCCCTGCGCTCCGGCTTCCGCGCCGCGCGCTTCGAGCTGGTGGCGTTCACCGATGGCGACCGGCAGTTTCGCGTCGCCGACCTCGGCCGCCTGACCGCCCGCCTGGCGGACCCGGATGCTCCCGACGCGGTGGTGGGCTTCCGGATCCGGCGGGCTGATCCGGTCATCCGGACGCTCTACGCCGGCATCTACAGGCTGGCGAATCGGACCTTCTTCGGGCTTCGCATCCGTGACGTCGACTGCGCCTGCAAGCTCATCCGGCGGGCCGCCCTGGCTGACGTCCACGTGGAGTCCGGCGGGGCGTTCTTCTCCGCGGAGCTCCTGGTCAAGCTCCAGGCGGCGGGTCGCAGGGTCGTCGAGGTGGGCGTCGACCACTACCCGCGGACGGCGGGCTCGCAGACCGGCGCGAAGCCGTCCGTCGTGTGGCGCTCCGTCGTGGACTTCTGGAGCCTGCGCCTGCGCCTCTGGGCGAACAGGCGGCGCGCGCTGGAACGGGGCTCGACGATCGTCGACTGACGCCCCGGCCGGCCCACGACCCCCGGGCCGCCGATCATTCGCGGGGCGGACCCTCGTGACGCTCGTCGGCGCCGGGCTGCGCGTCAAGGGAGTTCACGAACTCGCGGAAGACGGAGAGCTTCGATTCGTCCACTGGCTCGACCCCATCGTCATCGGCCGAGCGGTGATCCGGCACGACGCCGGCCCGCTCCAGGACGGCCTCGGCGGCAAAGATCCGCGCCCCCGTGCGAACCGCCAGCGCGAGCGCGTCCGAGGGCCGGGAGTCGACCTCGATCGGCCGCCCGCCAGACTCCAGCATGACCCGGGCATGGAACGTGTCGTCGGCGAGGTCCACGATGATCACCTCGCGCACGGTCGCGCCGAGCACGTCGAGGACCGTGGCGAGCAGGTCGTGGGTGAGGGGCCGTTCCGGGGACTGGCCCTGGAGCTTCATGGCGATCGCGCTCGCCTCCCAGGGACCGATCCAGATCGGAAGGTAGCGGTCGCGCTCGAGCTCCCGCAGGATGACGACGTGCTGGGTCGAGAGCATGTGGACCCGCACGCT
>DAITNC010000027.1:0-17330 GCA_036834865.1 Candidatus Limnocylindrales bacterium | reverse complement strand
ACCGCGTTCGAGTTCTACCGCCGCGGGGCCGAAGGCCAGCAGCAGGCGCTCGGCGGGGGCGGCCGCTACGACGGACTCGTCGAGCTGCTCGGCGGCAAGCCGACCCCGGGGATCGGGTTCGCGCTCGGGCTCGACCGCGTGGTCCTGGCCCTCGCGTCCGCCGGCGTGCAGCGGCCCGCCGACGCGGCGCCCGTGGCGGTGGTCGTCGGCGCAGACCCCGGTGACACCGTGGGCCGGCTCCGGATCGCGACGGAGCTCCGGGCCGCCGGCCTGCCCGTGCGGGCCGATCTCGCGGTCCGCAAGCTGGGCCGCCAGCTGGAGGCCGCGGTCCGCGACGGCGCCCAGTTCGCGGTGATCCTCGGCGACGAGCTGGCCGGGGGCGAGGTCCAGCTCCGCGACCTTGATGGCGGGTCCCAGAAGGCGGTGGCGCTCGGGGATCTCCCGGCGCTCCTCCGGCGCAAGGTGCGTGGCTGAGCGAACCCTGGCCGGGGGGATCGCCGTCGGCATGGAGACCGCGCCGCGGAGGTCGTTCGCGTCCGCGCTGGAGTGGCCCGGCTGGAGCCGGCCCGGCCGCGACGAGGCGGGCGCCATAGCCGCCCTGGCGTCGAGCGCCGGCAGGTTCGCGATCGTGGCCCGCGGCGCCGGGCTCGCATTCGAACCGCTCTCGCGGGAAATGCTCGAGGTCGTGGAGCGCCGTCCCGGGACCGCGACGACGGCTTTCGGTGCTCCCGACGTGGTGTTCTCGATGGACCAGCGCCCCACCGACCGTGCGGACGGGGAGCGTCTCGGCGCGCTCGTGCGTGCCTCGTGGGACTACCTGGGCAGGGTCGCCGCGAGCGCGCCATCCGAGCTGCGCAAGGGACCCCGGGGCGGCGGCCGCGACCTGGGCGCGATCGTCGCCCACGTGGTCGCGGCCGAGGCCGCCTACGCGCGACGGATCGGCGTTCTCGTCCCCGAACCCGCACCCGGCGACATGGAAGGCGTCGCGATCGTCCGCGCGGCGATCGCGGATGCTGTGGTGCGCCCGACCGACGGCGGACCCATCCCGGGCGGGCGCTGGACGGTCCGGTACGCGGCCCGGCGGATCGCCTGGCACGTCCTGGACCACGCCTGGGAGATCCAG
Source organism: Candidatus Limnocylindrales bacterium (assembly GCA_036834865.1). GTDB lineage: Bacteria > Chloroflexota > Limnocylindria > Limnocylindrales > CSP1-4 > CTSoil-043. The sequence goes on along the minus strand of DAITNC010000027.1, from coordinate 16,207 downwards.
GACCGCGCAGAGCCGGCCTGACTGGCGTGGCTGGCGGGCGGTGGTTGACGGCACGCGGACAATCGAACGATGCGGGCCCCGCGTGACTTCGCCCGCGATCCGGCAGGGGGCGACGATGGCCGACTTCATCAGGTTCCCGGCGAGCGTGCTGCGGACGCCGTCGCCAACGGCGGTGTGCACCTGCGAGCACTGGGTCCATTGCGATCACGCCTGCCACGGACGCTGGTGCGACCCGACCGAGAACACGTGCGACGTGGCGTTCGTGCCCGATGATGGCGGTCTGACCCGCTGGGGATGTGCCGACTGCACCCCCGGCCAGGGAGTCCCGCACGACCTCGGCTGCGAGCTGATCGGCTGGAGCGTGCCGGCCCTGGGCGCACCCCGCCCCTGACCCGGGACCTGCCGGGCGAGCACCGGCGTCCGGGCGCGGCTGTTCGTCCGCGCCGGCCCCCGCGCTAGGATTGCCGGCATGACGAACCTTGCGACGCCCTACCGGACCCACACCTGCGGCACGCTTCGCGGCGATGACGCCGGCGCCGACGCGCGCCTCGCGGGTTGGGTGCACCGCCGCCGCGACCACGGCCAGCTGATCTTCCTCGACCTCCGGGATCGACACGGGATCACCCAGGTCCTCATCGACGCGGCGGAGGCACCCGAAGCGCACGCCGCAGCCTCGCGTTGCCGGAGCGAGTTCGTCATCACGGTGAGCGGATCGGTTGCCCGGCGCCTGCCCGGCATGGAGAACCCGGCGCTTCCAACCGGGGAGATCGAGCTGCGCGCGCGCGAGCTGACCGTCCTCTCGGAGGCGAAGACGCCGCCGTTCTACATCAACGACCCGGACGCCACGGTGGACGAGTCGCTGCGTCTCCAGTACCGCTACCTGGACATCCGCCGGGAGCCGATGCTGCGTCGACTCCTCCTGCGGAGCCGGCTAGTGGAGGAGATCCGCCTGGCCCACCATGCCAACGGCTTCGTGGAGATCGAGACGCCGATCCTGATCAAGAGCACCCCGGAGGGCGCCCGCGACTTCATCGTCCCGTCGCGCCTGCAGCCGGGAGCCGTGTACGCGCTTCCACAGAGCCCGCAGCAGCTCAAGCAGCTGCTCATGGTCGCCGGGATGGATCGCTACTTCCAGATCGCGCGCTGCTTCCGCGACGAGGACCTCCGGGGAGACCGGCAGCCTGAGTTCACCCAGCTGGACTTGGAGATGAGCTTCGTCACCGAGGAGACGGTGATGGCCTTCGTGGAGGCGATGGCGATCGCGGTCTCCCGCGCGGTGACGCCCGGGCGTCCGCTCCAGCAGGTTCCTTTCCCGCGCTTCACCTACGCGGAGGCGCTGGAGCGGTTCGGGTCGGACAAGCCCGACCTCCGTTTCGGGATGGAGCTCGTGGACCTCGCGCCTGCGCTCATCGACGCCGACGGTGCGCCGGCCTCCGGCTTCCGTGTCTTCGACGAGACCCTGAGCAGCGGCGGCCGAGTCAAGGGGATCGCCGTTCCCGGCCTGGGCGACGCGAGCCGTGCCCGGATCGACGAGATCACGGAGACGGCCAAGCGCTTCGGCGCTCGTGGCCTCGTCACGCTCGCCGTGACGGCCGGCGGGGTCCACGGGCCGACTGTCAAGTTCCTCGGCGCCGAGCGCGCCATGGCGCTCGCACGGCGATGCGGCGCCGAGTTGGGTGACCTGGTCCTCGTGGTGGCGGACCGGCCGAACGTTGTCGCCGACGTCCTGGGCCGGCTGCGGGCCGAGCTGGGATCGAAGCTGGGCGTGGCCGACCCAGCGGTCCTCGCCTACTGCTGGGTCAATCGCTTCCCGATGTACGAGTGGGACGAGGAACGCCAGGGCTGGCATGCAACCCACAACCCGTTCTCGGGCGTCGTCCCGGAGGACGAGGCGCTCCTGGTCACCGCGTCGGGCGACCCCGAGCGTCCGTCGCAGGACGACCCGGCGGGTCGCGCGAGGGCGATGCAGTACGACCTGGCGCTCAACGGCTGGGAGCTGGGCGGCGGATCCATCCGGATCCACCAGCGGGCGCTGCTCGAGCGGTCCTTCGCGCTCCAGGGCCACACGTTCGACAGCATGCGCGAGAAGTTCGGCGGGATGCTGGAAGCGTTCGAATACGGTGCTCCGCCCCACGGCGGCATCGCGATCGGGATCGACCGCTGGGCCGCCCTGCTGGCCGACCAGCTGACCATCCGGGAGGTGATGGCGTTCCCCAAGACGTCGTCGGGGACGGACCTCATGCTCGATGCGCCGTCAGCGCCGGACCCGGGCCAGTACGCGGAGCTGGGCCTCCGCTTCGTCGGGGTTCCCGATCGGGCCTGAGCGCCGCAGGTTGTGCGCCGGGAGACAATGAGATCGTCATGGGCCGCAGAGGAGGACCGCCGCCGTGGGCACGCAGTTCGTGGTCCAGCTCGAGAACCGGCCCGGCGCGCTGGCGACCTTCTCGCGGGCGCTCGCCGAGCGGGGCATCAGCATCGGTGAGATCGCCGGCGGAGGGGGCGGCCAGCACGCCTACGCGGTGCTGACCACCGACGACGATGGCGCCACCCGGGCGGTCCTGCGCTCGTTCGGCTATCCGTTCGTCGAGGGCGAGGCCCTGGTCGTGGAGATCGACGACAAGCCGGGCGGCTTCGCCGCCGCCGCGGAGAAGCTCGCCGAGGCCGGGGTGGACATCCACGGGGTCCTCTTCCTCGGGCGGCGGGAAGGCATCGTCGAGACCGCGTTCACGGTCGACGACGTGGCGCGCGCGCGCCGGGCGCTCGGCCTCGGCTGACCGGCCGCTCCGCCCCGTGTCGGCCAGGCGTCCCGCCCGTCACGGCCGCGGCGACCCCGACCGCGACGCCAGCCGGCGTCGCGCCCGTCCCAGCAGCCCGCGGGCGGCCCGGACCGGCCGGACGACGGCGGCCCGGACGGGCTTCGGCAACGCGCGCCGGAGCGCGCGCCGCAAGGGGCTGGCCGGCTGCTTCGGGGTCGGCGTCCTGACCGGGAGGGCGAAGTGGGTCCGGTCCCGCGGGTGGGGCGGAAGCCAGTTCGACGGCTGGCGGTTGTCGCCTCGCTGGACGAACGCGAGGTTGTGGTAGAAGGTGATCGACGTGACGGACAGGTCGAAGTCGCTGGGCACGTAGCCGGCGATGTCGAGCTCCGCGTGGTTGAGCCCATCGGCCAGCGCGTGCAGGAAGGTCATCGACGTCCCCGGTCGCTCGGTCCCGCTCGAACCCCCGTACGTCCGCGCCCAGTACGACGTCTGGAGGTCCTCGATCGCGTAGATGCCGTCGGCGGTGAGGTGGCCGAAGAGTTGCTGGAAGCTCGCGATCACGTGCGCGCAGACGTGGCTGCCGTCGTCGACGACGATGTCGAAGGGGCCGTATCGCGCGGCGACGTTGTCGAGGAACGCCGGGTCGCTCTGATCGCCCTGGAGGACGGTGATCCGGTCCTCGGCGATCCCCGTCTTGGGGTGGATGTCGATGCCGATGATCCGCGCCCGGGGGAAGAACTCCTTCCACATCCGGAGCGACTCGCCGCCACGCGCCGGATCGGCGTACCCCCCGACCCCGATCTCGAGCAACGTGATCGCCCTGGAACGCAGGTGGCCCAGATGCCGCTCGTAGGCGTCCGCGTAGAAGTGGGCGCCCTCCTTGTCGGTGCGCGTCTCGAGCGCGATCTCGCGGAGTGACCGTTCGCTCACGACGTGGTGCCTCTCGGGTGGAAGGCCGGCCTGGTTTGGGCGTTGCGGCGGCCGCATGTCACCGGCCTGGCCGCGCGAGGATATCAGGCGGCCCCTTCCGAGGCGGCCCCGCTGTCGAGGCCGCGGTCCGCGGCACGGGCACGATGCTACGATCGGCGCCATGGGAGCGCGCTGGCTGGTCCTCCGCGAAGGCTCGCGCCTGAGGTGGGGCGGGGACCTGCGCCGGCACCACGTCCTGGCGGCGCTGGCGGAGCGACCAGACGCGACCGACGTCGACGGCTGGTCGGCGGGCCGTCTCCGCGAGGCGCTCGCCGCGAACCACCGGCGGCCCTGGAGCGCCAGGCCTCGACTGGCCGCCGCAACGATGCTGGCTGCCGATGCGCTCGCTGAGGCCGCCGGGCGAGCGCTCCCGTTCGCCGTCGACTTCCACGACGATCCGGTCGCCCAGAACGAGGCCCTGGGCGTCGCGATGGACTCGGCATGGGTGGAGCGCGCGATCGACCGCAAGCGGCGCAACGTGGATGCGTTCCGCTGGCTGGTGGTCCCGTCGCCGGAGCTGGCAGCGCTGGCCGGGCTCGACGCCGACCGGACGATCGTGGCCGGCAACGGCAGCGACACGAAGGTGATCACGCCGGTGCCGTGGCCGGGCGAGCCGGCGATCGGCTTCATCTCGGGTGCCGCCGCCGGTCGCGGGATCGAGACCCTGATCGAGGCAGCCAGGCTGGTTCGCCGCTCGGTGCCCGAGCTTCGCCTCCTCCTCTGGCTGGCCGCGACCAGCGCAGCCGGCGAGGGCTACCTCGACGGGCTCCGGCGATCGACGGCCGGCGACCCGTGGATCGAATTCGCCGCCGCGCCGTACCAGGAGATCGGGGCCCAGCTCGGCCGGGCCACGGTCCTGTGCGTCCCGAACCCGCCGGCCGTCTACTGGGACGCGGTCTCCCCGGTGAAGCTGTTCGACTGCATGGCTGCCGCACGCCCGGTGGTCGTCACGCCCCGGACGGTGATGCGCGCCGAGGTCGAACGCCACCAGGCCGGTCTCGTCGCACCGGGCGATCGCGCGGAGGACCTGGCAGGGTCGATCGGCGCCTTGATCGGCGACGAGCTACTTGCCCGGCAGCTCGGCGCGAACGGGCGGAACGCCGTGGTGGCCGAGCATGACTGGCGGCGGATCTCGGAGTCCCTGGCTGCAGAGCTGGTCCGAAGGGCCGGCTGACGCCGGGCCGCTCAGGGTCCGATGCGCACGAGCCAGAAGCGGCGGGCGGGGTCCACGAGCAGGGGGTCAAGGGTGATGCGGCCGACCGCCGTGGGCCGGTCCACCTCGAACAGGGCGAACGGTGCCGCGGGCGTGTCGCGGTCCACCTGGTGGAAGACGACCTGCCCGGGTCGAGGATAGGTCCCGTCGGTGGTGATCGAGGCCCCCACCGTCCCCGAGATCGAGGAGAGCGGCAGCCCGAGCTCCACCGCGAGCTGTGGGACGGTGAGCACCGGGGCGAGGACGACCGCCCGCGCGCCCATCGCCGTCGTCGGCGAACCGTCCGTCGGCCGGCCGGTGACCCCGGACATCCCCGCCAGGGCGCTCCGCAGGTCGGGGATCACGAGCGCGATGTCGCGGTGGACGGTGGCGTTGGCGGTGATCGCGGAGCGCGTGGCTCGGTCGAGCGGACCGAAGGGGCGAACGACCGCCAGCGCCGCCAGGGACCCGACGATCGCGGCGACCAGGACGAGACCGTTGCGAGGGAGCCTGCCCCGGAGGACGGCCCCGACGCCCCTCACCCGGAGCGACCCGAGCCCGATCGCGGCGGCGAAGGTCAGGGCAAGGTCCGCCGGGGCGATGTAGCGGTCGGAGATGTAGATCCGTCGGATGGCCAGGAAGACGATGAACGCCATCACGCCGAGAGCCAGCGCGACCAGGGCCCCCGCGATCTCCCAGCGTGACCGCAGCACCAGGGCCCCGAGCCCGAGCAGGGCGAGCGCGATCAGGATCGGCTCTGCCGCGTAGTGGTTGCCGATGGCCCGGAGCGCCCCGCCGACTCCGACGAGCGGCAGGCCGGCGGACCCGATGACCGGCACGTTCGCGGCGTAGAGCGGATCCCCGGTGAGCAGCCAGTCATGGAGTGCCTGGACGGGAAGGGCCAGCAACCCCAGCAGGATCGGCGCGCGGGCCCGCAGCGAGGTCATCGGACGGCCCTGGGCCCGCGCGAAGGCCGCGCCGCCAAGCAGGGCCAGCCCCGCGACGCCCACGAGAATGAGGGTCTCGTAGCGGGCGAGCCCGCCGACTGCGAGGACGATCCCGGCCCACGCGAACCGGGGTCGCGAGGCGGTGACCAGCAGGCCGGCGATGGCCCAGCAGAGCAGCGCCCACGACACCGCGTAGGCCAGGTCGACGTCCTGCAGCAGCAGTGCCGATCCGACCAGGCCCACGGCCGCGAACGCTGCCGCGGCGACACCGGAGAGTCGGAAGGCGAGGACCGCCGAGCTGGCGATCCCCCCGGCGTACGCGGCGATCGCCAGCCATGAGATCACCCGCCAGTCCGGGACCAGGCCGTAGGCAAGCCCGTAGACGCCGGTGAGCAGCGCCTTCGGCGTCGCCCCGGTGAAGGCCTCGAGGGTCGTGCCGGCCACCAGGCGCTGGAAGTACAGCACCGACGCTGCCGCGTCGTACCCCAGCATCCCCACGTGGATCGGCCGGATCATCCACGCCGCGGCGAGCGCCGCCAGCCCGAACGCCGCGAGTGCGACGATGGACTCCGGTTTCCTGGTGAGGGCCACCGCGCGATGCACCGGGGCAGGGTAGCAGCCGCCGGGACACCAGCACGGTCCCGCGCGGTGGGTCCCGTCAGGCGAGGTCGCCTGCGTGCGGGGTGCCCGGCGGCTCGTCGCCCCCAGCCTCGTCGGGGCCCGACGCCACGAGCGCGCCCCACTCGTGGCGCTGACCGGCTGGCGGCTCGGGCGGACCCTCGAACACGGGGAGCTCCTCGCGGGGCGTGTCCAGGCCGAGCACGATGCCGGGGTCGCCCAGCTCCACGGTCCGCGTGGGCACGCGCGCGGCAAGAGTGTCCGCGATCGCCTCCGGCTCGAGATCGGGGGGAAGGGAGCGGAGCCCGGGGAGGTGCTCGAGCGGGACCAGGATCGGCCAGCCGGCGACGCCTCGGAAGGCCGGCCGGAGCACCGTCTCGCGGTCGGTGCCGTGCGCCTCGATGAGCGACGTGACGGTCTCCGCGTCGAGCCAGCCCATGTGGGCAGGCCAGAGGAGCGCGGCGTCGGTGCCGGCGACCCGCGTCCGAGCCAGGTCGAACGCCATGGCCAGCTGGCCCGCCGGCCCCGCCTCACCGGCGGTCGGCGCGCCGAGGACGGCCGTGGTCCCGGCCAACGCGGCCGCGACCGTCCCGCGCGGGTCCGGCGCGACGACGATCACCGGGAAGGCGCCACCCGCCCACGCCAAATCGACGAGACGACGGACGTTCGGGGTGCCGTCGACCTGGCGCAGGGCGGCGTCCGGCGAGGCGGCCAGGATGCAGGCGGCGACGGTCACGCCGGGGATGCTAGCAGGGCCGCGAGGGCGCGCAACGGACCTGTGCGACAATCGAGCGGCCCATGACCGAAGCGAGCGCTCCATCCCGCATGCCCACCGCCACCACCGCGCCGCAGCCGGCGCCCTCCACCGAACCTGCCACCGCGACGTTCGCGGTCCGTGCCGACCTCCGCAATGTCGCCATCGTCGCCCATGTCGACCACGGCAAGACCACGCTGGTCGACGCGCTCCTGCGTCAGACGGGATCCTTCCGGGCCAACCAGGTCGTCGCCGAGCGCGTCATGGATTCCATGGACCTGGAGCGGGAAAAGGGGATCACGATCCTCGCGAAGCAGACCAACGTGGACTTCGACGGGATCCACATCAACATCGTGGACACCCCCGGTCACGCGGACTTCGGGGGCGAGGTCGAGCGTTCCCTGAACCTGGTGGATTCGGTGCTGCTCCTCGTCGACGCGGCGGAGGGACCGCTCCCGCAGACGCGCTATGTCCTCCAGAAGGCGATGGCGCGTCACCTGCCCGTCGTGGTCGCGATCAACAAGATCGATCGCGGCGACGCCCGGCCCGCGGAGGTTCTGGACGACATCTACGAGCTGTTCATGGACCTCGGCGCGACCGCCCGCCAGATCGAGTTCCCGGTCGTCTACACGAACGCGAAGGCCGGCACTGCGACCCGGGCGCTCGCGGTTCCCGGCACGAGCCTCCGGCCGCTCCTGGAGCTCCTGGTCGCCGTCACCCCTCCGCCCACCTACCAGCCCGGCCACCCGTTGCAGCTGCTCGTGACGAACCTCTCGGCCAACGAGTACGTCGGGCGGATGGCCGTCGGCCGGATGATGAACGGCACGATCAAGGTCGGCCAGCGGATCGTCGTGGTCCGCGACGAGCCGGACGACTCGACCGGCGTCGTGGAGCCCGGGCGGACCGTGACACTGTCGGGCACCGTGACGGCGCTCCAGACCGCCCACGGCATCGAGCGCGCCGACATCGAGGAGGCAGGCCCGGGCGACATCGTCTCGGTGGCAGGGCTGCCGCAGGTCACGATCGGGGATACGCTGACCGATCCCGCCGACCCGCGCCCGCTCCCGCGCCTCGAGGTGGACGAGCCCACGCTGCGGATGACGTTCGGCGTCAACACCTCGCCCCTTTCCGGGCGTGACGGGAGGTTCCTCACCAGCCGCCAGCTGCGGGCGCGCCTGGAGAAGGAGATCCTGGGCAACGTCGCGATCCAGTTCTTCCCGACGGAGTCCGGCGACACGTTCGAAGTGCGGGGCCGCGGCGAGCTCCAGCTCGCCGTCCTGGTGGAGCAGATGCGGCGCGAGGGTTTCGAGCTGCAGGTGAGCCGCCCCGAGGTGATCCTGCGCACGGTGGGCGGAGCGGTCCAGGAGCCCTACGAGCGGATCACGATCGACATCCCGCCCGAGTACATCGGGACGATCCAGACCGCGCTGGCAGGTCGGAAGGGCCAGCTCGAGCAGATGACGACCGACGCGGACGGCCGCGTGCGGATGGACTACGTGCTGCCGGTCCGCGGCCTGATCGGCTACCGCGGCCAGCTGATGACCGAGACGCGCGGAACCGCGCTCCTTCACCAGATCGGGGAGGGCTACGGCCCCTATGCGGGAGATGTCACGCACCGGACGAACGGTGTCCTCGTGGCGGACCGCCAGGGCACGTCGAACGCCTACGGGCTCTTCAACCTCCAGGAGCGCGCGGAGATGCTCATCGGCGCCGGCGAGGACGTCTACGAGGGAATGGTCGTCGGCGAGAACGCGCGTTCCGGGGACATGGACGTCAACGTGACGAAAGAGAAGAAGCTGACGAACATCCGGACCCACGCCCACGACGAGGCGCTCCGGCTGGTCCCCCCGCGGCCGATGACGCTGGAGACGGCCATCGAGTTCATCGGGGACGACGAGCTGGTGGAGGTGACCCCGCTCTCGATCCGCCTGCGCAAGCGCCTCCTTTCGCAGCACGACCGACATCGCCAGGCGGGACGCCGAGAGGACGGGCGCGGCACCGACGGGTCCTAGCGGCCCGGGTCTCGGGGGAGCGGGCTTCGCGACCGCCTGAGCGCAGCGCGACGGCGCAGCGCGGCTACCATCGTTCCATGGAGTGGTTCCGGCCGACGTCCGTGCGCCAGCTGGCCGGCATGGTCGCGGTGATGACGGTCGCGCTTGCCGTCACGACGCTTGCCGTGGGAGCGCTCGAGGGCGCCCTGCGGATCCCGGACGCATCGGCCACCTACCTGCTCGCGGTGGTGTCGATTGCCGTCGCCTTCGGCACGTCGGCCGCCGTGGCGACGGCGATCGGGTCGTTCATCCTGTACGACTACCTGTTCGTGGCGCCGACCGGCGCCCTCATCGTCGCGAACGCGGAGGAGCTGCTCAACCTCCTCCTGCTGCTCGCGATCGGGGTCGTGGTCGGGCAGCTGGCCGGGATGCAGCGCGCTCGCGCGGAGACGGCCCTCCTCCGCGAGCGCCAGGCGCGGACCCAATACCGGGTCGGCCGTGAGCTGGTGACGGCGACGAACGCCCGTTCGGCGCTGCCCGCGCTCGTGGAGATCCTGCGTTCGGAAGTCGACGCCGCGCGCGTCTGGGTCGGGCTTGGGCCGGACGTGGGACAGGAGCGTGTCGAGGCCGACAGCGGCCCGGCCGGGCCCTCGGGAACCGCGGCGTCGTACGAGCTGCTGCAACGGCGGTCCGGCGACGAGTCGATGGAGTGGGTCAGGGTCCATGACCCCCGTCGAACGACCGCCACGGTGCACGATCCCCGGGACCCCTGCTTCCGGATCCAGATCACGGCCGGCGTCGGCGCCCTTGGTTCGATCTGGGTCGTGCGGCGCCGAAGCGACGGGACGCCCGGTCGGGGCCACACCCGGGTCCTCGCCGCCGCGGCGGACCAGGTCGGCCAGGCACTGGAGCGCGACCGCCTCGCGGCGGAGGCCACCGGCGCCGAGATCGCCCGGAAGAGCGAGGCGGCGAAGTCCGCACTGCTCGACTCGGTCTCGCATGACCTGCGCACGCCGCTCGCGTCGATCCGCGCCGCGGCGGGGAGTCTCATGGACCCGGACCTCGCTCTTGACGGCGACGCTCGCCGGGATCGGGCGGCGTCCATCGACAGCGAAGCCGAGCGCCTCAACCGGCTCGTCACGAACCTCCTGGACATGAGCCGCATCGAGGCCGGCGACCTCCATGCCCGGCTGGAGGTGCTGCCGGTCGAGGACCTGGTCCGGGCCACGGTGGACCGCATGGCCGGGCAGCTGGACGGCCGGACGGTGACGCTCGCGATCCCGCCCGACATGCCCCCGGTGGCCGCGGACGCAATCTTCATGGACCAGGTGCTGACCAACCTCCTCGAGAACGCGATGCGCCACGCGCCCCCTGACGTCCCGATCCGCGTCGTGGGCGCGGTCACGTCGAGCCAGGCCGTTCGCCTGTCTGTGGAAGACGGCGGGCCGGGCGTGCCGGCGGCGATGCTCGATCGCGTGTTCGACAAGTTCTACCGGCTGCCCGAGACGCGGGAGCGCGCGCGACGCGGCAGCGGGCTGGGCCTGGCGGTGGTTCGCGGGTTCGTCGAGGCGATGGGCGGCCGGGTCACGGCCCGCGCGAGCAGCCTCGGTGGGCTCGCCGTGGACGTCGAGCTCGCGGCCGCCTCGGAATCGACGCTGCGCGCCGGGCCGGGCCCGCTCACCGACGCGGAGATGCCGTGATGCCGGACCTGCGCCCTGGTGCGGCCGTGCTGCTCGTGGAGGACGACGTGGCGACGCGCCGGGAGGTCGCCGCGTTCCTGCGGGGTCACGGCTTCAGGGTCGACGAGGCGGACGACGGCGCGACGGCCTGGGAGAGATGGACGGCGGGGCGCCCGGACGTGGTGGTCCTCGACCTGGGCCTGCCTGACATCGACGGGTCCGTGCTGATCCGCCGCCTGCGGCGCGATGCGACCACCCCGATCCTCGTGCTCTCCGCCCGCGACCGGGAAGGCGACAAGGTCGCCGCGCTGGAGTCGGGCGCCGACGACTACGTGACAAAGCCGTTCGGGGCCGCCGAGCTGCTGGCGCGCGTTCGGGCGCTCCTGAGGCGTGCCGCCGGGCCTGCGGCTGCGCCGGACGGCGAGGTCCTGGTCGGTTCTCTCCGGATGGACGTTCCCCGCCACGAGGTGACCGTGGACGGCCAGCCGGTCCGGTTGACCCCCCGCGAGTTCGAGGTGCTCAAGGTGCTCCTGGGGTCCGCCGGCCGGCTGGTCACCCGTGGCCGGCTCCTCCGGGCCGTCTGGGGCACCGCGTACTCCGACGAGACCCACTACCTCCACGTCTATGTGAGCCAGATCCGGCGCAAGATCGCCGCCGTTGATCCGGCCGGCGAGCTCGCGGATCTCATCGTCGCCGAACCCGGCGTCGGCTACCGGGTTCGCGTCCCGGATTCGGAGCGATCCTGAGCGATCCTTGAGGGCCGAAGGCCCGCGCGGGATCGCCGGCTCTTGGAGGACCCCACCACACTGAATGCATGAACGTCGAGGCGTGGTCCGGTTCGCCGCGTCCTGCGGCCTGCGCGGAATCGACCTGGGACTGGGATCTCGAGCTCCAGGCCGCAATCGCGATCGTGGCCCGCTACCCGCTCTCCCGCGTGGTGTTGTGTGGCGGCGTCGCGTCGGGCCGCACGATCGCGCGCCTGGCCCCGGCTGCGGCGAACGCGGGCGTGGTGCTCGAGCCCAGGCTGCGGCAGGGCGGAGGCTGGGACATCGAAGTCCGCGCTGCGTGAGGCCGGGCCTCCCCGGATTGCCCGCGCGTGAGTAAAGTCACGCAGTGAGCAAGGAACCGAACCTCCTCCACGGCCAGAAGCTGGGCGACCGCCGGATCCGCGTCGAGCGGCCCGAATCGCGCTACTTCCGCTACGCCGGGCCAGGGGTCGTGGTGGCCCGCCAGTCGGCAAGCGAGGCGCGGACGCCCCTGGGGCGAGTCCTGCTCGCCGGCCGCAGGGCCCTGTTCGGGCGTCCGATCGCGACGGCCCAGGAACTCGACCAGCGGCTGCCGAAGTGGCAGGCGCTGCCCGTCTTCTCGTCGGACGCGATGTCGTCGGTGGCATACGGGCCCGAGGCTGCGATGTACTCGCTGCTCGCGGCCGGGACGGTCGCGTTCTCCCTGCTGATGCCGATGATGGGCGTGATCCTGATCATCCTCCTATTGATCACGCTCTCCTACCGGCAGACGATCCGCGCGTACCCCAACGGCGGCGGGAGCTACATCGTTGCCCACGCGAACCTCGGCCAGCTGCCCGGCCTGGTCGCCGCGGCCGCCCTACTCACCGACTACGTGCTGACAGTGTCGGTGAGCGTCTCGGCCGGGGTGTTCAACCTCGCCTCGGCCTTCCCGGCGCTCCAGCCGATCTACGTCGAGCTGATCGTCGCGCTCATCTTCGGCGTCATGATCCTGAACCTGCGGGGCATCCGCGAGAGTGGCTCCATCGTCGCGTGGCCGACCTACGTCTTCCTCGGCAGCACGCTGCTCGTCATCGCCGTCGGCGTCGTGCGGGTCCTGCTCGGCGACACGCCGCACGTCACCGGCGTCACGCCCTTCCCCGTGCCGCTCGAGGGCCTCGGCATCCTCCTCGTCATGCGCGCCTTCGCCAACGGCTGTTCGGCGCTGACGGGGACAGAGGCCGTGGCCAACGGCGTGCCCGCATTCAAGCCACCCGAAAGCCGGAATGCCCAGACGACGATGGTCATGATGTCCATCCTGCTGGGGACGATGCTCGTGGGCATCGCCTACCTGGCGATCGTGAGCGGCGCAGTGCCCAGCGCCCAGCTGGAGTCCGTTCTCTCGCAGGTCGGCCGCGCGACGGTCGGCCGCTCGGTCCTCTACTACGTCCTCCAGATCTCGACGATGGGCATCCTGGTCATCGCCGCGCAGACCAGCTTCGCGGACTTCCCGCGGGTCAGCGCGATCCTGGCCAAGGACGGCTACTTCCCGCGGTCGATGGCCTTCCGGGGCGAGCGCCTCGCGTTCGGGAGCGGGATCGTCGTGCTGGCGATCATCTCGGCAGGCCTCGTCGTCTTCTTCGGGGGCCACGTTGAGTCGCTCATCCCGCTCTATGCCCTCGGCGTGTACACCGCCTTCACCCTCTCACAGGCGGGAATGGTCCACCACTGGTTCGTCGAGCGGAGCGCCGGGTGGCGGCGCAGCGCGGTCCTCAACGGGCTCGGCGCCGTGGCGACCGGGCTCGTCGTCATCGTGTTTGCGATCGCCAAGTTCACGGAAGGAGCATGGATCATCATCGTGGTGGTCCCGATCCTGGTCGTGCTCATGCTGTTCGTGCACCGCCAGTACGCCCGTGGCACGCTGGAGCTGGCCGTCAATCCCGATCTCGTCTGGGGGCCGCCGGTCCACCGTCGGCGCGTCGTCATCCCGGTGTTCGGCGTCCGGTGGGACGTGATCCAGGCGGTGCGGTTCGGTCGGTCGATGACGTCCGACATCACCGCCGTCCACGTGACCGACGATGTCGCCGCTGGCGAGGCGCTGCGCGAGCGGTTCGAGCGGCAGCTGCCTGGCGTCGGGTTCGTGATCGTCGAGTCGCCGTACCGGAACCTCGTGGACCCGCTGATCCGGTATCTGGAGGTCACCGCCGAGCACGACCCGGGGATCGTCACCGTGGTTCTCCTGCCGGAGCGAATGACCCACCACTGGTGGGAGCGGATCCTGTTCAACCAGAACATCCACCGGATCCGGGCCGCCCTCACCGGCCGTCCCGACATCCTCGTCGCCGAAGTCCCATTCCGGGCGCCCGAGCCAGGGTGGGCGGAGAGCGGGCGGGGCACGCTGGGCTAGTCAGATCGGGAGGTCGCCCTCGTCGGGGCCCGTGTACGGATCCAGCGTCTCGGTGTAGTAGCGGCCGTAGAAGTTCGTGAAGTGCGCGCCGTGGCGCCGCAGGACCGCCCTGGCCGTGCGCCGGCGCGCCGGGTCCGTCTCCCGGATCGCGATCACCGGGTGGCCGCGGCGCGCCTCCAGCTCGTAGCGCCGGAAGTCCGGGGCCTGGTCCATCTGGGTGAACTGGATCAGCCGGTAGATGCGCGCCGCGAGCCCGTGGTGCTTCCCGCGGCCGTCGATCCGCAGCGCGGCATCCTCGCCCACCAGCAGCCGGATCGCATCGGGCGACACGCCACCACTGGTGAGCTCCGCGACCGCCGCATCGGCCTCTGCGGGTGACGGAAGGATCCCCATCAGGTGGTCCGTCGGGTACCCAAGCAGCCAGCCGGCGGGCCGGGCTCGGTCATCGCGCGGGCGCACTCCTGCCCCGCGGATCGGGGCGGGCGTGCCGGGTCGGTCGGTCACCGCGTCAGGATAGCCAGCGGGCCTCCGGGACGCTCCGCCGTACAATCCCGCTCTGATGACGATCTACCTCGACCACGCGGCGACGACGCCGCTCCGCCCCGAGGCGCTCGAGGCGATGCTCCCGTTCCTCGGTGGCACGTTCGGGAATCCCTCGTCCGCACATTCGTACGGCCGGGCGGCCCGCAACGCGCTCGACGAGGCGCACGAACGGCTGGCTTCGGCGCTCGGCGGGGCGGCCCGCGAGATCGTCATCACCTCGGGCGGCACGGAGGCGAACAACCTGGCGATCAAGGGGGCGGCATGGGCCGGGAAGGCGCACGGCCATCGCCTCGTGGCGACCGCGGTCGAGCATCACGCCGTCGGCCATGCGCTGCGGCACCTCGAGAAGTTCGGCTTCGACGTGGTCACCGTCCCGGTGGACCGCCACGGGCGGGTCGACCCCGACCAGCTCGACGCCGCCCTCGATGATCGAACCACGCTCGTCTCGGTGATGCTGGCGAACAACGAGGTCGGCACGCTCCAGCCGGTCCGCGAGATCGCCGATCGACTTCGCGCCCGACGGGGCGTCCTGTTCCACGTGGACGCCGTCCAGGCGGCGCCCTGGCTGGACCTCGACGTGGGGACCCTTGGCGCGGACCTCGTGACGATCTCGGCCCACAAGTTCGAGGGGCCCAAGGGCGTGGGCGCGCTCTGGGTTCGCCGTGGAACGCAGCTCCTCGCGCAGCTCCACGGCGGGAGCCAGGAACGCCACCGGCGGGCCGGCACGGAGAACGTCGCCGGGGCGGTCGGGATGGCTGTCGCCTACGAGCGTGCATGCGCGGACCGGTCGATGGCGGCGACCCGCCTCCGGGCGCTCCGCCTGCGACTTGCGGCCGCCTGCCTGGCGGTAGACGGCGTCGAGCTGACCGGCCACCCGACCGAGCGTCTGCCCGGCCTGCTGTCGCTGCTGGTGCGCGGCGCGGATGGGACGGCGATCAGCGTTGCGCTCGACCTCGACGGGATCGCTGCGTCGACTGGGTCCGCGTGCACGACCGGCTCGGCCGAGCCGTCCCACGTCCTGACGGCGATGGGCTACACGGACGTGGAGGCGCTGGGCGCGCTCCGCCTCTCCCTCGGCCGCGCGACCACCGACGCCGAGGTCGACGAGGCGTGTCTCGTGGTGCCGCGCGTGATCGCGGCAGTCCGCGACGGCTCCGCCGCCCAGGCCGCGGACCCGCTCGGCGTGCGGCTGGGGGCCTGAGGGCTCATGGCGCGCGTCCTCGTCGCGATGTCCGGCGGCGTCGACAGCTCGGTCGCCGCGGCCCTGGTGGCCGAATCCGGCCACGACGTCGTGGGCGTGTGGATGCGGGTCCACGAGGGCGCGGACGCGTACTCGGAGATCAAGAAGAGCTGCTGCTCCGCGGACGCCGCGGAGGATGCCCGGCGCGTGGCGGCCCAGCTCGGCGTCCCCTTCTACGTCCTCAACCTGGAGCGCGAGTTCGAGGCCGGCGTCATCCGGCCGTTCCTCGCCGCGTACCTGGGCGGCGAGACGCCGAGCCCGTGCGTGGACTGCAACAGCGTCGTGAAGTTCGGGGCGCTGCTGGGCCGGGCGCGCCGGCTGTATGGGTGTGATGCCGTGGCGACCGGGCACTACGCCCGCCGCGAGACGGTGGCCGGCCCCGACGG
>DAITNC010000026.1:0-17422 GCA_036834865.1 Candidatus Limnocylindrales bacterium | reverse complement strand
AGGCCGGCCGACCCGAACGGCACGTGGTAGACGCCGGGCAGCATCGGGCCGAAGTGGGCGTGGTACTTGGCCTTCGACGCGGTCAGGCTGACGCTCCCGTACGTGCGACCGTGGAAGCCGCCCAGGAAGCCCACGATGTACTGGCGCCCCGTGGCGTAGCGGGCGAGCTTGATCGCCGCCTCCACGACCTCGGTGCCGGAGTTGCCCAGGAAGACGCGGGTCGGGCCGCTCATCGGCGCGAGCCGTTCCAGCTGGGCGGCGAGGTGCGCGTAGATCGGCAGGTAGAAGTCCGAGGCGCTGTAGTGGAGGATCTGGGTGGCCTGCTCCTGGATGGCAGCGACGACCCGCGGGTGGCAGTGGCCGGTGACGTTGACCGCGATCCCGGCGCAGAAGTCCAGGAACCGGTTCCCGTCGATGTCCTCGATCACGGATCCCCTGCCGCGGACGGGCACGATCGGGTAGGCGCGCGGCAACGACGGCGACGTGTAGCGCTCGTCGAACTCGATGTGGGCGCGCGCCATGGGGCCGGGCAGCTCCGTCACCAGGTGCGGCGCGTCGAAGTCGGGGTCCGGGCCCGCCGGCATCCCGGCCGCCTCGAGGTCGCGGACTGCCGCGTGGCTCATGGTGCACCTCCCGGGAGCGAGCGGGCATACGACCGCGTGGCGGACGCCGAGGCGGGACCGCATAGAAACTATGCAGACTGGATACGGCGAGTATAGCCGGGCCGGACGCGCGAAACGGGCGCCCGGCGGCAGCCGGGCGCGGGACCGCGCCGCCTCAGTCGACGATGGTGTGGCTCTGCTCGCGCATGAACTGGGCCGGGTAGTACATCGAGAGGCCGGCCTTGCCAGTGCTGCCGGAGCCCTTCCAGCCGCCGAACGGCTGGACGCCCGGCCAGGCACCAGTCGTCGCGCCGGCGCGCCGGTTGACGTACAGCACGCCAGCCTCGATCTGGTCGAGGAACTGGGCGACCTCGGCGGGATCCTCGGTGTAGACGCCGGCCGTCAGGCCGAACTCGCTCTCGTTGGCGAGCGTGAGCGCCTCGCCGAGGGAGTCGACCGCTGCGATCGCGGTGAGCGGCACGAACAGCTCCTCCCGGAAGATGCGGTGTGTCGGCGGCAGCTCCACGACCGTCGGCTCCACGTAGAAGCCGTGCGCCAGCGCGCCCTCGGTGAGGTGCTCGCCTCCCACGTGAACACGGCCGTCCCGGCGCGCCTCCGCCACTGCGAGCTGATAGCGCTCGACGGCGCGCTCGTCGATCACCGGGCCGAGCCAGTTCTCCCGCTCCAGCGGATCCCCGATCGTGATCTTCTCGGTCTTCTGGACCAGCAGGCGGACCAGCTCGTCCTTGACCGGTCGCTCCACGTAGACGCGGCTGTTCGCGGAGCACTTCTGGCCGCCGAACCCGAAGGCCGAGCGCATGATTCCCTCGGCCGCCTCCTCGAGATCGGCGCTGGCCGTGACGATGGCCGGGTTCTTGCCTCCCATCTCGACAATGCAGGGCTTCGGGAACCGCGTCGAGAAGCGTCGGAAGAGCTCGAAGCCCACCTCGAACGATCCGGTGAAGACGATCCCGTCGATCCCCGGGCTGGACTGGAGCTCCTCCCCGACGGTGGCCCCCGGTCCCATCACCAGGTTGAAGACGCCCGCCGGGATGCCCGCGTCGACGAGCGCCTCCGCCAGCAGGACGCCGGTCATCGCGCCGGCGGAGGCGGGCTTGAAGACGACCGTGTTGCCGCCAGCCAGCGCACCCGCCGACGGCCCGGTGGAGAGCGCGATCGGGAAGTTGAACGGGCTGATGACGGCGAAGACGCCGAACGGACGAAGGATCGACCGCGAATGGACGGCCGGGTCACCCAGGTTGTCCATCGGGTGGTCGTAGCCGGCGTTGTCCTCGAACACGTCGGAGTAGTAGCGCAGCAGGTCGGCCGCCTCCTCGACCTCGCCCAGCGCTTCGAGCCGGTTCTTGCCCACCTCGAACGCCATGAGGGCCGCGTACTCCATCTGGCGCTCGGAGATGAGGTCGGCGGCGCGGCGCAGCACGGCGAGCCGATCGCGCCACGGCATCGCGCGCCACGCGGGCTGGGCCGCCCGGGCGGCCGCGATCGCGTCGCGGACATCGTCGACGGTTCCCTTCGCGAACGTGCCCACGAGCACGCGGTCGTCGATCGGCGAGCGGAGCTCAAAGGTGCCCGCGCCGTCGCGCCCGACGCCGCCGACGAGGTTCTGGTGGTAGGCGCCCAGGCGGGTCCGGGCCCGCGCGACGCCCGCCTCGTAGAGCTCGTGCAGCTCCAGGTTGTCGTTGCGAAGCGTCGCGTACGTGATCTTGATGCGCTCGGCCATTGGCGGTTCCCCCTCGTGCGCGCGGTCGGCTGAACGTCAGTCTAGCGCCGCGACGACGTCGGCCAGCGAAACCGCCACGGCGTCGGGGATCGCCCGCGAGCGCCGGAACGCGCCATGCCGGTCGCCGCTCATGATGGCGGCGGCGTCCGCGGCACCGGTCTTGCCGGTGAGCACCAGCACGCCGCGCATCCCGGCCCGGCGGGCGCCCGCGATGTCCTGGGCCGGATCGTCCCCGACCATGGCCACGTCGCGCGCCGCGACCCGGCCGCCGAGGTCCGCGGCGAGGCCCGCCAGGGCGGTCCGGAACATGATCGGGCCGGGCTTGCCGCACAGCACGGCGCGCACGCCCGTCGCGTACTCGAGCGCGGCCACGAACGCGCCGCTGTCCAGGGTGGGGCCGCGGGACGTGAACCACCACGGGTTCCGGTGCATGGCCAGCAGGGCGGCGCCCTCCCGGACCAGCCGGAACGCGCGGTCCAGGTTTGCGTAGCTCAGGTCGGCGCCGCCGTCCCCCAGCACCACCGCGGCGGCCCGGGCGCCGGGTGCGTCGGCAGCGTCGTACGGCATGAGGTCCTGCCCCTCGAACTCGCGGCGTCCGTCGGGCTTCGCGATGACGAAGAGCGGCTGGCCCGGGTAGGCGGCAGCGGTGCGGGCGGCAGTGGCGCTTGCCGCGGTGACGATCCACTCCTCCAGCACCCGCAACCCAGCGGCGCCGAAGCGGGCGGCAAGCGTGCTCCGATGGGCTGACGAGAAGTTGGTGGCGACCCGGAAGGGGACGCCGCGCGCCCCGAGGGCGACGAGCGCCTCCACCGCGCCGGGAAGGGCTTCGCCCTTCATCACGAGGACGCCGTCGGCGTCCAGCACCAGGGCACGGGCGCCGGTGAGCGCCCGCCGGAGCGCCGAGACGGAGTCGGGGTCATCGTCGGTCGGGCGGGTCGTGCTCATCGGGCGACAGTACCTCCGCCGGTCGCGTTCGTCACGGCCGGCCCTCCGTGCCGTCCCGGACGTCGCGCCCGGTAGGATGTGGCGACACGCGCCACCGTGCCGCGCGTCCTGGGAGGATCGCGACTCATGGGCCTGCTCGACGGCAAGACCGCGCTCATCTTCGGCGTCGCCAACGACCACTCCATCGGCTGGGGGATCGCCAACTCCCTCCACGAGCAGGGCGCATCCGTGGGGTTCAGCTCCGTCGAGAGCCTGGTCGAGAAGCGGGTCCGTCCCCTTGCCGACCGGCTCGGGTCGACCTTCGTGGTGCCCTGCGACGTGCGCGACGACGGGCAGGTCCGGGCCGTCTTCGACCGCTGGGGAGCGGAGGTCGGGCGGCTCGACATCCTGGTCCATGCGCTCGCGTTCGCGAACCGAGCCGACCTGGACGGCCTCTTCGTCGACACCTCCCGTGACGGGTTCGCGCTCGCGATGGACGTCAGCGCGTACTCGCTGGTGGCGCTGGCGCGGGAGGCGCGGCCGCATCTGGTACCGGGCTCGAGCATCCTCACTCTGAGCTACTACGGCGCCGAGAAGGTCGTCGCCCACTACAACGTGATGGGCGTGGCCAAGGCAGCCCTGGAGGCCAGCGTCCGGTACCTTGCCGCCGACCTGGGGCCCGAAGGCGTGCGCGTGAACGCGATCTCGGCCGGCCCCGTCCGCACCCTGGCCGCCCAGGGGATCGCCGGGTTCAAGCAGATGTACGGCGGGTTCCGCGCCATCGCGCCGCTGCGCTCCAACATCACGATCGAGGACGTCGCCGGCGCCGCAGTCTTCCTGGCATCCGACCTCTCCCGGCAGGTCACCGGCGAGACCATCTACGTTGACGGCGGCTTCAACATCCTGGGGGTCCCAAACCCGGACGCGGCCGGCTGACCAGCGGGCCTCGCGGGCGCTGCTCCGGCCGGTGGCGAGTCGACCCTGCGTCCTGGTCGACCACCCCGCCCCCGGCCCCGGTGAACCGGGACCTACGGTGCGCCGCTCGGTGACGCGGCCGGCGAGACGCTGGCCGAGGCGGACGGAGCCGGGATCACCAGCTTCTGGCCGGGGATGATGAGGTTCGGGTTGGCGATCCGGTTCGCGGCCTGGAGCGCCTGCAGCGTCACCCCGAACGAGGCCGCGATCCGGCCGAGCTGGTCGCCCTGCTTCACGACGTAGACGGTCGGCGAGACCACCGGCGTCGCGGCCGGTGACGGCACCGCGCTCGAGGTCGGCGACGCGGAGGCGGACGCGCCGGGAGACCCGCCGGCGCTCGCGCCCGGCGTCGCGGATGGCGCGGCGGCGGCCGGCGACGGGGACGCGACGGCGCCGCTGTCCGCCGGGAGGGGGACGAGGAGCGGCAGCAGCATCCCGATCCCGAAACCGGCGGCGCCGACGACCACGAGGACGAGGATGCCGACGAGAACCGAGACGAGCGGCGAGCGGCGGCGAGGGCGCGCGACCTCGTCCGCATCGGCGAGCCCGGTCGCGGCTCCGGCCGCAGCATCGCCCGCCCCGGCCTCGGCTGCCGCGGCATCGGCATCGGCAGCACCGGCGCCGGCATCGATCTCGGCAGCTTCCGCCGGAGCTTCGGGCGCAGCGGCTTCTCGGGTCGCGGGGGGCGGCGCCCCGGCCTCGGCCTCCGGCGCATCGCCGATCGCCGTGTCCCGGAACCAGCCGGGCGGGTCGACACGCCCAAGGCTCTCAGACTCCTGGACCCATGCCTCCGCCTCGGCCTGGGCCGCCGCCTCGGCCGCGGCGGCGGCCTCGGCTCCCAGCCCTCCGCCGGACGGGGGCGCGCCCGCCGCCCCCGCCGGTCCTCCGGAGCGGGAGCGTCTGCGGCGGGGAGGCTGCTGTTTCGGCATCGGGCCGGATTGTACGGCCGCGGACCCGGGGCAGGGGTCTCGATGCCGTCGGTGCCCGACGAGGCACCGGGGGTCGCGTGTCGCCGTGGATCCCGACCTACCCTGCGTCGGAGATCTCGAACCGCGCGAGGCGGCGCGCACCGAGCGCGAACGCGAGGCCCGCGACGGCCGCCGCGAGCACCAGGCCGGTCACCAGTGGCACGTCACTCCCGAGGGTGCCCTTCTCCGGGCCGGCGATCCCCGCCGCGACGGCAAGCCCGTACTCACGGATCGACAGCAGGCGCGTCCCGGAGAAGGCCGAGGCGATGAAGCCCTCCCAGAGGAGGACATACGCCAGCCCGGCGACGAGCGCGCGCCCGGTCCAGACGGAGAGGGTCACGAACACGGCGGTGTACGCGATCACCGCGACCACCGCACCGGCCAGCATGCCCAGGAGGAGCCCGGGCGCGTCGAGCCCGACGAGCAGGGCGCCCGAGACCAGCACGGAGACCCCGCAGAGCACGACACCGGCAGTCGCCGCCACCAGCATCTTGGCGAGGATGATCCAGCCGCGCCCCACCGGCTTGGCCAGGAGATGGACCACCGTGCCGTCGTCGATCTCGGCGCCGATCGCCGTCGTGCCGAGGATCAGCGCGACCAGCGGCACCACGGTCGTCATGACCAGGGAGGCATAGATGTCGCGCGTGATCTGGGCCGTGGCGCCCAGGCCCCCTCCGAGCACGAGGACGACGGCGACGCCGACAGGCGCCACGGCCAGCAATCCGACCAGGAGGATCCGGCGCCGTCCGAGGAGGCCGCGTGCCGTGACGTCGACGAGCGGGCCGAGGACCGACGCGCCGAGCACGGGCGCCGACGGGTGCCGTGGCAACGGCGGGGGCGATGGCGACGCCGCCGGCCAGCCGGGCACGGGTGCAGGGCCCGGCCGCGGGGTCGCCCCGCTCACCGGCGCACCAGGTAGTCGAAGACCGACTCGAGCGATTCGTCGGCGGGGGCAAGCTCGAAGATCGAGATGCCCGCGTCGCGCGCCAGCACGGGCAGCTCGCGGGTGAACGTCGCGAAGTCGGCCGTGCGCACGTCGAGGCGGCCGTCCTCGAACGTCAGCCCCGAGACCGTGGGCCGTCCCGCGAGCCGGCCCGCGAGCGCCCGATCGTCGGACGTGCGGAGCGTGAACGAGTGGGGACGATCCGTCATCAGCCGGCGGATCTCGCGGAAGTCGCCCGATGCGGCAAGGCGGCCGGAGACCACTACCAGGACCCGCTCGGCGACCCGTTCGACTTCCTCGAGGATGTGCGACGAGAAGAGGATCACCCGGCCCCTGCCGGCGAGCGACCGCAGCAGGGCCATCATGTGGAGGCGCTGGCGCGGGTCCATCCCGTTGAACGGCTCGTCGAGGACGAGGACCGCGGGGTCGTGCACCAGCGCGGCGGCGACCTTGGCACGCTGCCGCATCCCCTTCGAGTAGGTCGAGAGCTCGCGGTCAGCGGCCGCACCGAGCTCCACCGTCTCGAGCGCCCGGTCGACGGCGCCCGTGCCGATCGGCAGGCCCTGGAGCTGTGCGCTGAGACGGACGAACTCGCGGGCCGTGAGGTACGGGAAGACCGCCTCCCGTTCCGGGACCAGCCCGACCCGCCGGTAGACCGCGGGGTCGCCGAAGCTCGGGCGCCCGTCCACGAGGACACGCCCCGCCGACGGTCGCAGGAGCCCGGCCACCAGGTGGAGCAGGGTGCTCTTGCCCGCTCCATTCGGGCCGAGGAGGCCCGTGACGCCCGGCTCCAGCTCGAACGTGACGTCGTTGACGGCCACGACGTTGCCGTACCACTTGGCGACGGCGTTCAGCGCCACCGCGGGCGCGGGCCTGGTCTCGCTCATGCCTCGATCCGCCTGTACCGCAGCACGAGCGCGATGAGCGTCGCCACGGCGACGACGCAGGCACCGAGGGCGAAGATCGCGGGATCGATCCCGGAGCGCGTGACGGTCTCGTTGCGGCTCGCGGCGCCGAAGAGCGTCGAGGCCAGCCCGTCGAGCAGCGCGTTCGGGTCGAGGAGCGCCACGTAGCGGAGCGGATCTCGCAACGCGCCCCGGAGCACGATGACCGACACGACGCCGCTCAGGACCAGGAATGTGGCGACGATCGCCCCGGACGCGAAGGCTCGCCGCGGCGTGAACGCGGCGATCACGAGGCCGATCCCCGAAAAGAAGGCGGCCGCGATGACCGTGCTCAGGAAGATCGGAATGACGAGGGGCAGGGCCTCGCCAAGTCCGGCGCCAATGTCGATCGAAGCGAAGACCATTCCAAGCAGGAGGATGACCTGGGGAACCAGGAGCACGATCGCCAGGGCACACACGAGCGCCCCGTACTTCGCGAGCGCGTAGTCCGTGCGTTCCAGCGCGCGGCTGAAGTAGAGCGTGAGGACGTGGTGTCGCTGGTCCCGGCCGAGCAGCTCGGGGGCCTGCGCCGTCACGAAGAAGGCGATGAGCGTCTGGACGAACGTGAGGTAGTTCTGGGGCGTGATCGGGGTCACCCGCTCCGCCGCGGGCCCGGCGAGCGCCCGGATCCCGACGGCGAGCAGCGCCGGGAGCAGGGTCAGCCCGGCGAGCGCGAACGGCGCGATCTTGGCTCGGCCGCCCCGCCCGATCCCGAAGGTCCACTTCAGCGAATGCGCGAAAAGCGTGGCGATCGCGTGGCGGCGACCCAGGCGCGGCCCGTCGTAGCCGCGGTAGCCCAGGTCGAAGATGGACCCGGTCGCACTGCCCGCGACCAGGTCAGGCGGCGTTGCCATGGCCATCCTCCTCGTCGGGCTCGTCGCGGAACATGTCCTCGACCCGGTGCCGGGCGGGTTCGACGCGGATCAACGCCCTGCCCCGGGACGCGACGGCGTCCCTGATCACGTCGTAGGGGCGCTCGTCCGGGACCGCGACCAGGACGCGACGCGGGCCGTCCGCGCGCGCAAGGAAGCCTGCCGCCACGAGATCGGCAGCCAGGTCGTCCGCCCCCTCGTCAACCTCCACGATCAGCGTCCCGGTGCGACCGGTGAAGCTGGCGAGCGAGGCCGAGCGCAGGAGGCGTCCGCCGTCGATCGCCACGACGTGGTCGCAGACGCGTTCGATCTCGCCGAGGAGGTGCGAGCAGACGAGCACGGCGATCCCGAACTCCGTGCCGGTGCGGCGGATCAGGTCGAGCATCTCGTCGCGGCCGGCAGGATCCAGGCCGTTGGTCGGTTCGTCGAGGAGGAGCAGGCGCGGGTCGTGGACGAGCGCCTGGGCGAGCTTCACCCGCTGGCGCATGCCGGTTGAGTAGCCGCCGATCGGGCGGTAGCGCTCCTCGAAGAGGCCGACATGGCGGAGGACGTCGGCCGTGCGCTCCCGGGCCGCGGTCCGGGGAAGGCCGCTCATCTCCGCGAGGTGCGCCACGAGGTCGGTGGCGGTCAGGTCGGGAGGCAGGACGTCGTGCTCGGGCATGTACCCGACCCGCTCGCGGATGCGGCCACCGTTCACCGCGGTGTCCAGGCCCAGGACCGATGCGCGCCCGCTCGTCGGCGCCAGGAGCCCCAGGAGGATCCGCAGGAGCGTGCTCTTGCCGGCCCCGTTCGCCCCCACCAGGCCCACGATCCCTGGCTCGATCTCCACGCTCAACTCGTCGAGCGCCAGGACGCCGCCGCCGGGTCCCGGGTAGCGCTTGGTCAGGTTCTCCGTGGCGATGAGCGGCATGCGGGCAGTGTAGGTCGGCGCAGCGCTGCGGCGAGGGACGACGCCGGTGCCCGGCCCGTCAGCCTCCGGGCTTGACGGTGACGATCGACTGGCCCAGCGACCAGAGGGTGGTGGCGGTGAGCGCGACCATGAAGACGGCGAGCGGAAGCTGGCGCAGGCGAAGGGCCCGGAGCGCTCCCGCCGTGCGACCGTCGAGATCCTGCGCGGCCGCGGCGTGGCCGGCGACCGCGCCGAGCATGTGGCCGCCGACGACCGCGGCCAGCTGGAGCGCCCAGACGAGGCCCGGAGGGAACCAGCTGCTGTTCGGCGTGAAGAACGCCAGGCCCCCCAGGTTCCAGCCCTGCAGGAACGGGTCGCCCAGCGCGATCAGGATCCTCTGCCCGTCGATGAGGAGGAACGTGAGGTAGTGGCCGGCGATGTAGCCCGTCGCGATCGGCACGAGCCCGGCGCCGACGGCGGCGATGCCGAGGGCCTGCCCACCTGACCCTCCGACCAGGCGGGCAACCCCCAGCGCGAGGAGAACGGCCACGGCCAGGAAGACGGCCAGGGTGAGCGTCCCGCCGGACAGCCCGGCGAGCCCGACCGTGTCGTACCAGAGCTGGGTCTGCGACAGGCCGTCGTACAGGACGCCGGCAACCCCGAGCGAAGCGAGGGCGACGTCCGCCCGGGCCCAGCCGGGCTCCAGGAGCCCCGCGCCGAACGAGCGGCGCCGAACGACCCCGACCTCCGGGGGCCCGATGAGCGCAACCGGCGCGATCCGGCCGAGCAGGCCGAACCAGACGCTGAAGACCTCGGCCCGCGCGCGCCATGCGTCTCGGCCGAACTGCGCCATCCCGACGAGCGTGATCGCGAAGTAGGCCAGGAACGCGCCGACGAGGATCCGGCCGCCGCCACCCCCGGTCACGATCAGCTCCAGCCACACGAACACGGCGTAGCCGGCCGCGGCCGGCGCGCGACCGAGCCACGCGGGGTACGGCGCCGGCGCCCAGCCCCCGATGCCGAGTCGGCGCAGGACCCACGCTCCGGCGTCGAAGACGGTCGTGAACGGATCCAGCCAGGCCCAGACCGGGCCGACGAGCGCGGACACGAGGGCCACCCCGACCCAGCCATAGATCCACAGGAAGAGGACCCCGACGTCGCCGTCGCTTGCCCCGCCGACGATCCCCTGGGCGACGATCCAGGCAACGGCGACCACGCCCAGCAACCGCAGACCGGCCCGGAGCCAGCCCGGCACGGCCCGGGGTCGCGGATCGCCCTGGCCGAAGGGCCGGACGTCGCGGACGAAGACGATGGCGAACGACAGCCCCACGGCAGCGGCGGCCCCGGCAAGGTAGACCGGCAGCGGGATCGGCGACTCGAACAGCCCCACGAGCTGGTGCCCGAGCACCGCACCGGGAAGCGCGAACAGCGCGAGGGTCGCGGCCCCTGCCAGCCCGACGAGGCGCGCCGCCGACCGCCGCCACGGCGCGTACGGCCGCCTCAACTTGGACGGGCCCAGGGCGCATCCACCATCCGGTAGACGACGTTTCGGCCGCCCTCTACCCGGTAGGCAACCGCGATCGGCTGGAGCGTCGCCGCATGGACGGCCAGGTGTGAGGCGGGGAACGCGGCGCCGTCCGTCTCCAGCGTCCCGACGACGAAGGGCATGACCTGGCCGTCCGTGGTCCGCAGCGTGAAGCTGCTCACCTGCCCGCCGGACGCGTCGAGCGCGATGACGACGCCCGCCGCGGTCATCCCGGAGGTGCCGCAGGCAGCGGCAGCCAGCGAGATCGCGAGCGTGGCCGCGAGAAGGGCGCCGATACCCGCGGCATGAGGGCCGTTGTGGCCGGTGAGACGGCCGATCAGCGCCATTCGATCAGCGCGACCGACGAAGGAACCAGGCAAGTCCGACGGCGAGGAGCGCGGCCAGCACCACCAGCGGAATGGCGACGTCCCCGACCCCGCCCGACGCCGACCCTCCCGCGGCACCCGGCGACGCGGGGGCCGTCGCCGCCGCTCCCGGGACGCCCGACGGCGGTGTGCTCGCGCCCGATGCCGAAGCCCGCACGGTGAAGGCGAACGTGCCCCGCTCGATCCCGCTGTCGTTGGGCGTGATCGTGGTCCACTGGACGCTGTAGGCTCCGGCGGCCAGCATCCCGAACCCGGAGATCGTCATCGACATCGCGGTCGATGCCGTCGCGGGCCCGTTCGCGGCCAACGTCGCGCCGTCCGCGCCCAGCAGGTGCATGGAGCTGCGCGTGGTATCGAACGCCTCCGCGAACGTCGCCGTGATCGTGGCCGGGGAGGCTGCCAGCGTGGCGCCGTCCGCAGGATCGGACGTGACGAGCGACGCGTGGGCCAGCACGGCGGCCGGCCCGAGGACGAGGAGCGCCAGGGCGACGGCGATCCCGGTCAGGCCCCGGCGAGCGGTCGGGGCAGAGCTGGCGGTCATGCGGGGCAAGGTAGCAGGAACGGCACGCGAAAGCCGACGAGCGCCCCGCCCGGGCGGGCCGGGCGGCCGTCGGCCGGCGCTCGCCGCGCAGGCCCACCCTGAGATTCCGCCTCGGCTACCGGATCCCGGTGTCGTACAGCAGGTCGACCCGGACCCAGGCGGCGGGGCCCGCGGGGACGACCACGTCGGTCGGGGCGGGCGTCCGCATCAACCCGGCAACCGGCGCCGCCTGGACCCGCACGCTCCCCGCCGGGACCGCGACCCGGTAGGTGCCGTCCACGCCCGTCGTCGCGCTGGCGATTTCCCGGCCACCCGGGTCGAGGACCGCGATCGTCGCACCGACAACGGGTCGCGGGGCGCAGGCGGGATCCGGCGGGTTGCGCTGGACCGGGCAGACGGGCCCGGCCGTCGCCACGCCCACGAGCCACGGCCCGCCGCTCGACGGGATCGCGACGGGTGAACCGTTGGAGCCACCTGCGGTCGGCGCGGGTGTCGGGGTCGGCCGCCTGGTGGGGGTCGGAACCGAGGTGGGAGTCACCCGTGGGCTGGCTGCAGGCTGCGCGGTCGCGCCGGGTGCGCTGGCCGGGGACCCGCTCGCGGATGGCGCGAGCGTCGGCGTCGGGGTCAGCGTTGGCGTGGGCGTGGGCGTGGGCGTCTGGGCCGACGGGGACGCCGGGATCGTCGTGCCCGCGCCGGCCGGGGCGCTGCAGGCGACGAGCAGGAGCGCGGCAACGGCCACCCAGCCTGCAGCGGCGACGGAACGCGACCGGTTTCGCATGACGCCCTGACGGTAGCGCGCATCGGGCGGTTCCGCACGTGCGGGTGCCGTTCGGCAGTCGCTTCGATCCGAACGGCCGTCTCGCGGGACCAGCCCGGCGTCGTACCGTCGGGGCGCTGGAGGTGCCGCATGCACGGACGATCAACCCACCCCGGATCACCGGATGTCGCTGCGCCCGCGACCTCGCCCGAGCCAGCGAACCGGCGCCAGGCCGATCCCCCACCGGCGCCCGGCATGCGCACGACCAGCCCGGGTGCATTGACCGCGACGGCCGCCACGCTTCCGCACCGCCCACTGGGCTGCGCGGTCGTGCACCTGGGGCGGACCGGCGCGCGGGTGGCCCGGGATCGGGCGAAAGGCCGGCCCGAGATCATCTCGGTTCCTCGCCGATCCCGCGGGCGAGATCCCGCGCCGTACCTGGTCCGGATCCTCCACGCCGTCGGCGACCGCGCGCCCGTCGTGATCGCGGGGCTTGCCGAGGAGCGCACGGCACTCGAACGGGAGTTCGTCCGGATCGGCCATCATCCCGAGCGGTTCGTCGAGGATCCGCACCTCGACGCGGTCGACGAGGCCCTGCGCCTGCGCCTGCGGGCGCTGCACGGGCACCCCGGCTGACGTCGGGGGCCGCGGCGGGCCCGCTCCGGCGCCGCACAGGTCGGGCGCCGAGGGTGACCCGTCCCGCAGCTGATGGTCCTGCCCGGAATCCGGGACTGGACCGCCGGTCCCCGCCCGGCCACAATGGCACCCTTGCCGGGGCTGCTCCGGTGGCGCCGTGGGGGTCGCGCATCGGCTGACATGGGGATGGGACCGCGGTTGGGGCGGCACGCAGCAGGGAACGGCCAGGCGGGGGCCAGCGTCGTTCCGGCGAAGGTCCGCGCGCCCCGGGTCCGATGCCTGCCGCGCGAGCGCCTGGACAAGCTCCTGCCGCAGCTATGGCTGAACCGCCTGGGACTCGTCGTCGCACCCGCGGGGTCGGGCAAGACCACCCTCCTCGCGAGCTGGGCCGCGATCTCCGCTCACCCCGTGGCCTGGTATCGCGCGGAGAGCACGGACGGGAGCGAGGCGGCGCTCGTCGCGTGCCTCGAGGCCGCCTTCGCGGCGGCCATCGACGGCCTGCCGCGAGGTTGGACCAGCGTCGAGGACGCGGCAGCCGCCCTCGAATCGGAGCCGGCGACGAACATCCTCCTGATCGTCGACGACCTCCATACGCTGACCGGATCGCCGGCGGAGGCCGCGTTCGAGCGCTTCATCGACTACGCGCCTCCCTCGCTGGCCGTGCTTGCGGGCTCCCGGACCCTCCCGGCGTTCAACCTCTCGCGGCGCCGCGTCTCCGGCGAGCTGCTGGAGATCAGCGTCGACGACCTGCGTTTCCGGTCCTGGGAGGTGGAGCGGCTCTTCCGCGACTTCTACGACGACGCACTGGGCCCGGACGAGCTTGCCCGGCTGGCCCGGAGGACGGAGGGGTGGGCCGCCGGCCTGCAGCTTTTCCACCTCGCGACCCGGGGCAAGCCGCGCGACGAGCGACTGCGAATCCTGGCCGGCCTCGGCTCCAGCTCCCGGTTCGTGCGCGACTATCTCGCACGCAACGTTGTCGCCGAGCTGCCGGACGAGCTGCGCGACTTCCTGGTCCGGACCAGCGTGCTGCGCCGGCTCAGCGGACCGCTGTGCGACGCGCTCCTGGAGCGGTCGGGAAGCCGGGAGCTCCTGGAGGAGCTCGAGCGACGCAGCGTGTTCACGGTGGCGCTCGACGACGAGGGCACCTTCCGCTACCACGAGGTCCTGCGAAGCCACCTTGAGGCGATGCTTGTCGCGGAGGCGGGCGAGTCGGGCGCACGGGCGCAGGCGCGCCGGGCTGGTGAGCTGCTCGTGGCGGACGGGGCGGTGGCGGAAGCGCTGGCCGCGTTCAGCCGCGCCGAAGACTGGTCCGCGGTCGACCGCCTGCTCGAGCGACACGGGGCGCGACTGGTCGACGGTCACGGAGCCTGGATCGACACGCTGCCGGCGGCCCTCCTGGTGCAGGATCCATGGCTGACGCTGGCGACGGCCCGGCGGCACCGCGCCGAAGGGCGCTGGACCCAGGCAATCGGCGCGTTCAGCAGCGCGGAGGCGCTGTTCGGGGCGGGCGAAGCGGGTGCGGCGTGCCGGCGCGAACGGGTGGCGCTTGCCGCGTGGCTCGACCCCCACCCTGCGCCGAGCGCCGATTGGACTGGCTGGCTTCGAGCCGCGATGGCACGGGATCCTCTTGCGCGCAGGGGTCAACCTGCAGGCGGCGTGGCGGGCGGGACCGGGCCCGGCGGGACCAGCATCGGCGAGATGCTGGCCGCGGGGCTCTCCGCGCTGGTTGCAGGACGCGTGCGCGACGCGAAATCGGTGCTCGACGAGGCGGCGGACTGCGCGACTGAGTCGCCCACCCTCGGCATCGCGGCGGCGCTCGGAGGGGCCGTGGCCGGCCTCTTGGGCGGCGACGCCCGGGAGGCCATCCGGGTGGAGGCGGCCGTCGCGGCCGCCGAGCGGCTCGGCGTTCCGTGGCTCGCTCATGTCGGGCGCGCGGCGCTCGCGATCGCGCGGACCCCGGTGGGCAGCGAGTACGGACGGGCCGACGCTGCTACGGTCCGGATGGCCGCGGCCCGCGAACACGATGGCTGGGCCGAGGCCCTGGCCGCGATCGCCGAGGGATGGGCCGCGCTCGATGAGCCCGACGAAGCGGTCCCGCCGCTGGAAATCGCGATCGCCCGGTCCCGGGCGCTGGGGACATCGTCGCTCGAGGCCTGGGGACGCTCGCTCCTTGCTGGCTGCCTTGCCCTCGCCGATGCTCCCAACGCCCGTGAGATGGCCGTGGCCGCCGAGGCGTTCGCACGGACGGCAGGGACGCCCGGGCCGCATGCGCTGGCCTTTGTGGCGCTTGCCCTTGCGGACCCCGCGCACTCGTCCGAATTGCGGGCACTGGCGACGGCGCTCTTCGACGAGACCGGGCTGGCCGAGCCGGCCGCGTTCAGGAAGACCCCCCCCGTTGCGCGCGAGCTCGACTTTGGCGCCGATGAGCCCAGGCACCCAGTTGACACGGTGCCGCCGGTCGAGATCCGCTGCTTCGGGAGCTTCGCGTTCTCGGTCGCCGGGCGGCCGATCGACCTGGCCTCGCTCAAGCCGCGGCCGCGCGCGGTGCTGCGCCTGTTGGCGCTCCACGCCGGCCGGCCCGTTCACCGCGAGGTGATCCAGGATGCGCTCTGGCGCGACGCCGACCCGGAGACGGGAGCACGGAGCCTTCATGTCGCGCTCTCGGCCCTGCGCCGGGAGCTTGAGCCCGCGGCCGGCCGGGGTGGCGGCGAGATCCTGGTCCGCGAAGGCGACGCCTACCGGCTTTCGATCCCGGCGGGTTCGCGCGTGGACGTCCTCACCTTCGACGAAGCGCTGCGTCGCGCGCGGGCGGCTCGGGGCCGCGACGCCCGCACCACCATCGAAGGGTACCGGGCGGCGGTCACCGCGTATGCCGGCGACCTGCTGCCGGAAGACGGCCCGGCCGAGTGGGTCGTCGCGCAACGCGATCGGGCTCGTGCCGACTACGTGGAAGCCGCCCTCGGCCTCGCCGGCCTCATCATGGCCGAGCAGCCGGCGGAGGCCGCCGCCGTCTGCGTCGCCGCGCTGGGCATCGACGCCTATCACGACCCGCTGTGGCGCCTGCTGATCGAGGCGCGGGAGCGGGCGGGCGACCGCGCCGCGGCGGCGAGCGCACGGGCCAGCTACTCGCGGATGCTCGCAGAGCTGGGGTTGCCCGCGATCCCGGCGACCGACGCCCGGTCAGGGGCGGGGGCGAGCCCCGGGATGTCCGCTGCTGTCACTTCGCAACGAGGAACTCGACTTCGGTGATCGCCACGTTGGTGCCGCCGCTCGACGCATAGACCGACGTCACGGTCAGCCGGAACGTGGTGACGCCTGCGGCCGAGACGTCGAACGACTGCGGGTCCTTCGTGTCCTGCAGCTCCAGGTCCTTGGTGGCCACAACGGCACCCGTCGCGTCGAGGAGCGCGACCGTGACGTTGTGCGGGCGCGGACTGCCCTGGAAGTCGGGAACGGCACCCGAGGTGATCAGGATCTTCGAGATGTCAGTGACCGGGCTGAAGCTGGCGCTGATCTCGGGCGCG
This sequence comes from Candidatus Limnocylindrales bacterium, assembly GCA_036834865.1. Taxonomy (GTDB): domain Bacteria; phylum Chloroflexota; class Limnocylindria; order Limnocylindrales; family CSP1-4; genus CTSoil-043. The sequence continues at coordinate 1,195 of DAITNC010000026.1, read as the reverse complement.
GGGCTCCCGGTCGCGGGCGCTGCCCAGTACGTGTTGCTGAAGCCGTCGAACGCCGCCTGCGCCGGGTGCCCCTTGACGCTGGCACCGGTCGCCTGGCCGGCGGTTCGCACCGACACCAGGTTCGGGGCGATCTTCTGGCGGATGGAGGAGATCGTCGAGTTGACGCCGTCACGCCAGGCCGGGACGACCGCATAGCCAACGACGGCGCCCACGATCAGGGCCACCACGAGGACCTGCAGCACGGCCCGTACCAGCCTCCCGGCCGACGACCCCTGGCGTGCTCCCCGGCCGTCGGTGCGCATGCTCTTGGGTCGCTCGCCCGCGGCGGCCACTTTCGGCTGGCGGCGGAAGAGCCGCCGGTACCACGGCACCTTCCGAGGCGGGGCGACGACGGCCGTCGCGAGCGACTGCCCGCAGCGCCGACAGAATCGCCTCGTCGGATCGTTGCCGATCCTGCAGTTCCCGCAGATCAGATCGCCGGGGTTCGCCGGGGGAGTCTCGGCCTGCGCCTGGCGGGCGGCCTGCCGGGCGTGCTCAGGCCCGGGCCGGACCGCTACCGGCTGGCGTGACGCCGGCTGGTCGGGTGGCGGCGCTGGCGGCGCCGGGGCTGGCTGCACGGGCGCGGGCGCAACCGGAGGAGCGACGGGACGAGCGGGACGCGCTGAAGGCGGCTGTGACGGTTGGAGGGCGGCGGGGCGCGCTGCGGGTGGCTGGTCCGTCGTCGGGATGGCCACCGGCCGGTCGGCGGCGGGGGGCGGCGCAGCGACGGGGGGCGGTGCCGGCCTGGCAACCTCGACGAACGGTCGCGGCTTCGGGGTCGTGGCGGCCGGTCCGCCCAGGGCCGGGCGGATTCGAGGCTGCGCCTGCGGCACGGTCGGGGGTGGCGCGGGGGCCGCAGCTGGTTCCGGCGCGAGCGCGGCGGGGGGTCCCGGCGCCGGAAGCGGTTCAAGCGCCGGTTCGGGCACCGAGATTGCGGCCAGCGACTCGGGTTCGGGTTCGGGCTCAGGCACCGGCAGCGGCTCGGGTTCGGGCGCCGGCTCGGGCACCGGCAGTGGCTCGGGCTCGGGCTCGGGCGCCGGCTCGGGCACCGGCAGTGGCTCGGGCGCCGGCTCGGGCACCGGCAGTGGCTCGGGCTCGGGTTCGGGCGCCGGCTCGGGCACCGGCAGTGGCTCGGGCTCGGGTTCGGGCGCCGGCT
>DAITNC010000025.1:0-17514 GCA_036834865.1 Candidatus Limnocylindrales bacterium | reverse complement strand
GTACCGAGTGCCCGCCGGGGTTCGTATACCGGAGGATTTGGTGGGCGATACTGGGTTCGAACCAGTGACCTCACGGATGTGAACCGTGCGCTCTGACCGGCTGAGCTAATCGCCCGTGCCGCGGATTATAGGGCCAGCCCGGGCCAGCGCGATCTGAGGGCCGGCGCGTCGATGCCGGCAACGGCCACGACCTTCCGGCGGGCCGTCGCGCCGGCCACGATTCGGACGCCCGAACTGGTGATTCCGAGCTCCCGGGCCAGCAGCCGGCCGAGTGCCTCGTTGGCCGCCGAATCCACCGGCGGCGCGGCCACGCGGACGCGCAGGACGCCGTCCTCCCCCACTCCGTCCACGCGGTCGGCACCGCCCCGTGGCGTGAGTCGCACCCGGAAGCGGACCTCGGCCTCGGCGCTCAGCGGCCGACGACCCCGAGCAGCGCGCTGAGGACGAGCATGAGGATGAGCGGCGAGAGATCCAGGCCGCCGGTCGCGGGCAGCAGGCGCCGGATCGGCCCGAGGAATGGCTCCGTCAACGCGATCACCTGGCGCGAGATGGGATTGCGGCCCTGCGGGTCCACCCAGGAGACGACGACGCGGCCCAGCACCAGCGCCCAGAGCACGAGCACGAGCAGCTGGACGAAGTTGCGCAGGAACGCGTCCATCGACGGAGTCTACGCGCGACGGGGGGTCGGGACGGGCCTTGCCAGCCGCCCGGGAAGGCGGGGCGTGTCCGACGCCCGGACGGGCGGCCGGTCGCCGAAGAGCGCGCGCCCGACGCGCACGAGCGTGGCGCCCTCCTCGATCGCGACCGGGAAGTCCGCGCTCATGCCCATCGAGAGCGCCGGACCGAGGCCGCGCGGAGACGCCGTCCCGTCGGCAGCGCCGTGGGCGGCTTCATGCGGCGCCGCCCCGAGGCGCTCGGCGAGGGCCCGGAGAGCCCGGAAGGTCGACCGCGCTTCCTCGGCCGTCACGACGACCCGTCCAACGGTCATGAGCCCCCGCAGCTCCAGGTTCGGCAGCCCGACGAGCGCCGGCAGCACGGCGGCCAGGCCGTCGGGTTCGAACCCGGCCTTCGCGGGGTCCGCGTCGACGTTGACCTGGAGGAGGACCGGCAATGGCCGACCTGGCCGGAGCTCGCCGGCGAGCCGGTCGAGGCGGGCCGCGAGGGCCAGCGAGTCGACGCTCTCGATGACGTCGAAGATCGCGACCGCGCGCCGCGCCTTGTTGGCCTGGAGCGGACCGACCAGGTGCCAGGAAACCCCAGGGACGGCTGCGACCTTCGCGTCGGCTTCCTGGACGCGGTTCTCGCCGAGGGTCGTCAGGCCGGCGGCCACGGCGGCCCGCAGGCGTCCGGCATCGACGGTCTTGCTGACCGCCACGAGCGTCACGCCGGCAGGGTCACGGCCGGAATGCGCGCAGGCGTCGGCGATCCCGCCCAGCACGCGGGAGCGTGCGGCGACGAATCGTGCAACCGCCGCCGGGTCGGGCGGGTCTCCTGCTGCCGGGTCGCCCGACGGGTCGGGCACGGGCGGCGCTACTTCGAGCGGCGAAGGAAGCTCGGGATCTCCAGGTCGTCGGCGTCGTATGTCCGGCGCACGTTCGCGGCCGGGGCGGTCTCCGCCACGGTCCGCTCCGCGCGGACCGATACGGGCTCGACCTGGCCCGTCGCCGGCCGCTCCACCGGGCGCGTCCCGGCGTCCGCCGCGCTGCGCTGCCGCTCCAGCTCGCCGAGGAAGTCGCGCTCGGGACGGGCCGTCCGGGAAACCTCGTAAGGTCGCTCGGCGGTCTCGCGGCGAACGGTCTCGCGGCGTCGCGTGCCGTCAAAGCCGGTCGCGATGACCGTGATCACGACATCCTCGCCGAGGCGCTCGTCGAAGCTCGCGCCGAAGATGATGTTCGCCTCCGGGTCGGCGGCGGCACGAATCTCCTCCGCCGCCTCGGTCACCTCGTAGAGGGTGAGGTTGGACGAGCCGGAGATGTTGAAGAGGATCCCCTGCGCACCGGTGATGTTGACCTCGAGGAGCGGGCTCGCGATCGCCTGCCTGGCGGCCTCCACGGCGCGGCTCTCGCCGGACGCCCGGCCGATGCCCATCAGCGCCGACCCTGCGTCGTGCATGATCGCCTTCACGTCGGCGAAGTCCAGGTTGATCAGGCCCGGCACCGTGATGATGTCGCTGATCCCCTGGACGCCCTGCCGGAGCACGTCGTCCACCACGCGGAACGCGTCGAGGATCGAGGTGTTCTTCGCGACGACGTCGCGCAGCCGGTCGTTCGGGATCGTGATGAGCGTGTCGACCTTCGCCTTGAGCAGCTCGGCGGCCTTCTCGGCGATGAGCTTGCGCTTGTTGCCCTCGAACGCGAACGGCTTGGTCACGACGCCGATCGTCAGCGCGCCGAGGTCCTTGGCGATCTCCGCGATGACGGGAGCGCCGCCCGAGCCGGTGCCGCCGCCGAGGCCGGCGGTGATGAAGACCATGTCGGAATCGCGGAGCGCCTCCGTGATCTTCTCGACGTCCTCCTCGGCCGCGCGCTGCCCGATCGCGGCGTCGCCGCCAGCGCCGAGGCCCCGGGTGATCTTGTCGCCGATGCGGATCTTGTGGGGGGCATCGGACTGGAGCAGCGCCTGGGCATCCGTGTTGATGCCGATGAACTCGACGCCCATCATCTCCGCCCGGATCATCCGGTTGACGGCGTTGCTGCCCCCGCCGCCGACACCGACGACGCGGATCAGGGCGAAGTTCTCGGAATCCGACCGCAGCGGCATCGCTGGTCCTCCGGGTGATGAGCGGCCGTCTGGCCGTCCGGGATCGAGACGTCTCAGGTGCACGCGAACTGTCCGGTCCGGCGAGCGGGCACAGCGCGCAGGAACGGGACTGCCCGCGGAGTATAGCGCCGGATCCGCGGATGGGAACCCCGAACGTCGCCTCCGGCGGCGCGCCTAGGGGAAGACGCTCCGCAGGGCCGTTCGAATACGCCCGAGCAGGCCGCCGGCCGGCGCCGACTCGTAGGTCGTGAGGTCGGCCGCGCCGAGATGGCGCGCGCCCCACAGGAGGAGCCCGATGGCCGTGCTGTAGGCAGGCTCCAGGATGCCGTCCACCAGCCCGCCGACCTCGGTGGCGGCGGCAACCCGGACGGGCATCTCCAGGATCTCCCGGCCAAGCATCGCGGCCCCGCCAAGCTGCGCGCCTCCGCCGGTCAGGACGAGGCCCGCCGGCAGCATCCCCGGGGCTGCCGACTGGATCTCGGTCCGGAGCATCTCGTAGGTCTCGCGCATGCGGGCCTCGATGATGCGGCAGACCTCCATGCGCTCCACCGTCCGGCCGGCCTCGTCGCCGAGGACGGTGACGCTGATGACCTCGTCGGGATCCAGGCCCGCCACGTCGCACGTCCCGTGGTCGATCTTGAGCGACTCCGCGACCTGCAGGCTGGTCTTGATCCCGATCGCGATGTCGTTCGTGACGTTGGCGCCGCCGACCGGGAGGACCGCCGTGTGGAACGCCGAGCCGTCGGCGAACAGGGTGAGCTCGGTCGTCCCGGCCCCGATGTCGGCGACCGCGACCCCGAGATCCCGCTCGGTGGCCGAGAGGACCGCCTCCGCCGAGGCGTGGCCGCCCGCCACGAGCTCGTCGATCTTCACGCCGGCCGCGGTGACGCACTTGGTGAGGTTCTGGACGGCCGTGGCGGAGGCGGTGACGATGTGGGTCTCGACCTCCAGGCGAACCGCGCTCATCCCGAGCGGGTTCATCACGCCCTCCTGGCCGTCGACCGTGTAGCCACGCGGCACGACGTGGAGGACCTCGCGGGTGGACGGGATCGAGACGGCCCGGGCGACCTCGATGGAGCGGTTGACGTCCTCCTGGGTCACCTCGCGGCGGGGGCCGGCGACCGCCACCTGGCCCGGCGAGTTGAGGCCGTCGACGTGCTGGCCGCCGACGCTCACGAACGCCCGGTCGATCTTCCAGCCGGAATGGCGCTCTGCCTTCTCGACCGCGGCCGTGATCGAATGGACGGTCTGGTCGATGTTGACGACGACGCCCTTGCGGAGCCCCGACGCCGGCACCGTGCCCTTCCCGATGATCGTGACGCCGCCGTCGCGGCCGACCTCACCGATGAGGGCCACGACTTTGGTCGTCCCGACGTCGATCCCGACGAGGACCGCCTCGCGTTCCACTCGTTCCGTCCCTCTCCTTGCCGTTGGGCCGACCTATAGGAAGTGCCGGCGGATGAGCGCGACGTTCTGGAAGATCCGCAGCCCGAAGGTGATGAGCGCGACCAGGTAGAGGTCAAGCCCGAGGCGGTCCCCCACGAAGGTGAGGAGCACCGCCACGACCGCGTTCACCACGAACCCGCTGACGAAGATCCGGTTGTTGTAGGTCCCTTCCAGCTCGGCACGGGCGGCCCCCAGGACGGAGTCGAGCGCCGCGAGGATCGCGACGGCCGAGTACCGGGCCAGCTCGAACCCGACGTTGACGTTCAGGACAAGCCCGAGGAGGACGCCGACGAGCAGGCCCGCCAACGGCAGGAGCACAGGTCGGCTCTCCCTCCACGTACGTCGTTTGTGCAAGGCTACCCGACCCGGCGGCAGGGCGCCAAACCATCCCGCCACCCGGTCCGTCATCGCGTCGTATAGGTCCCGTGCATGCCGTCCGCCAGGATGATCCGCAAAAGGTGGGCCTCGCGTCCCGCGAGCAGGCTGCGCAGGAGGCGGACCTGTTGGGGCACCAGGTCGGCCGGGCGGAGCGTCGGGGAGTAGAACCCGAAGACGGCCGTCCAGGAAGCCGCGACCGCGGGGCGGACCGTCCATCCGTCCTGGTCGTCGAGCTGCACCTCGAGCGCGGCCGCCGACGACCCGATGTCGGCCGGGCGAAGGGAGAGCAGGCGGGTCGCGACGTCAAGCTCGATCGGGCCCATCTGGCCGCCGACGGCCGGCAGCGTGCCGACATCCGTGGCGACGCCCCCGACCGGGGCGCCCGTCGCGCGAAGGTCATCGACCGTCGGGAGCCCGGCCGCGATCGCGCGGGCCGCGGCCGTGGCGTCGGCCGAGCCGGCATCGGCAAACACGTTCCCATCGCGGTCGACGAGCAGGAGCGCGGCGCCGACGCGCCAGGCCAGGATGGGGGTGCGCTCCACGATCCGGACGCGGAGCGTCCCGGGCAGGATCACGTGAACCTCGGCCCCGGCGATCGACGGGATCGCATCCAGCCCCGATCGCAACGCGTCCGTCGCCAGCGTGAACGAGTTGGGCGGCGGGCTGCCAAGGGCCAGCACGGCGTCCACCTCCGCGCTCGTGGTGACGACGGCGCCCGACACGTCCACGGACCGGACGCCGAACGCCGGCGACGCGGCCACGCCCCAGGTGGCCGCCCCGGCGCCGACCATCACCAGCGCCGCGAGCGCCCGCCTCGGCGAGAGGCGCGCCGAGGCGCGCCGCCGGGAGGGGCGGCGACGGGCGCCGCCCATGCCGCGCACCGGGAGGCGGGTCACCGCGGCAGGTCCGAGGGGCGCAGCCGTCGGGCGGGCAGCGCGGCGTGTCGCTCCACGGCCGCGGCAACGATCCGGGCGCACAGGTCCGCGAACGGGACGCCGCCCGCTGCCATCATCATCGGGAAGAGACTGATGGGGGTGAATCCGGGGATCGTGTTGATCTCGTTGAGGTACAGGCTGCCGGTCCGACGATCCTGCAGGAAGTCGACCCGGGCCAGGCCCTCGGCGCCGATGAGCTCGAAAGCCGCCGCGGCAATCCTGCGGCACTCGGCGGCGATCTCCTTGTCGACCTCGGCCCGCGGCAGGAGCTGGGCGGCGTCGGCGACGTACTTGTCGACGTAGTCGTAGAAGTCCCGGCTCGGAATCACCTCTCCAGGACCGTGAACCTCCAGGTCGCCGTGGGAGCTGCCGAGAATCGCCACCTCCAGCTCTCTCGGGGTCGGCAGGCACGGCTCGACCAGGACCCGGGCGTCGTAGCGCAGGGCGAGCTCCAGGGCCGGTCCGCGATCCGCCGGGCCCCACGCGATCGACATCCCGACGGACGACCCGAGGCGAGCAGGTTTCACGATCAGCCGGCCTCCCGGCGCGCCGGCGGCGAACGCATCCAGCTCGGCCAGCACGCCTGCTCGATCGGCGGCCCAGCGCGACGCCGCCACCTCGACCCAGGGCAGGACCGGCAGTCCGGCGCCGCGAGCGATCCGCTTGAAGAACGGCTTGTCCATGCCGACCGCCGACGCGGCGATCCCGGCGCCGGTGTAGGCGAGGCCTGCCGCCTCGAGGATCGCCTGGATCGTGCCGTCCTCCCCGAACGGCCCGTGGAGGGCTACGAAGACGACCGGCGCCGGGACGGCGGCCGCGATCCCCGAGGTCGCCTCCCCGGCGGTGAACGGCCCCGATGCGCCGAGCGTGGCGGGCGCGTCGTAGGCAGCTGCAGGGCGGCCCTCGCGGCGGTGACCGGCCGGCAGGAGCCACCAGGCGCCGTCGAGGTCCACCAGGAACTGGCTCACCGCGTGGCCCGCCCCGGCCAGCGCCTCGGCGATCGCGGTGCCGGACACGACCGAGACGTCATGCTCCGCGGAGGGCCCGCCGAGGACGACGGCAACGGGCACCCCTCCGGCGCTCCGCGCGGTCATGCCGGCTCCTCGCGCCAGGCCGACCAGTCACCCAGGAACACGACCTCGAAGGCAAGCGTCACGCCCGTCTCGCGGGCGACGGTGGCCCGCACCAGCTCGCCGAGCCGCCGGACGTCCGCCGCGGAACCGCCCCCGTCGTTGAGGATCCAGTTGGCGTGCTTCGCGGAGACCACCGCCCCGCCGATCCGGCGGCCCTTGAGACCGCAGCCGTCGATGAGCGCCCCGGCCGACGCTCCCTCGGCCGGGTTCCGGAAGACGCTGCCGGCGCTGGGGGTCCCTAGCGGCTGGTGGGCTTGGCGCCAGCGCCGGATCTCGGCGAGCCGGGCGCGGATCGCGGCTGGGTCGTCGGGGACGAGGCGGAACGTCGCCCCCAGGATGACCTCCGCGGGACCCTCCGGAGACCCATGCTTGAACCGACTCTCGCGGTAGGCGAGCCCGAGGGCGGCGGGTGGCAGGCTGGCCTGGGTCCCGTCCTGCCCGAGCACGAGCGCCGACTCCAGGATCGCGGCGACGTCCGAGTCGTGGGCCCCGGCATTCGCCCAGACCGCGCCGCCCACGTTGCCCGGGATCGCCAGGCCGAACTCGAGGCCCGTGAGGCCCGCGTCCGCCGTCACCGTCGCCGCCTTCGCCATCGGCAGGCCGGCATCCGCCACGAGGCGGCCGTCCACGATCTCGTACCCCTGCGCCCGGACGTGGACCACCAGCCCGCGCACGCCGGCATCCGAGATCACCACGTTGCTGCCCCGGCCGAGGAGCGTGTACGGCACGTCCCGCCCGCGCGCAAGCCGGACCAGGCCGCGCAGCTCGAACGGGTTGACGGGGGCCGCGTAGAGGTCGGCCGGACCCCCGACGCGCATCGTGGTGAACCGGGCGAGGGGCTCGGCCCGGGACGTCCGGATGCCGAGCCGGCGCTGGATCTCGGTCCCGACGCGGGCCGCGTCGAACGGCTCGCTCACGTGCCCGCTCCCCCGCCCGCGGCGAGGCGGGCGATCTCCGCGGACGGCGGGTAGGCGGCGCGCGTCGCGGCCGCCAGAACGAGCCGGGCGACCGCGTCCGCGGCGCCGGGCCGTGCCGCTCCCCGCGCGGCGGCGCTCATCGCGAGATGCGCCGGCGGGTCGTCGAGGAGCCCGGCGGCCGCGACGAGCGCATCCGCGTCGAAGTCGGCGTCATCGACCACCCGCGCCGCGCCGGTTGCCGCGTACGCCTCGGCGTTGGCGCGCTGGTGGCCCGCCGCGTGCGGGTACGGGATGCACACGAGCGGCAGCCCGAACGCGGCCGCCTCGGCGAGCGTGGACGAGCCGGCGCGGCCCACCACGAGGTCCGAGGCCGCGAGAGCGGCGGTCATCTCGCCGGCCAGGAACGGGAACGGGCGGTACCGGTCGCGGCGCTCGGCCGGCAGCGCATCCCGGGCCACCAGCATCTCGCCGTAGCCGGCCTCGCCGGTCACGTGGAGCACCCAGCACCGCTCGACGAGACGCGGGAGCGCCCCCGCGACCGCGGCATTGAAGCGCCGGACCGCCTGCGACCCGCCGAAGACCAGGAGCAGGCGCGGCCCCGCCGGGATCCCCAGCCGCTCGCGGGCGGCCTCGCGGTCGATCGCGCGCGGGTCCCGGATGGGCGTCCCGGTCACGTAGCAGCGCTCCACGCCGAGCGTCGCGCACGTCGCCTCGAAGCTGACCGCGACCACGTCCGCCAGCCGGGCGGTTGCCCGGACGCTGCGGCCGGGCACGACGTTGCCCTCCCAGAGGACGGCCGGAATCCGCAGGAGACGCGCGGCGGCGAGAATCGGGATTGCGACATAGCCGCCGCTCGTGACGATGGCGTCCGGGCGCCGGCGGACCAGCCGCCAGAGCGCCTGGGGGAAGGATGCCGCGAGGCGGAGCGGGTCGAGCACGACGTGCACGTCGCGGCCGGCGCTTCGGAGCGAGCGCAGGGCGAGCCGCGAGAACGGGATCCCGGTCGCGGGGACGATCCCGGCCTCCAGGCCGCGATGCCCGCCGATCCAGGCCAGCTCAGGCGCGGACGGCAGGGCGCGGAGCGAACGGGCGACGGCCACGGCCGGGTAGATGTGCCCGCCCGTGCCGCCTGCCGCGATCACCACTCGCATCCACGAATCCTCCATAGGTAGCCGTCTCGCGGGAGATCGCCAGCAGGATCCCGGCGGCGACCAGGCTCACGATGAGCGACGAGCCCCCGGCAGAGACGAACGGCAGCGTGATCCCCGTGACGGGCAGCAGCGTGACCACCACCCCGATGTTCACGAACGCCTGGACACACAGGTACGCGGTCAGCCCCGCCGCGAGCAGGGCGCCGAACGTGTCGGGCGCCGCCAGGGAGATGCGCATCCCGCGCCAGGCCAGCAGGACGAACGCGACCACGACGAGCGTCGCCCCCACGAAGCCGAACTCCTGGCCGATGACCGCGAAGATGTAGTCGTTGTGGGCGTTCGGCAGGATGATCCCGCCGGCAGCGGCGCGATCGCCGAGCCCCGCACCGAAGAGCCCGCCGAGCCCCAGCGCCAGCAGGCCCTGGACACTGTGGAAGCCGGTCGTGAGCGCGGTGTCGAACGGGTTCTCGAACGCCTGGAGCCGCTCGAGCTGGTAGTCCTTGAGGAACAGCGCGGCGGCCAGCACCGCGCCCCCGCCGAGGGCCAGGATCCCGAACGGGTTGCCGCCGGCCACGAAGAGCATGACGACGACCGTGACGCCGAGCACGGCCGTGGACCCGAGGTCGGGCGACTTGAAGATGAGGACCAGGAACGGCGCGACGATGACGATGAACGGGATCAGCCCGCTCCGGATCGAGCCGATCGCGGCTCCGCGCCGGGCCATCCAGTGGGCCAGGTAGACGACGAGGGCAAGCTTGGCGAACTCGCTCGGCTGCACCACGGGCAGCCCCGGGATCCGCAGCCACTGCGTGGAGCCGCTCACCTCGACGCGCCAGGGAGAGAAGAGCACGAGCGCGAGGAGGATCGCCGCGAAGACGAGCGCCGGCACCGAGAGCACCCGCAGCCAGCGGTAGTCGGAGCGCATCGCGACGAGCATGCAGCCCATCCCGACCGCGGCCCAGACGAACTGCGGGCCCACGATCGCGAGCGTCCCGTCGCCGGCCGCATAGCCGCTCATGGCGGAGCTCGAGTAGACCATCAGGATGCCCAGGGCGGTCAGGGCGATGACCACGGCCAGCACGACCGAGTCCGGCGCGTGCCGCTCGCGGGCGTCGATCGGGGCGGCAAGGCTGCCCGAGGCCCGCGAGCGGGTGACCGCAGGAGGCACCTTTGTCACGCCCACGGTCCGGGCGGCGGCCGGGTGGCGCGACACGGCCGGGATGCGTGCCCCGGCCGCGCGCCCGGCGCTGGCGGCGCTCATCGTGCGCGCCCCCGGTCGCGGCCGGCCGTCGCGCTGGCGGCGAGCCCTGCCACGGCCGCCTTGAACGCACGACCGCGTGCCGCGTAGTCGGGAAACTGGTCGAAGCTGGCGGCCGCCGGGCTGAGGAGCACGGTGGCCACCGTTCCCGGAGCCGCATCGGCAAGGAGCTCGCGGGCCAGCGCGTCCGCGCGCGGGACGGCGGCCTCGAGCGTCCCCGCCTCCTCGACGCGCCGCAGGCCGGCCGCCCGGAAGAGCGCAGCGAGCGCGGGCCCGGACTCGCCGATCAGCACCGCGGCGGCCGCCCGCTCCGCGACGACCGGGGCGAGCTCCCGGAGGTCGACGCCCTTGTCGCGACCGCCGGCGATCAGCACCAGGGGCGCCTCGAAGCTGCGCAGCGCCGCGGCGACCGCGTCGGGCTGGGTGCCCATTGAATCGTTCACGAACCGGACGCCGTCGACCAGGCCCACCGGCTCGAGGCGGTGCTCGACGCCGGTAAAGGTGGCCGCCGCGGTGCGAATCGCGTCCGGGGCCAGGCCGAAGAGGAGGCCGACCGACACGGCCGCGAGGAGGTTGGCGAGGTTGTGGCGCCCCGGCAGCGTGAGCTCCGCGACCGGCATGACCCGGCCCGCCGGGCCGGTCCAGGCGACGCCACCGCCGGCGACCGGCAGCCGCTCCACGCCCGCGGCCACGACCCAGCCGTCCACGATCCCCACCCCACCCGGGACCGGGTGGTCCAGGCGGTAGCAGACCGAAGGGGCAGTCCCGAGCGCGGCGTAGGCGGCCACGACCGGGTCGTCGAGGTTGAGGACGAGCGCACCGGCCGGTTCAACCAGCTCGGCCAGCCGCCGCTTGACTGACTGGTAGGCCGCCAGCGAGCCATGGCGGTCGAGGTGGTCGGCGGTCACGTTCGTGTAGACGGCCACGGTCGTCCCGCGCGAGAGGCTCGGCAGCTGGAGCTCGGAGAGCTCCACGACGACCCGGTGCGCCGGCGTCAGCCCGGCCAGCCGGTCGACCAGTGGCACGCCGATGTTCCCGCCCAGCAGGACCGGGTGGGCCGGGTCGGCGGCCAGGAGGTGCGCGATGAGCGATGCCGTGGTCGTCTTCCCCTTCGTCCCGGTGACGCCGATCGTCGGCGCGGTGCAGAGACGGAGCACCAGGTCCGGCTCCGAGACCAGCGCCGGCGCGTCCGGGTCCCCCGCCGTAACCCGGGCTGCCAGCGCGTCGAGCGCGGCGCGGAGGCGCGGCTCCGTGGTCGGGAAGCCGGGCGTCAGCGACGGCGAGTACGCCACCAGGGCCGCGCCTTCCCACGCGGATGCCGGGTCGGCCTCGGGGCCGGCAACGAGCCGGACCGATCGGCCGCCCAGCTCCGCCAGCCGGTCCGCCAGGTCGGCCGCGGGCTTCCCGTCGTAGATCGTCACGATGGCGCCGGCATCGACGAAGAACCGGGCCAGCCCGACCCCCGTGCGGGCCAACCCGAGGACCGTGACCGGGACGCCGGCCAGCACGCCGGACCGGACCGCATCGGGCGTCAGCGCGTCGAGGTCGACCGGGCTCATCACGCTCAGACCAGCCGCTGCAGGGTGGCCAGGAAGAGCGTCACGCCCATCAGGCCGGCGAGCGCCGCGACGATCCAGAAGCGGAGCGTGATCTTCGTCTCGGGCCAGCCGCCAAGCTCGTAGTGATGGTGGAGCGGAGCCATCCGGAAGATTCGCCGGCCGTGGCTGATCTTGAAGTAGCCGATCTGGATGACATCGCTCAGGACCTCGACCACGAAGATGATCCCGATGAGCGGGAGGATCAGGATCTGCCCCGTGATCAGCGAGACGACCGCCAGCGTCGCCCCGAGGCTCAGCGAGCCCGCGTCGCCCATGAAGATCTGGGCCGGGTGGACGTTGAACCAGAGGAAGCCCAGCAGCCCCCCGATGATGAGCGAGCACAGGATCGCGAGGTTCGGCTGGGCAGGGCTGTTGAGCAGGGCGATGATCAGGAACGAGACGAAGGCGAAGATCAGGGTGCCCCCCGCCAGCCCGTCGAGGCCGTCGGTCAGGTTGACGCCATTGCTCATCGCGACGATCGCGAACGCGGCGAACACGATGTAGAGCCACGGCGCGATGGGCACGGCGCCCACAAACGGCACACCCACCGCGACGATGTCGTAGGTGCGCTGGATCTGCCACGCCGCGAACACCGCGACCGCCGTCTGCCAGAGGAGCTTCTGGCGGGCGCGGATCCCGTCGCCCGTGCTCGCGTTGAGCCAGTCGTCGGCGAAGCCCAGGGCGCCTACGAGCCCGAGTGCCGCCAGCGGGGCGAAGGTGGACGCGTCCACGAGGTCGAAGACGAGCGCGAGGGAACCCACGACCGCGATCAGGAGCACGCCCCCGGCGGTCGGCGTGCCGCCCTTGACCTGGTGCGTCTCGGGCCCCTCGATCCGGATCCGTTTGGCGAAGCCGGCCCAGCGGACGAGCCGGATATACCCGGGCATGAGGATCACGACGACCGCGAACGCCAGCAGGATCGCCTGGATCAGGGCGACGGTCACGCCGGGATCCCCACGCGGAGGGCATCCACGATGCCTTCGAGGGCGGCGCCCCGCGAAGCCTTGACGAGGACGACGTCGCCGCGCCGGAGCTCCGACCGGAGCAGCTCGATGGCGGCCGCGCGGTCCCGGACCACGTGCACGCGCGACGCCGCCAGCCCGGCCGCGACGGCGGCGTCGGCGATGCCGAGGGCTCCCCGCCCCACCACGACCAGCTCCGCCACCACGCGGCCGGCCGCCTCTCCGACCGCTCGGTGGCCCGCCTCGTGCGTGTCGCCCAGCTCCAGCATCTCGCCCAGGACCGCCACGGGGCGGCCGGGCAGCGACGCCAGCACCTCGAGCGCTGCGAGGACGGACGGCGGCGAGGCGTTGTACGTGTCGTCGAGGATCGTGATGCCGGGCGCTTCCACGACGACCCCCCGGTGCGGCGAAGCGCCTGCCCAGTCGCTCGCAAGGCCGGCCGCGATCGGTCCGTCCGGGAGCCCCGCGAGGAGGCCGACGGCCGCGGCGGCCAGCGCGTTCTGGACGCTGTGACGGCCCAGCGCCCCGATCTCGACGCCGAACCTCGCCGGCCGAGGAGATCGCGCCACGACCTCGAAGGTCATCCCCGCCGCGCCGCGGCTGACGACGCGCTCCGCCGTCACGTCCGCATCCGCCGCGAAGCCGTAGCGGATCACCGCGGCCCGTGTGCGCGAGCCGAACGTCCGGACCAGCGCGTCATCCGCGTTGAGGACCGCCGTGCCGTCGGATGGCAGGGCTTCGACCAGCTCCGCCTTCGCGTTCTCGATCGCCGCGAGGCTGCCGGCCCGCTCCTGGTGAACGGACGCGACCGCGGTCACCACGCCGATCTCGGGCCGGCCGAGCCGGGCGAGCGTCGCGATCTCGCCCCCGACGTACATCCCCATCTCGAGGACCAGCGCACGGTGCTCGGGCGCCAGGCGAAGGAGCGTCAGAGGGAGCCCGATCTCGTTGTTCGCGTTTCCCTCGCTCTTCAGCGTGGACAGCGCAGCCGCCAGGACGGCCGCCGTCGCGTCCTTCGTCGACGTCTTGGCGAGGCTGCCGGTGATGCCCACCACGAGCGGATCGAACCGGGCTCGCCAGGCGGCACCGATCGCCTGGAGGCCGAGCAGCGGGTCGGGCACCCGGACCACCGTCGTGGTTCCCAGGGCGTCGAGGTCTGCCGGCTCGAGGGGGCGGCTGACCAGCAGGGCGGCCGCGCCGGCCGCCACGGCCGCAGCGAGGTAGCGGTGGCCGTCGGTCCGCGCGCCGGGCAGCGCCACGAAAAGGTTGCCCGGCTCCACCGCGCGGGAGTCCACTGCGCCCCCGCGAACTGGACGGCCGCCGTCGCGGAGCAGCGTTCCCCCGGTCGCGGCGACAAGGTCGGCGGCACGCATGGCTGGAACGGCCGCCGGCTGCGTCGGGTCGCCACCCAGGCCGGGCGCCGGCACGTTCGTCACGCCGGGGAGTGTGGCACAGGCCGCGTTCACGGGTGCGTCGACACGCCGGCTGCCGACGGCGACGGAGCCGGGCGGACCGGGGGCAGGTCCAGGGTCGACATGGCGTCGGTCGCGATCCGTCGGAACAGCTCGAACGACTCGACCGCGTTCTCCATGTCGCCGGGCACGTTGATGATCGGCCTGCCCTGGTTCACCTGGACCGCGACGACCAGCTCGGGCGTCCTCCGGCCCACGAACCCGATGAACGAGAAGTTGTAGACGTCGGTGCGGAAGCGGCCCGTCTTGGAGTCCCAGATCTGGGCCGTCCCGGTCTTGCCACCCACCAGGTAGCCAGGGATGAGGGTGCGAGCCCGGTAGAACGGCACGACGTTCACGACCCGCTCCATGATCGAGGTGAGGTCCGCGGCGAGGGCGGGCGTCATGACCCGGCCGCGGTCGGCCGTCGCCGTGGGAACGTCCCCGGTTGCCTTCACGACGTGGGGCGTCGGCAGCGTCCCGCCGTTCACCATGGCGCTGTATGCGGTGGCGAGCTGGATGAGTGTGACCGCGACGCCCTGGCCGAACGAGCCGTTCGCGAGGTCGATCTGCTGCCAGGGCGTGACGGCCGGGTCGCGGACGAGGCCGGCCACCTCGCCTGCCACGTCGATCCCCGTCGGGGCGCCGAAGCCGAGGCGGGTCCACGCCCCGTACAGGACGGCGGCCGCTTGGCGCGTGGTGGGGCCGAGCATGAGGGCCACCTTGGACATGACGACGTTGCGTGACCACGCGACCGCGTCCTGGAACGTGAGGGTGCCCCTGCTGCCCCGATCGGCGTTCTGGACCATCGCGCGTCCGCCGTCGAGTTTGAGGACCGACTGATCCTGGAGCATCGTCGTGCGGGTGACGACCCCGCTCCCCAGGGCCGCCGTCGCCGTCAGCAGCTTGAAGACCGAGCCCGGCTCGTAGACGCTCGAGACGACCGGGTCGACGAACCGCGACGGATCGCTCGCCGCGATGGCGGCGTAGTCGTTGCCGTCGTAGCTGGGGTAGGTCGCCGACGCGAGGACCTCGCCGGACTTCGGGTCCATCACCACACCCGAGACGCTCTTGGCGTGGTCCGCCACCCATGCCGCGTAGACCTCCTGCTCCAGCTTGAGCTGGAGGCTGGCGTCGATCGTCAGCGTCAGCGACGTGCCGGGCGAGCCGGGCTCCACGGTCTGCGCGTTCTCCATGATCGGCTGGCCGGTCCCGTCGCGCTCCGCGAGGAGGACCTGCGGACTCCCGGCCAGCAGGTCCTGCCAGCGGCCCTCGATCCCGTACTGGCCGGTCCCGTCGCGGTTGACGAACCCCAGCAGCTGGGCGGCCAGCGACGTGCCGGGCGAGCCGCCCGCCAGCGGGTAGACCCGGACCGGCTCGGGCTCCAGCCGGACCTGGAAGAGCGAGCCGTCGGCAAGGCCGGCGTTGATCGCGTCCGACTGCGCCGGGGTCAGGTCGTGGGCAAGGACCACGTAGGCGTTCCCGGCCGCGAGCTTCGCTCGAAGGGCGTCAGCGTCGGTCGGGGCAAGTCCCAGGATCGCGACGAGCTTCGCCGCGACGCTCTCGCGCAGCGCCGCCGTGTCGGCGTCGGTCGCCCCGGTCAGCTGGGCCGGGAACGCGCTCAGGAGGTCACGCTCGACCGATGTGGCGAGCACCACGGCCCCGGTGCGGTCGTAGATCGTCCCGCGTACCGGCGGGACCTCGATGCGGGCAGTCACCTGGTCGCGGGCGCGCGCCACCAGGTCGTCGTGCCGCACGAACTGCCAGTAGCCCAGCCGGGCGATGCACGCGATGCCGAAGCACGCGAGCAGCGCGAGCACGAGCAGGCTGCGTGGGCGGCTGTCGGTCCGGCCGGGCATCAGGTGGGCTTCCTCGTGGTCGGGCGATCGGGCGGTCGCCGACGCGGGCTAGCGCGCGGGGACGACGAGCGGGTCGGCGAGCTGGCCCAGTCCCGCGGCGAGGGCAAGCTTCCGGATCGCCGGCTCGCGGCCCACGCTCGACAGGGTGGCGATCAGGTCACGCTCGTTCGCCTGGAGCTCCGCGCGAGCGGCGAACAGGCGGTCGACGTCGAAGTCGGTGGCGGAGACCCGCACCGTCTGGGAGAGCGAGAAGAGCCCCAGCAGGAAGATCACCACGATGCCGGCGATCGCCACGCCGACCCGACCCTGGCGGCGACGGGACCGGACCGCCGAGACTCCCCGCACGCTGCGGCGGGTGAGATCGGCGGCACGCTCCGATCGCGGCATGCCGCGCCGCTCGGCAGGCGCTTCGGCCCGGCGGCGCGGCGCCAGGATGCCGGAGCGCGGCCGCGCTCCGGCATAGCCCGCCATCAGTCCGCCCCGAGGTAGGCGCTGCCGTAGGCCGGCAGGCCCAGCTCCCGGGCGGCGACGTCCACCCCCGCGAACGACTCTTCGCCCAGCGCGCGCGCCTCGTCGAGGGCCGACCAGGTCCGCTCCCGCCGCTCGCGGATCTCGTGCTCCCGGCGACCGTAGGACCTCCGCCGCTGTGCCTGATGGTTCTTGCTCATCGGTGCGAACCCTCCTTCGCGTCGACGCCCGGACGGCTCATGCTGCGAGCCGTTCCGCGGTCCGGAGCCGGGCGCTCCGGGCGCGGGGATTCGCGGCAACCTCCGCCTCCGATGGCACCACCGGCTGGGGGCCGACGGGGCGGAGGCGGGGGGCCCGGCCGCAGACACAGACGGGAAAGCTGGGTGGGCAGGTGCAGCCGCGGCGCTCGGCCGCGACGAAACGCTTGACGAGACGATCCTCGAGCGAGTGGTAGGCCAGCACGACCAGGCGGCCACCCGGGCGAAGCAGCGCGACCGCCGCCTCCAGGGCGGCCTCGAGCGCATCGAGCTCGCCATTGACCGCGATCCGGAGCGCCTGGAAGACGCGGGTCGCGGGATGGATCCGCCCCGCACGGCCGGGCCGGCGCGGAACGGCCAGCTCGACGAGCCCGGCGAATGCCTCTGCGCTCGTGACGGGGGCCGCCCGGCGGGCCTCGACGACGGCATGCGCGATGCGCCGTGCGTGCGGCTCCTCGCCGTAGCGTCGGAAGAGCTCGACCAGGTCAGCTTCGTCCAGCTCGGCGAGCAGCTCCGCGGCGGGCCGGCCCGTGCCCGGGTCGAAGCGCATGTCGAGCCGGCCCTCGGCGCGGAAGCTGAACCCCCGCGACGTGTCGGCGAGCTGGAACGAGCTCAGGCCAAGGTCCAGAAGGACGCCGTCGACAGCCGGGAACCCGGCCGTCGACGCGACGCTCGCCAGGTCCCTGAAGTTCGCCTGCCGGAGGACAAGCCGATCGCCGAACCGGGCCAGCCGCTCGCCCACCCGCGCGATGGCTGCGGGATCGGCGTCGAGCCCGAGGACGCGCCCGTCCGGGCTGGCGGCTTCCAGGATCCGCTCGGTGTGCCCACCGCCGCCGACGGTTCCGTCGACATGAAGGCTGCCGGGGCGCGGGGCGAGCATCAGCAAGACCTCCTCCGCGAGCACCGGCAGGTGCCCAAGCTCCATGTCTACCTCACCGACG
>DAITNC010000024.1:0-17539 GCA_036834865.1 Candidatus Limnocylindrales bacterium | reverse complement strand
TCCTCGATGCCGGCGCGTACGGGTTCACGGAGTCGATGCCGCTCTTCCTGAGCCACGCCATCCCGGCTGAGATCGCGATCCGCGGCGGGGCGGCGGCGCTGATCCGGCCACGCCAGGAGCCGGCGGAATGGCTCGACCGGCAGCTGCTCCCGGCCTGGTGACCAGCAGCGGTGTGCGCGACGGTGGGTGATCGGGCGACGCGGTCGCGTCCGAGCCCTCGACAATGCTCCCGCCACTGCCCCCGGACGGGCTCCGGGCGGTCTCCCGGTATGATCGCGGGGTGACCGACTTCTACGACATCGACCGCGCGAACGCCCGCCTCCCCGAGGTCCGCGGCGTGCTGGAGCAGCTCCGCTCGGAACGGCTGGAGCTGATCGCGCTGCGCGATCGCCTGCTCGCGGCGCGCCTTCGCACCGAGGTGCCGGCCGACGGACGGACGCTCGTGGACGAGGCGCTCGGCGATGCCGCAGGTGGCGCTGCCGGCGCGGCGGCGTCCGACTCGCCCCGCGTCCTCGACGCGCGGATCCGTGCCGTCATCGACCAGATGGAAGCGGCCGTTGCCCGCCTGAACGGGTGGAGCGTGCAGCTTCGGGACATCGAGGACGGCCTGGCGGACTTCCCCGCGCTGGTGAACGGCCGCCAGGTCTGGCTCTGCTGGCAGCTTGGCGAGGACGAGATCCACTTCTGGCACGACCTGACGTCGGGGTTCGGCGGCCGGCGGCCGCTCATCGAGCTGTCGTGACCGGCAGCCGTGCAGGCCGGCCGGGCAGCCCGATGCGGCCCGGATCCGCGGCCGCGGGATCGACGGCCGCGGGATCCGCGGCCGCGGGATCGACGGCCGCGGGCTCGATGGCGGTCGCGGCCGGTCGGGTCATGGAGCGGGGCCGGGCCAAGGCCCACCGGCCGCTGCCACGCGAGGTCCGCCGGGCGGCGGTGCAGCGCGGGCTGGAGGCCTATGGCCGTGGTGCGTGGTACCTGGCCCACGAGGAGCTGGAGCCGGCCTGGATGGGCACCGACGACCCGGCCGAGCGCGCCTTCCTGAGCGGGTTGATCAAGCTCGCCGCGGCGTACGTTCACGCGGCGCGGGGGAACCCGCTGGGCGTGCGGACGAACCTGCGTGGCGCCCGCGAGCGCCTGGCGTCGGCGATGGACGCGGCCCCGGCCGGCCCGGATGGCGCGCTCGCGTGGATCGACCTGCCGACGCTCGTTGCCGGCGTCGACGACCGCCTGGCGCTCAGCGAGGCCGCCTGCGCGAACCCGGCCGAGCGTGCGAGCGCCGGCGCCGACGCGGCCGTGCCGTCGCACGACGTCGCGGGGCCGGTCGGCCGGTCCCGGCGCGAGCCGGTCGCGATCTCGCCACTCCCGCTGCCCCGGAAACGTCCCTGATGCAGCCGCGCGACGCGGTCCCGGCGGTCAGCGTCAGCGACGCCGACGCCGCGCGCACGGCGCCGGACGGGACGCCGCCCGGAAGTGCCCGGCCGATCCTCCTGGACGTCCGCGAGCGTCACGAGTTCGTGGCCGTCCGGGTGCCCGGGGCCGTCCTCTCCCCAACCTCGTCGTTCCTCCGCCGGTTCGAGGAGCTGCCGCGCGACCGCCCGATCCACGTCATCTGCCACACGGGGAACCGCTCGGCTTCCGTGACCGCGTTCCTCCTCCGCAACGGCTGGACCGATGTCTGCAACGTCGCGGGCGGCATGGAGGCCTGGGAACGCGCCGGGCTGGAGGTCCGCCGGGGACCGCTGGACCCCGGCGAGGGCGACCCGACGGGCTGATCGAGCCCGAGCTCGGTCAGGTCGCCGGTCAGGCGGTCCGGCGCCGCCGGTTGCGCAGGTGGTGCAGGAACGCCCGCGTTCGCTCCTTGTGGTTGAACGCGTAGCCGATCAGCAGCAGGAGCACGAAGTCGCCGGTGGCCACGCCGGCGGCCGCGAGGTACGAGAGCTGCTGGCCGACCGGCCCCTGGATTCCCATGGCCGGGACCACGATGTAGAAGAGCCCCAGCTGGAAGAACGGCGGCAAGGGGGAGAGGTTCGCTCGCGCCGTCCCGCTCGTCGGGCCGGAAGCGGTGGTTCCGCCGACCAGGAACGCGTTCGAGCCGGAGACGATCGGCGCAGCGCCCCGGAGGTCCAGCGACGCCGGCAGGTCGCTCGCGGCCAGGTGGACCCAGCGGGGGATGTTGCCGTTCGCGTCCGGGATCGCCCAGACGACCTCGCCGTTGGAGCCCTCGCCGCCGGCGTAGTAGAGATTGGAGTTGGCCACCCAGCCGAAGGCGCCCTTGTGGGCCGCCGGCAGGTTCGCGCCGGCCGCGGTCGAGGTCCCCCACCGGGTGACCTGGCCCAGCGTGTCCTTTGCCGTGGAGACGTCGCCGCGAAGGACCTGCGTGGTCGGGCCCGCCGCGTCCTCGCCGCCCCAGACGAAGAGATACACACCGTTGACGGTGGCCAGCGCGTGGACCCGCGGCGCGGGCTGCGCGGCCCCGGCGGCGTCGAACGAGGCAAGTGCCGCGTTGGGCGCCCACGCCTTCAGCTTGCCGGTCGTCGCGTTGACGGCGGCCTTCCAGACCGTGTTCGTGGGCCCGCTGCCGTCCGTGCCACCGACGAGGAAGACGCCATCGCCGGCGACCGCGACCGCGGCGCCGGCACGCGGCGCGGGCAGCTTGAGGTCGGTCGACTCCGTCCACGCGCTGATCACGCCGGTCGACGCGTCCGGTGTGCCTGCGAAGACCGTGTCGGTCGGCTTGCCGTCCGCGCCGAGGCCGCCGATGACGTACGCGGTGCCGGAGAAGAACAGGGCCGCTGCCTGGGCCCGCGGCGCCGGCAGGGGAGCGCCCTGGCTCCACGCGTCGAAGTTGCCGTCCGGGTGGATCACCGTGGCAAAGACGCCGGCCTGCGGCGTGCCCGTGGCATCGGTGCCGCCGACGAGGAGCGTCTGGAGCCCGGCGCCCACGATCGCCGCGTCGGCGCGCGGTGCAGGCAGCGCCAGCTCGGCCGGGCTGGGCTCCCAGGGCAGGACCGTCCCCGCGGGGGCGGGGCAGGGCACGGTCTGGTTGGAGGCGGGGCAGAAGTTGATCGGGGTGAGATCGACGGCGGGATTGAACACCTTGAGCGACACGCCGAGGTCGATCGTGTTCTGCACCGTGGCGTACAGGGCCCGGTCCGGCAGGTACGCCATCAACATAATGATGAGGACGAACCAGACGATCGCCTTGACCCCTGCCCAGCCCCAGCCGTTCGCGTCGAGCAGCCCGAAGAAGGCCCGCCTTCGGGCCACCGTGCCGCCTGGACCGAGCGCCTGTGCCGCCATCTATCCTCCCTGCACGGGGGCCGCGGGCCCTCACGACCCCGGCCCCTTCCCCCGCTACTTGACCGTGAGCGTGCCCGTCATGTTCGGGTGGACCCCACAGGCGAAGGCATACGTGCCGGCGGGAAGCGCCGGCACGTTGTACGTCTGGGTGGCCACGCCGCTGAAGATCGTGCCCTGGAAGACCACCGCGCCGGTTGGCGAATCCTTGTGGATCACGACGTTGTGGGGGATCCCCGCGTCGTTGTTCGTGAACGCGATCTGGAACGGAACCCCGGCCGGCGCCGTCAGGTCCGTCTTGTCGAACGCGATGTTCTGGGCAGTGAGCGCGATGACGGTGCCCGTCGCGCCGCCCGACGCGGCGGGCGAAGCGGCGGGGCCGCCCGAGGGTGCCGCGCTCGGCGCGCCGCTCGCTCCGGCACCGGGCGCGGCCGACGGAGACGCGAACGCGTCCTTCCAGCAGGCCGGGACCGGCGTCGCGCCCGCGGGCGGCACGTACGTCGGGTCGCGCCAGCCGGACAGCGTGACGGTCTGGCCGGTCGTCGGGTCGATGCCCTGGAACTGCAGCGTTGAGGGAGCGGTGATGAACGCGATCAGCTCCTGGAGGTTCCGGTAGTTCAGCGGTCCGGGCGGGTTGCCCTGGTCCGACCAGATCGGCATGAGCGAGTTCGCGTCCCCGCAGACGTAGCGGCCTCCGACGGTGAGGACGCTCTGGAGGTATCCCGGCGTCAGGTGGGTCAGGAGCTTCGCCTGGTCGTTGAGGACCGGTCCGATGCCGCCCTGGCCCTGGGCGCCGTGGCAGCGTGCACAGTTCGCCTCGAAGAGCGTGTAGCCCTGGGTGACGGCCGTGACCTGCTGCACGGCGACTTCCTTGCCGAGGCGGCTGGAGTCGGCGATACCCGGCACGCCGAGGTCGTAGAAGTAGTAGACGATCACGAAGAGCGAGACGATCGTGACGGCGAGGAAGGCGACCCAGCGCGCGCTGGCGCTCTGGCTGACGATCTTCGCGGCGCGCTCCGGCGAAAGCCCGACGCTGTGCGCGGTCGGCGGCGCGGTGAACCGCTCCGTCTCGGCGGGCCCGCGAGGGACGACCGGGGCGGGCTCGCTCGAGACGGGCAGGCGGTCCTCCGGGCGCTGGCCTGGCTGGTCGGTCATCGGGCGGTGCGGGTCGTGGTCATCGATGGCTCAGATGCAGCCGGTCGCGCTCTTCGAGGGGATGAGGCCCGGCTGGCCCAGCGCCACCGGGAGCGGACCCAGCGTCAGCTTGCTGGTGTCGAGGGTCAGCTTCGCGTCGGCCCCGACGCTCACCGCGAACCGGTCCAGCGATCGCGGCGCGGGGCCCAGCTCCTTGACCTTGATGCCGAGCCGGTCGTAGCGCGAGCCGTGGCAGGGGCACTCGAACCAGTAGCTCTTGATGCAGAAGTTCGGCTTGCAGCCCAGGTGCGTGCAGCGCTGGTACAGGGCGCGCACGTTCACGGCGGTGCCGTCGCCGGTCGCGTCGTCGCCGGGCACGAACTCCTGGCGGGTGGTGTCCACCAGCACGATGAACGATCGGGCGTCCTGGTAGTACGCGGGGTACCCGTCGCCGAACGGGATCAGCGCGTTCGCGTTCTTGACGTCGGTGAACGAGCCCAGAGGGACCTTGCCGCCGAAGCCGCCGGACAGGTTGGGCCACAGGAATCCGAGGGTGCCCGCCGAGACCTCGAGGAGCCAGAGGCCCATCCCGGCGCCGAGCGACGTCCGGAGCAGCTGGCGGCGCGAAAGACCCTTCGGCGCCTCGGTCCGCATCGCCTTGAGCGCCTCGCTGGTGAGGGCCCCCGGCTTGCTGGCAGGCTCGACGTGGTAGTTGCTCATGAGACGCTCACAGGCTGAAGTGGAAGCCGCTGACCCAGGGGAGCGTGAACGCGTACCCGGGGCCGCGGAAGAAGATACCCAGGAACGTGAGGACGAGCCCGAGCCCGCAGAAGAGCGAGAACAGGACGACCGCCGTCTTGCGGTCCGAGGGCCGATTGGCCCGGATGTTCTCGCGATCGACGAACGGGATGAGCGCCGCGCCGACCAGCACGAAAAGGGGCACGAGCGCGCCGGCGACGGTCGGGTGGAAGTAGGCCAGCAGCTCCTGGAGCCCCAGGAAGTACCAGGGGGCCTTGGCAACCTCCGGCGTCACGTTCGGGTTGGCCAGCTCCTCGAGCGGGGCGTTCACGAAGAGGCCCATGAACAGGATGAAGATGCTCATGAAGACGGCCGCCAGGAACTCGATCGAGAGCAGGTGCGGCCAGGTCATGACCGTGTCGTCGGGTTCCTTCTGGACCCGGACCACGGCGTCCTGCTTGACGAGCGCGAGCAGGCGATACGGGCGCGCCGACATCGGCACCCGCTGCTTGTCGATCTCCGTGCGGCGGGTGGGGTCCACCGGAAGCACTGCCCGCCGCTCGGACGGCGGCTGCTGGTCGGTCATGACACGACACTCGGGGTCGGTAGGGCGAGGTCAGCGCTAGGCGGAGCCGAGCACGCGAGCGCGCGCACCTGCGGGTGCGTAAGCGAGTCGGCGGAGGCGACAACGACGCGATGGCCCGTCATAGCGGCCCCGAAATCCCGCCATCCTTGCGGATGCGCCAGAAGTGGACGGCAAGGAAGACCGCCGCCACTAACGGGAAGACCATGATGTGCAGGACGTAGAAGCGCAGCAACGTGTTGCCGCTGACCTCCAGTCCGGCAAGGAGCAGGGTCTTCGACGGCGTGTTGAAGAGCGGCGCGTAGCCGGCCATGTTGGAGCCGATCGTGATGGCCCAGTAGGCGATCTGGTCCCACGGCAGCAGGTAGCCGGTGAAGCTCAGGAAGAGCGTCAGGAAGAGCAGGACGACGCCGACCACCCAGTTGAACTCGCGGGGCGGCTTGTATGCGCCGTGGTAGAAGACCCGCATCATGTGGAGGAAGACGAAGAAGACCATGAGGTGGGCGGCCCACCGGTGGATGTTCCGGGTCAGCAGCCCGAACGGCACCTGGGACTGGATGTTCAGGATGTCCGTGTACGCCTGGTTTGCGGACGGGGCGTAGAAGAACATCAGGTAGACGCCGGTGACGGTCAGCACGAGGAAGAGGAAGAACGACAGCCCGCCCAGGCAGAACGTGTAGGCGAACTTCACCGCGTGCTGGCGCACGCGGACCGGGTGCAGGTGGAGGAAGACGTTGTTCATCACCGCGTACGCCCGCGACCGCTCGTCGTTGGGGTACGGGTTGCGGAAGATGGACCGGAAGACGGGACTCCGCCGGATCGTCTGATCCACCCGCTCCAGGAAGCTCACCTGGCCCCTCCTGCGACGCCGGGCGTGCCG
This sequence comes from Candidatus Limnocylindrales bacterium, assembly GCA_036834865.1. Lineage (GTDB taxonomy): Bacteria > Chloroflexota > Limnocylindria > Limnocylindrales > CSP1-4 > CTSoil-043. The sequence continues at coordinate 10,907 of DAITNC010000024.1, read as the reverse complement.
GCAAGCTGCGCGTCCCGGTACGACTCCTTGTAGAGCCGACCGTCGGTCGAAATCTCCTGGAGCTCGAACCGCTCCATCGTAATGGCGTCGAACGGGCAGCGCTTGACGCAGAGGGCGCAGCGGATGCAGCGCTCCTCGTCAAGGATCATGGCGGCACCCTGGTCCCAGCCGTACGCCTCCTCGAGCTCCGGCAGGAACCCCTCGGACTTCATCTGGTTGACGTCGATCATGTGGATGACGCCCTCCGGGCAGACGTCGGCGCAGGCGCCGCACAGGACGCACCGGAACGGATCGAACCAGATGTTGTAGTTGCACATGAGGCAGCGCGTGGATTCCGCGACCGCGTGGGTGGCGCTGTAGCCCAGCTCCACGCCCGTCGTGAAGTTGACCTCCGGCTCGCGGGAGGCCATCCGCGCCTCGACGGGCAGCATCGGGATGTGCTGGCGCGGCAGCACGTCGTAGTACTCCGGCATCTCGTGACGCCACGACGAGGTGATCTTCACGTTGGCGGCCACGGTCACGTCGGCTCGGCCGCCCAGGTAGCGGTCGATCGCGTAGGCGCACTTCTTGCCGTGGCCGGCGGCCTCGATGAGCGTCGCCGGGCCGGTCACGAAGTCGCCGGCGGCGAAGACGCCGCGCACGTTCGTGGCGTACGTCGCCGGGTCCACCTTGAGGCGGCCGCGGGCCACCTCGAAGGCGGCCTCGACGGGCAGGAAGCTCAGGTCGGCGGCCTGCGAGACGGCCGGGATGACCGTGTCGGCGGGGACGACGAACTCGGAGCCGGGGATCGGCACCGGGGAGCGGCGGCCGGAGGCGTCGGGCTCGCCCAGCTTGTTCCGGATGAAGCGGACCCCCGTGAGCTTGCCGTCCTCGCCCACCAGCTCGATCGGGCTGACCAGGAACTCCATCCGGACGCCCTCGCGCTCCGTCTCGCCCAGCTCCTCCTCGTCAACGACGAGTTCCGAGCGGGTGCGGCGATAGGCGATCGTGACGTTCTCGGCGCCGTGGCGGAGGCTGGTCCGCGAGCAGTCCATCGCGGTGTACCCGCCGCCGACCACCACGACGTTGCGGCCCACCTCGAGCGGCTCGCCAAGGTTGGCCTTCTTCATGAAGTCGACGCCGTACTGCACCCCTGCCAGCTCGGAGCCGGGGATGTCCAGCCCGACGGCGTCCATCGCGCCGGCGCAGATCGCGATCCCGTCGAAGTCGCGCAGGAGCGTCTCGAAGCTGATGTCCGGCCCGATCTTCGTGTTGTACCTGAACGTGACGCCCAGGCGCTCCACGAGCCGGACGTCCATCTCGATCGCCTCGCGCGGCAGTCGGAAGGCCGGGACGCCGATCAGCATCGTGCCGCCGGCAAACGGCAGGCTGTCGAAGACGGTGACGCGGTACCCCTTGACCGCGAGCTCGCGGGCGACCGCGATGCCCGCCGGCCCGGCGCCGACCACCGCGACGCGCTCGTCACGCGGCGTGATCTGGGGGATGACGTCAGGGATCCCGGATGCCTCGTGCCATTCGACGAGGAAGCGCTTCATTGCCCGGATGGCGAGCGGGCGGTCGATGTCGCCGCGCCGGCAGGCGCGCTCGCAGGGAGCGGAGCACACGTAGGCGCACATGGCGGCGACGGGGTTGGGCTCGCGCGAGAGGAGGTAGCCCTCCTCGAACCGACCCTCCGCGGCAAGGTTGAGGTAGCCACGGCAGTTCGTGCCCACCGGGCAGGCTTCCTGGCACTCGATGTTGCACTGGAGCCACGAAGCGTCCACCGGCTGGACGAGGAATTCCTGGCTGGGGTCGATGGCCACGATGCGGTCGCCTCGTTCGTACCTGCGGCTGCCGGAGCTCGGGGGCGCGGGAGCGGCGCGGCGCACGCGGAAGCCGACGCCGGGTGATCGACGCGCCGGAATCTACACGACGATGCGCATGAGCGCACGCACGGACCCATGGGGCGGCGCAGCCGGATTGACGCGCCGCCGCGGCGCAGCTACGCTCGACCCGCGGCAGCGACGCTGTCGGTCGCGACGCCGACCTCTTGGACCAGTCCGAGGAACGTCCGGTGAGTCCCAGCGAGTTTGCCTTCCTGGCCGGTGGCCTTGCGCTCGGCGTGCTCGCCGGGGGTGCGCTCATCGAAGTCATCCGGGCGCGTCCGGCGGCGCATCGCCAGGTCCGGGTCACGGTCTCGGCCGGGCCGGCGGGGAACCGCGCCACGACGCTCGCCACGACGCTCCTGGCGTCCGAGCTCGTGCACGGGCCCGATGACGTCTTCGCGCCCGAAGCGGGAACGACCGAACAGCCGTTCGGTAGGCCGGCGCGCGGGCCGGCCCCCACACTCGCCTCGATGGGTGCCCCGGCCTTCGGTCGCGGGCCCGGCACCGCCAGGGTTGAGGCTGTCGACCCGTGTGCGGCACAGCGCACAGCGGCGGACGAGGCGTGCGCCCACGCCGATCGAATGGCCCTCGTGGCCGCCACGGCGCAGGAACGGGCGCGCGGCGCGCGGCGTGCCTACGACGAGCACACGGGACGCCGCGATCGGGCCGCGGCGGCGGTCGATCCGCGCGCGATCCGGGCAGCCAAGGACGAGGCACAGGCGCAGTTCCGACGCGGCCGGCTTGCCGCGCAGGATCGGGCGGCCCTCGAAGTGGCCGCGGCCGCCTGGCTGCGCGAGATCAACCGGATCAACGCCCGAACTCGCGAGGCTGCGCTGGTGATGGCTCGCGAATCCGGCGTGGAGGCCGAGCTCCTCCGGGCCGTCGAGAAGGCCGGGCTCGACATGGATGTCGCCCGGATCGGCAGCGAGCACGCGGCCGAAGCCTGTCGCGCCGCGCGGATGGCCCTGGCGGCGTGCGAGGAGGCCGAACGCGTCGGGTCGGCCGCTCCCGAGCCGGCCACCCCTGCTCCGCTCCGACAGCTCGAACCCGAGGGCGAGGCGGCCGCGGAGCTCGCGCCGGTCGCCGGCGAGGACGTCGCGATCCTGCGCCTCCTGCGTGGCGATCGGGCGACCATGCGCTCGATCGTGGAGCGGCTGGGGAACGGCGACCCGGATGAGCAGCGGCGCTGGCAGCTCCTCATCTCGGACCTCGTCGACGCGGTCGTGGCGGGGGCGATCGACGCGTCGGCGCTCTCGTTCCCGGAGGACCACGTCTTCTGGGGGCCGTACACACAGTCCCAGTGCCGGGAGATCGCCGCGGCGATGGCGGCCCTGGGATACCGCTTCGACGGGCTGGGCGGCTTCGCCGACGGACGCGTGCCCGCCCAGCGCGATCTCTCGTTGGCGCTCGGGTATGCGGGCCAGGACCCGATGCGGGTTCGCCGCTGGCCGGCCGAGTCGGAGATGCCGGCACTCTTCCGCGACGTGCGGGTGGACGCGGGGCGCTACCTCGCCCGGGCCGCCGGCGGGTTGACCATGGGCGAGATGGTGGACCTCCTGGGTCGCCGGGCGGAGCCGCTGGCCGAGCTCTGGAACGCGTGGGGCCGGGTTCGGCCGCTGCTCCTCGACCTGTCCTGAGGATCTACTCGGCGAGCTGGGTCCCTTCCGGGAGCTGCGCCTCGTCGTCGTCGTCGATGACGACCAGGCGGTAGGCCTCCGCCGCCGACGCACCGATCCGAACGCCATCGTCCGCCGCCCACGCCCGCATCCGCTGCTCGAAGGCCGCGTCGACGGTGAGCTGGCTGGAATGGCAGCGCAGCGCCTCGATCTTCCGGTCGAGCGTGGCGCCGACGTCGATCCAGGCAGTGGGCGCGGCGGGCCAGAACAGGTAGAGGCGGCGAACCTTGTGCGGGGCCAACCCCGTCCGCGCAAGGTTCGGGAACGCCATCGGGTTCCGCGCCGCCGGGTAGACGGCGTCCACTGCAGAGATCCCGGCCGCCCGGTGGTCCGCGTGGTTGATGCCCCCGCCGTGGTAGAAGAGCACCTCGGGGTCGTGGGTGAGCACCGCGTCCGGCCGGAACTCACGGATCTCGCGGACCAGCAGCTCGCGGAGCGGCAGCTCGTTGGCGAGCGCCCCATCCGGCTGGTGGAGGAAGCGGACGTCGTCGTAGCCGACCACGGCCGCCGCCCGGCGCTGCTCCGCCTCGCGCGTCACCGCGAGCTCGAGCGGGTCGAGCGTTGCGTCCTCGCCGCCCTGGTCGCCGCTCGTGCAGCAGATCAGCCGGCCGACGGAGCCGCTGTCGATCCACGTGCTGGCCGTGGCGGCCGGGCCGAAGTCGGCATCGTCCGGGTGCGCCACGATGACCATGAACCGCGCGGGACGCCAGGTGTGCGGAGCGACCGTCGCCACGCCGGCCGGCGGATCGGGCGTCATCGACCGTCGCGGGCGACCGCGCACGAGGCTCGGCCCGGGCTCAGCGCTCGCTCGCTCACGCGGTGTCACCTCGCAGCCCGCGCTTTCGCAGCGGCCAGCACCGACCGCACCTCGGCAGCGTGGCCCTCCGGCGTCACCGCCGGCCAGGCATGCGCGATCCGACCGTCCGGGCCAACGAGGAACGTGGAGCGCCGGGTGCGCATGGAGGTACGGCCGTCCTTCGTGCGCTCGTGCCAGGCGCCGAACGCGGCGGTCACGGCCGCCCCGTCGTCCGACAGGAGCGTGAACGGGAGCTCGTACTTCGCCCGGAACGTCGCGTGGCTGCCGGGATCGTCCGGGCTGATCCCCCAGACCTCGGCGCCCTCGGCGCGGATGGCCGCGAAGCTGTCGCGGAACTCGCACGCCTCGGTGACGCAGCCTGGCGTGTCGTCCTCGGGATAGAAGTAGACGACAGTCCACTCGCCACGCCGGTCGGCAAGTCGGTGTCGCGTCCCGGATTCGTCGGGAAGGTCGATCGGGGGGGCCGGATCGCCGACCTCGGGCACCTGGGACATGACGCTCCAGAGACTACCCCAGCCGGGCTGGTTCGGCCGTCGACGTGCGCCCGGCGTTCGGCGGCCCGAACCTCCGACGACGCGTGCCTTCACTCCGAGCCGAGGCCGGCTGACCGGGATCACGCTCCGCGGCCGAGGGCCATCGCAGCGACGAGCACGGCCAAGCCCACGCCGAGGAGCACGCCGTCCGCCAGGGACCACTCCACGCTCCGGAAGCGCGTCCGCTGGCCAGACCCGAAGCCGCGCGCGTCCATTGCGACGGCCAGTCGATCGGCCCGCCGGATGGCCAGGACCAGGAGGCCCACGAGGATTCGCGGATGCCAGCTGGCCCGCAGCCCGCGGATGCGCCGTGCCTCCCGCAGCGCCACGAGATCCTCCGCCAGGCGCGGGATCGCCTGGAACGCCGCCAGCGCGCCGTAGGCGAACCGCTCTGGCATATGGGCCTGCTGCACCAGCGCATCCACCAGGCGCGTCGTGTCGGTCGTCAACCCGAACGCGATGCCCAGCGCCGCCACCGCTCCGACGCGACAGGAGAGCGCGACCCCGGCCGAGATGGCTGGCGCCGTCAGCCGGATCGGGCCAAGGCTGGTGACCGCGGCGAAGGCTGGGTTGGCGTTGGCCGGATTGAGCAGCGCGTTGAAGAAGCCCACCGTCAGGGCCGCGAAGACGAGCGGTGCCAGGCCGGCGACGAGCGAGGCGGGGCGGACGCGACCGAGCACGACTGCGCCCGCGAGACCGACCGCGCCGAGCACGAGCGGCGGGCGCGGATCGGTGGTCAGGGCAAGCCCGGCGACCCAGGCCCCCACGAGCACGAGCTTCGCGACCGGACTCGTCCGGCCCAGCGGGCTTGCCAGGGCGCGGTCGTCGGCCGCGCGGACGGCGATCACGCGGCGACCACGCCGCTCGAGGCGCCGTCGAGCTCGAACGGTCGCGCGCCGAGATCGGCAACGAGGCGCGGGTCGTGGGTGGCCACGAGGATGGCGGTCCCGCTCCCCAGGCGAGCCCGGAAGAAGTCGACGAGACGATCGTATCCGTGGCGGTCCTGCCCGTAGGTCGGCTCGTCGAGCACGAGGAGGCTGGGCCGCCGGGCCAGGGCCGGGGCGAGCGAGAGGCGGCGTTGCTCGCCCCCGGAGAGCGTGTACGGGCTGCGCTCTCCGAACGCCTCGAGCGGCAGACCGAGCGACGCGGCGACCTCGGCGACGCCGGCCCGGCCCGCGGCGTCGAGCCCGGCCTCCATCTCGGCCCGCACGGTCGCGGCGACGAACTGCCGCTCCGGGTCCTGGAAGACGTAGCCCACCCGGCGGGCGAGCTCCCGCGCCGGGAGCCGGGCCGGATCGTTGCCGGCGAGGCGAACGCTCCCGGTCGTCGGGCGCAGGAGTCCGCTCGCGATCCGGCCCAGGGTGGACTTGCCGCTGCCATTCGGGCCGAGCAGCGCCACCCGGTCGCCCTCTCCGAGGTCGAGATCGACTGCCCGGAAGATGGGCTGGCCGCCACCAACCCATGCGAAGCCGACCCCGCGGACCTCGAGCAACGGGGCGCCCGCGACCCGTCCCGGCTCCCTCGGGTCGGGCGGGGCTGGATCCCCCGCCCGGCCGACGAACGAATCCGGGAGCCACACGCCTGAGCCGGCGAGCCTGGCCGCGTATCGCTCGAGCATCTCCGCGGGCGTGCCCAGCGCGATCGGCCGGCCATCGGCGCCAAGAGCCAGGATGAGGTCGGCAAGCGGCCAGACCAGGTCCGCGCGATGCTCGACGAGCACGATCGTCGTCGACCGGACCGCGCGCATTGCCGCGAGCCTGGCCGCCAGCTCGCGGGTGCCGGCGGGGTCGAGATTCGCGGTCGGCTCGTCGAGGACCAGGATGCCGGGGGCCGCCGCGAGCGCGCCCGCGATGGCCAGACGCTGCTGCTCGCCGCCGGAGAGCCGGGCGGTCCGGCGGCGCCCGAAGCCGGCCAGCCCGAGGTCGGTGAGCGCAACCGGGACCCGCGCCTGCATCTCCCCGGCCGACCAGCCGAGACTCTCGAGGCCGAAGGCGACCTCGTCGTCCACGCGCTCCATCACCAGCTGGCTTTCCGGGTCCTGGAAGACGATCCCGACCCGTCGGGCGACCTGTGCCTGTGGATCCCTGCCCGCCTGGCAACCGCCAACCAGGAGCTCGCCGTCGAGGCGCCCCCCGATCGCAGCGGGCACGAGGCCGGCGAGCGCGCGCGCCAGCGTGCTCTTCCCCGATCCGGACGGTCCGACGATCAGGAGGCACCCGCCCTCCGGAAGGTCGAACGAGACGTCGGCGACCGCGGGCGACGAAGCTCCCTCGTAGGTGACGCCGACGTCGCGAGCGCGGATCTGGCCCGGCCGCTGGCGGCTGATCCCGGGGCCGGACCATCCGCTCAGCGTGGGAAGCCCTCCAGCACCCCGGCCCCGCGAAGCGCCCGGACGAGCACGAGCGAACCGACGCCGACGATCAGCAAGGCGGAGACGCCCATCGCGGCGCCCACCAGCAGCTGCGTCTCCACGGCGACCGTCGGATAGTAGATCACCCAGTCGTGGACCCACGCGGCCGCGGCGGAGGCAAGCGCGGCGATCGCGAGGACCGGCAGGGACCATGCCCGGTAGAGCGTGAATGCGAAGACGAGCTCCGCGGCGGCGCCCTGCACGAAGCCGGACAGCAGCACGTCGAGGCTCCACGGGGACCCGGCGATGACCGACACCGCGGCCGCCAGCAGCTCCGCGAAGAGGGCCGCTCCCGGCTTCCGCACGATGAGCGGCGCGAGGACAGCCGGGATCAGCCAGACGGCGTAGAACAGGTTCTGGAACGGGCCGAGCGGGGCCAGGAAGCTCCACGCGAGGTTGTTCCAGAACCAGAAGACGACGCCGAATGCAACGCCGAGAACCGCCGTGACGAGGATGTCGCGCGTCCGCCACCGAGGGTCCGCGAGCGTGACGGCAGGAGCGCGTTCGGAGGTGGTCATCATGTGTTCCCTTCCGTGTCGCGCGTCTCGACGATCAGCAGACGGCCGGCCCGGAGGGAGACGCGCGCCTCCGGGCCGGTGCGAACGTTGGAGAGCCCCCGGGCCGGCCCCGCGCGAAGCGGCTCGTCCCGGAGCGGATAGGCCAGCCCGTCGGTCGTGACGCCAACGGCGTCCTCCCCGAAGGGGAAGAGCGAGACCAGGTCGCCCGGCGCCCCGGCGAGGATGACCTCTGCCCGTCCGGCCGCCGCGGCGCCACCCACGGCCGGCCAGGAGAGCAGCCGCACCCGCGTGCTCGCGTCGAGGAGGACCGCGGTTCGGTCCCCCAGCGCGGGAAGCGCCAGCAGCCACGCGTTCGCGACGGCATGGTCGAAGCGAGGGCCGCCGAGGGCACCCAGGATGGTCACGCGTCCGGCCCCGCGCGCCACCGCCGCGATGACCGCCAGCTCCAGGTCCGATTCATCCTTGTCCGGGGCGGCAAGCTCGAGCGCGATGCCCGCCGAGCGGACCTCGGCCAAACCGGACTCGCCGAGCGAGTCGCCGTCGCCCACCACGAGCTCCGGCGTGAGGCCCGCCCGGCCGGCTTTCCGCGCGCCGCCGTCCGCCGCAATGACGAGGTCCGCGCCCGCCGCCCAGCCGGGCCAGGCGGCATCGAGCGCCGCGCGCGCCGGCACATCGCCGTCGCCGACGAGGATTGCATGCCGGGCGCGGCCCGGAGCGGGTCCAGGAATCGGAACGCCTCCGTCGGGTGGGGGGACGGAGGCGCTCCACTGGACTCCCTTCGCCGGCATGACCCGGATCAGGTTCCGAGGGTCTGCGGTTGACCGCACTCTCAGCGCCGCGAGGCGCTCCCCTGTCCCAATCTTCGATTGCGCCGGGCTCCGACCGGCAGGCGGGAATCTACACCCGGGCGCCCGGACGCGCTCAGCCCAGGAGGCCGGCGACCCAGTCGGCCACCGAGGCCACCACGTCGCTCGCGCCCGCGTCCCGCAGCTCCGCGTCCGTCGCGAGGTCGCTCCGGATCCCGACGCCGCGCGCCCCCGCCGCCACCGCCATCCGCATGTCGTCGAGCGCATCGCCGACGTAGACCGCCTCCTCGGCACGGCCCGCGAGGCCAAGTGCGGCCAGCGCGTGGCGGAAGCCGGCGGGACCAGGCTTCGGCTCGAAGGGGTCATCGCCGTAGACGCAGGCCGTCATGAGCCCGGCCAGCCCGTGGCGTTCCAGCTGCGACCCCACGCTGTCGCGGCGCCCGGCGGTGACGACGCCCAGGGCGAAGCCCGCCGCGGCGAGGCGCCGGAGCGCATCCGCGGCGCCCGGCAGGAGGCCCGCCTCGTCGCGGCCCCTGTAGAGCGACCACCATCGGTCGCCGACCGACTCGATCTCCTCCTCCGGCAAGTGGAACCGGCGGTACAGGAGGCGCCAGTCGGGCGTGAAGTGGCGCCGGTACTCGTCCCAGGTGATCACGACGCCGCGCTCCGACAGGACGAACTCCGTCGCGGCGTACATGAACGGGAGCGTGTCGACGATGGTTCCGTCCCAGTCGAAGAGGATGGCGCGCACGGCGACGAATCCTAGCGGGTCCCCGGCCGCCCGGCCGGTGGCTGCAGCCAGTCTCGATGCTAGACTCGCGCCCGTGCCCGATCCCGTCGATCCGCGAGTCTCCGCGGACCCGGCCGCCCTGGACCCTGCTGTCCGCCGCGTCTTCGACGCCGCTGCCCGCAGGGGCGTCCGGCTCGAGATCCACCAGCTCGCCGACACGACCCACACGGCCGCGGACGCCGCTCGAGCGCTCGACGTGGAGCAGGCGCAGATCGTGAAGTCGCTGGTCTTTGTCGCGCCCCGGGGGGACGGGCCGCCAGAGCTCATCATCTGCCTGGCGGCCGGGACGAACCGCGTGGACATCGCGCTCCTGGCAGCCGCGACGGGCGAGGCCGACGTGCGACGGGCGACGGCGCGGGAGGCACGCGAGCTGACCGGCTTCTCGATTGGCGGGATCCCGCCACTCGGCCATCCGAGGCCGGTGCGTGTCGTGATGGACCCGGACCTGGGCCACTACCCGGAGGTCTGGGCGGCAGCCGGTCACGATGGCTCCGTCTTCCCCGTCTCGCCGGCGGCCCTGCGGGCGCTCACGAGCGCGATCGTCGCGGAGATCGCCGAGGTCGGGCCCTTGGAGACGCCTGCCGGCGGGAGCACCGTCCATGCCGACATCCAGGGCACGCAGACGGGCGGCCTGGCGACTCCGGGGACGTGACCGCAGAGCCCCGGCAGTCGGTCGTCGGATATCCGGGCGGCCTCCGGGTCCGCTACCGCTGGGCCGGCAGCGGGGGCGGCGATGCGGTATTCGCGCTGTCCGAGTCCGGCGGGGAGCTGTTCGAGTACGGGGATCGGGCCGGGCGGACCTTCGAGCGACTCTGTCGTGCCGAGCTCCGCGCCGAGGGTCCGGCCGGGACCTGGGCTGCGCGCCTCGCCTCGCCCGTCTACGACGAGCCCGCCGGCGCGGCCTGGGACACCGCCGGCCTGCTGGTCGTGAAGTACGGGTTCGTCACGTACGGGCTGGTCGCGCGGACGGGCGAGCTCCGCTGGTCACATCGGTCCGGGTCGCCGGTCCTGTACGTCCTGGGTTCGTCGCGCCTGCCCCACATCCTGGTCCAGGCCGAGATCGAGACGTTCGCGCTCGAAGAGGACGGCGAGGTCCGCTGGCGCGTCGGCCACTCCGACGTGGTCGCCGAGGCGGAGCTGACCGGCGGACGCCTGGTCCTGACGAGCTACGCGGGCCTGGTCTCGGCGCTCGATCCGGTCACCGGACGTGGGCTGACCTGAGAGCCGCCGGCTCCGGCCGTGGACGTAGTGTGGACAACCTGCACCGATTCCGGGACATTGGTGGACGCTGGCCGTTGACCGTGTCGCCTGCGCTGCGTAGCGTTGGTGTCGACCCGGAGGGGTCATGAGCTCGCTAACGGCGGAGGCCTCACGGCCAAGGTCCACGCGACGCGGAGGTTCCTCCGGGTCGTTTCGTGCCCGCCGCCCTGCGTGTACGAAACGGGCGCCGCTGGGGCGACGCCGGCGGCGGCCCTAACGCCGGCGGCGGCCC
>DAITNC010000023.1:0-17666 GCA_036834865.1 Candidatus Limnocylindrales bacterium | reverse complement strand
TCCTTCCCGAACACGGCGAACTCGCCCTACGGCGCGATCGCGCTGATCTCGATGTTCACCGGCTTCTTCGTCATGATGGGCCTGCTCTGGGCCGTGATCGGCGAGTAGCGCCCCACCCCGGTCGGGGCGTCGTCCCCGGCATCCGCGCCCGACCCTTCAGCGCGCCGCCGGCGCGCCGGTCCGGGCAACGGCCGCTCCCAACGCCTCGGCGAGGCCGATCGCCACGAGGCCGGCGACGAGGTGGGCGACCTGGATCACGACGTGCAGGCTGTCGCCGGGCAGGATCTGGGCCTGGGTCAGCCCGAATGCGACCAGGAGGGTACCCCAGGCGATCGCGATCGCTGGGAGCGCCGGCCGCGCGCCGGCCTGTAGCGCCAGCGCGGCGACGATCCAGATCGCCAGGACCAGGACGATGCCGAGAATCATGTGGATCGGCACGAGCCCGGCGGCGCTGCCCGTCCACACGACCAGGCCAAGGACCAGCTGGGCAAGGCCGACGACGCGGACGGTCATCCGGGCGGCGGGGAACGATGGCATTGGAAGTGCTCCTGTGGAGCGGACGCGATCCCGCGGCTACGCGGCGTCGATGGTAGGCGAGGACCGCCGGAGCGTGCTCAGCCGCGCCTGCGCGCGATCCAGACTTCCTCGGACGGCCATCGCCGCGCCCACTCCGGCGTGACGTACGGGTAGCGGGTCGTCGCGCCCTCCGGCGCCTGCAGCTCGACCAAATCCTCGATGTCGAAGCCGCTGGTGCGGAGGAGCCGGATCATGTCGCCGTGTCCCAGGTGGAACTCGACCGACGATTCGTCCGCCCAGTCGAACCGGCCCAGCCCTCCGAACTGCGGCCGAAGGAGCCGGTCGCCGACCGGGAGCTCTCCCTCCTCCGGGGAGCAGAGCATCAGGAGCGTCGAATTCCCCAGGAAGATCAGCCGGCCGCCCGGGCGCAGGAGGCGGGCGGCTTCCGGGATCCAGCGGTACGGGTCGCACCAGATCGCGGCGCCGTACTCGCTGATGGCGAGGTCGAACGACGCGTCCGGGAGCGGAACCGCCTCGGCGTTCGCCTCCAGCAGCGGAAACGCCAGGCCGTGCTCGCGCTGGAGCTCCCGTGCCGTCGCCAGCTGCTCCGGGGTGATGTCCACCCCGACCGGACGCGCGCCGCGGCGGGCCAGCCAGGCCGAGACATAGGCAGTGCCGCAGCCCAGCTCGATGATGTCGAGGCCCGCGACGTCCGGCAGGATCCGGGCCTCGGACTCGGGCACGCCCCAGATGCCCCAGCTGGGCTCGCTGGTCGCCCAGTTGCGGCGAGCGGGTGCGACGTAGGCGGCGGCCTCGCTGGCCCAGAAGGCGCGGTTCGAGACGACGTGGTCGGGGAGATCCTCCGGGTTCATGTTGCCAAGGATACCGGCTGGTCATGGACCAACCCGGCGGGTATCATCGGCACCAATATGCAGAGTGCATAGGCTTTATGCGTCGGAGGACGTGCGAACGGGTAGGCGGCCGGCCGTCCACCCGCCGGCACGCGGCCGTCGCGCCAGCACGGAGCGAGCCAGCCGATGACCGTCCAGGAGCACAGCTCGACCGTCGCCCGGGCGACCGAGGAGCCGGCCTTCGTGAACCGGCGCGACCCTGCCCGCCGGCTCGGACCGAACGGCATGCCCGCGGTGAGCCGCCGCGCGCCGATCTGGGCCGATGTGCCCGACGCGAAGTGGAACGACTGGCGCTGGCAGCTCTCCAACCGGGTCAACGAGCTCAGCGAGATCGAGGCGATCCTCAACCTCACCGACGACGAGCGGGAGGGGCTCTCCGCGCCGGACAAGTTCCGCGTCGACGTGACCCCCTACTTCATCAGCCTCGTGGACCCCGACGACCCCGACGACCCGATCCGGCGCCAGATCATCCCGACCGGCCGCGAGCTGCGCTCGTTCACCGGGATGATGGAGGACTCGCTCGCCGAGGACCGCCACTCGCCAGTTCCCGGCCTGGTCCATCGCTACCCGGATCGCGTCCTCATGCTCATCACCACGCAGTGCGCCAGCTACTGCCGGTACTGCACGCGGAGCCGGATCGTCGGCGACCCCAGCCAGAACTTCAACCGGAAGGACCACGAGGCCCAGCTGGACTACATCCGGCGGACGCCGCAGATCCGTGACGTCCTGATCTCGGGCGGTGACGGCCTGACGCTGGCGCCGAAGCTCCTCGAGTCGGTGCTGCGGGGCCTGCGGGAGATCCCGCACGTGGAGATAATCCGGATCGGCTCGCGGGTGCCCGTCTTCCTTCCCCAGCGGATCGACGAAGAGCTGGGAGAGATGCTCGCCAAGTACCACCCGGTCTGGCTGAACATCCACGTGAACCACCCGAACGAGATCACGCCCGAGCTGGCTCGCGCCTGCGACGTCCTGGCGCGCGCCGGCGTCCCCCTCGGCAACCAGTCGGTGCTCCTGGCGGGCGTGAACGACTGCGTCCACATCCAGCGCGACCTGGTCCAGCGACTCGTCGAGATCCGGGTTCGGCCCTACTACATCTACCAGTGCGACCTCGTCGAGGGCGCCGGCCACTTCAGGACGCCGGTCGGCAAGGGGCTCGAGATCATGGAAGGGCTCCGCGGCCACACCTCCGGCTACGCCGTCCCGCAGTACATCGTCGACGCGCCGGGCGGCGGCGGGAAGATCCCGGTCATGCCGAACTACCTCGTGTCGTACTCGGATCACAAGATCGTGCTCCGCAACTACGAGGGCTACATCACCACCTACGAGGAGCCCACCTCGTACACGCCGCACGACCGGGCGACCTGCCGCTGGTGCCAGAATCCCCGCCCGGAACCCGGCCAGGAAGGGATCACCGGGCTCCTCGACGGGAAGCGGATGTGGATCGAGCCGGCAGGCTTCGTCGAGACCCACGCCCGCGGCAACGCGGAAGCGCATCGCCTCCAGGATCCGAGCAAATGGGTGCCGTACGGCGTGGGCGCGCTCGAGGGGCAGGCCGGCCAGCCGCTTCCCGTGCTGCAGGCGACCACGGGCGGCCAGGACGGCGACGCCCAGGCCACGTTCGGCCCGGGCGAGGAGCCGCGACCTGCCGACGGGATGCCGACCGCCACCGCCAACCACGAGCTCCTGTAGCGACTCCTCGCCCGACGCGGCGGCGCCCCACGCCCGGCGGGGTCAGCCGCCGGCGGCCGCCCGCTCCGTGACGTCGAGCGCGCGCAAGGCCGCCTGGAGCTGCACGTCCGAGCTCGCCCCGATCCCGGCGCTGCCGAGTGTCGCGAAGTCGTCCGGGACGAGGAGGCTCACGCCCGCCGGCAGGGCCACTGCCTGGTCGGGCGTCAGGCCTTCGTGCCAGATCTCGTGGCCCTTCGGGGTGAGCCACCGCTCGGTCCCGATCGTGACCGCCGACCCGTCCGAGAGCGGGAACGTCCCGACGACGGTCCCCGTCCCGTATGTTGTCTGGCCGACGACAGTGGCGCGGCCGGCGTCCTGGATGGCTCCCGTCACGATCTCGGCGGCGCTGGCGGTCTGGCCGTCCACCAGCACCACGAGCGGGATGGTGGTCGCGATGCCGCCGCCGGCGACCTCGTGCGGAACCGATGCGCCGCTCCGGTCCTGCGAGATGTAGACGACGCCCGAGCCCAGGAACTGGCTCGCGACGTTCACTGCCTCGCTGACGTAGCCGCCCGGGTTCGAGCGCAGGTCTAGCACGATCCCGGCCGCGCCGGCCGCGCGGGCTGCGTTGATCGCCGCGACCAGGTCCTTCGCGGCACCGGTCGAGAACGACTCCAGCCTGATGACCGCGTCGTGGCTGCCGGGCGCCAGCGCCCAGCTCACCAGCGGGAGGTCGAGCTTCGCCCGGACGATGGTGAGGCTCCGCTCCGACCCGTCGAGATCCCGGAGCCCGAGCGTCACCGAGGTGCCTTCCGGGCCGCGGATCATGGCGACGGTCTGCTCGAGAGTCTGGCCGGTGATGGACACCCCGTCGACGCGAAGGATCACCTCGCCGGCGCGGACCCCGGCCCTCTGTGCCGGGCTGTTGGGAAGCACGCGGACGATCGTCGCCGCGTTGCTGCGAAGGTCGAGAACGGCTCCCACGCCGACGAACGTCCCGGACAGGGACTGGTTGCGGGCTGCCACTTCGGCCGCGGTGAGGTAGCCCGTGTGGCCGGGATCGTTCACCGCGTCCATGAGGCCCTGGATCGCACCCTGCAGGAGCTTTGTTGGGTCCAGCGCGGATTGATCGACGTAGTTGGCGCGCAGGAGCGCGTAGGCCTGGTCGAGCAGCGACCAGCTGGGAGCCGCCCCTGACGCAATCGGCCCCGAGGACGCGGCGGGCGCGCCGGACGCGGGTGACCCGGTGCCCGGTTCCGGGGCGCTGAGGCGTCCGACCAGCGAGCCGGTCCCGAACAGGAGGACGCCCGCAAGGGCGAGCGCGACCAAGGTCCACCCGTGCCCTCGACGCGCGCCGGCCGGGGTCGGTGGCGGGGCGATCGAGGGTTCGGGGTCAGGCAGGCCGGACTCGGCGGGGAGGGGGTGGTCGTCCATGGGAACGACCATGCACCATCCGGGCTGCGGGCGCGTCGAGACCCGATGGTGAACGGCTCGCCGGGATCAGGATCTCCCTGCGGACCCCCGCGCAGTCTCCACGGACACCGGCAGCTCGGCGAGGAGCGCATCGCGGATTCCATTCGCCCAGCGCTCGATGGCCACCCAGTCGCGGTGGTCGCCGACGTTCGTGCGAGCCAGCTTCGAGAGCAGCCGCAGCCCCGACGCAAGGTGATGCGGCTGAAGCGAACCCGCGAACAGCGCGACGTCACGCGGGCCGATCCGCCTGATGATCTCGACCAGCTCGTCCGGCACGTCCGATGCAACGCCCGGCGGGACGTGCTCCAGGCTTCCGGACGCGAACAGCCAGGTCGGGATCGCGGCGAGCTCTCGCTCATGGTCGGCCAGGAAGTCATACGTGCCCGGCAGCCAGCCGGCGTCGTAGACGGCGGCGCCCAGGACGGCGGCCCGCACGTGCCCGAGGTCCGAGAGCGCCTCGATCGGCTGGAACTCGACGCGAATGCCGGCTGCCCGGATGACCTCGGCGACCGCGGAGGCGATGCCGCGCGTCGATTCGTGTCGCGTCCCGAAGGCGACGAGGACTTCGCCGGCCATCGCTGCACCTCCTGCCCCGCAGCGCACAGGAGCGGCGGGGCGACTGCTCTGCGCCGGGATTCTCCACCCGCGTCGGCTTTACCCGCCAGTGCCGGAGGTCCCGCTCGGCGACAGCCGCCGGGGCCGGTGGTATCGTCCGCCCCCGTGACCGATCCGCGCCCCGCCGCGCCCGGTGGCCTGCGACTGGGGCCCGTTCCGCCGGGCCTCCCCGATCCGAACGTCGCCCCGCCCGTGGTTGCCGAACCGGGCGATCCGTTCGCGGTCCTGCGGGTCCTGGAGCTCGTCGCGCGGGTGGAGCGCGGCCGGCCCGTGCTTCTCGACGATCTCGTGGCCGCGCTCAACGCGCGCTACCTCGACTGGGTGTTCGACCGGGCTGTCGTCGCCGACGCGCTGGTCGCGCTCCAGGCGAACTGGATGGCCGACTTCCGCAACGCCTCCGGCATCGTGTTGGGCGACGGCCCGTACGGACCCGGCCTGACGCTGGAGGACACGGGGCGCGTGTCCGCGTGGCTGGTCGGGCAGGCGCAGCGTGCGGCAGTCGAATGTCGCCGGCAGCTCGCGGCGTTCAGCCGGCTCGACGGCTCGAGCAGCTTCGGCTGACAAGCGGGCGGGCCGCCCTCGTCACGCGGTGCGCGCCCCCGGACCTCGCCCGTGCCGGGCCATGATCTCGACGACGCGTCCGCCGTCCAGCCCGTACGCCGTGATGCCGTCCGAGCCGGTCATCGTCCCTGCCGCCAGGAGGGCGTTGACGATCGCCTCCTCGGTTGCCTCGACCGCGGCCTGGAAGAGCGGGGTCATCCGGGTGTCCTCCACCATGCGCACGTTGATCACCCGCCGCGGGTCGGGCTCGAGCGCCGCCTCGGGGAGTCCGCGATTGCCGGTCGCGAACGCGACGAAGATGTCGCCGGAACCGGTCGACCCGATCCCGCCCATCCGGGCGATCCCCAGCCCGGCTCGCTGCGCCAGCCGCTCGCACTGGTGGGGGAGCAGCGGGGCGTCGGTGGCCAGGACCACGATGATCGAGCCGGCTCCCGGCGTCCCGGCGCCGCCCGTGGCGCCCGCGCGGGCCAGGGCCGTGGCGGCATCCCACGGGCTGGGCACGTCTTCGACCGGGATCGCCTCGCCGACAGGCACGCCGTCGATCCGGAGCAGCTCCCGGCTTCCGTAGTTCGCCTGGACAAGCGCGCCGACGGTCCAGCCGCCGTCCGCGTCGGTGACCACCCGGGACGCCGATCCGATCCCGCCCTTGAACTCGTGGCAGATCATCCCGGTCCCGCCGCCCACCGAGCCCTCGGCAACCGGGCCGCCCACGGCTCCATCCAGCGCGCCATCCAGGTGTTCCGGGCGGACGTGGAACCCGTTGATGTCGTTGAGCACGCCGTCGTAGGTCTCGCCCACGACGGGGAGCGACCAGAACTCGACGCCCGCCGGGTGATGGCGAACGGCGTGCGCGATCAGCGCGTCGTGCACCACCCCGACCGAGTGCGTGTTCGTGATCGCGATCGGGCTGGTCAGGAAGCCGGACTCGCGGATCCATTCGAGGCCGGTCAGCTCGCCGTTCCCGTTCAGCCGGTGGCAACCCGCGAAGACCGGTTCGAGGAATGGGTCACCGTCGTGCGGGACGACGACCGTGACGCCGGTCCGGACCGGGCCCTGGCCGACGACGCGGGGCCCGTCGCCACGGATCAGCGTGGTGTGCCCGACGCGCACGCCGGCCACGTCCGTGATCGCGTTGAGCGGGCCGGGCCCGAGCCGCCCGAGGATGATGCCGTGATCCCGAGCGCGCACTGGCTGGCTCCCCCTGCGACTAGGTCCCGGCGACGAACCGCTCGAGCGCGCGCCGGTTCGATTCCGAGAGTCGTCCGTTCCGCGACTTCAGCTCGAGCGCCGGCGCCGGCGCGCGGCCGGCCAGGTGCCGGCGCATCTGCCCGAACATGCTGCCCGTCGCGAGCTTGTAGGTCGCGAAGAGGCCGATCCGCGGACCGGTCAGCACCGGCATCGCCTGGACGAAGTCGACCCACGGCCTGTCGGGGTGCTGCCCCGCGATCATGAGGCCGCCCGTCCAGCAGCCGAGGAGCAGGTAGTCCACGTCGAGGAGCGCCTGGACGTCACACTCGCCGACGGAGACGACCTCGGGATGGATCTCCCGGGTCGCGAGGAACGCGCCGATCTCCTCGGCGAGCCGTCGGGTGGTGCCGGTCCGGCTCCGGTAGACGATCACCGCTCGCTTCATGCCGGTCCGCTCACTTCGGGTAGCTGCCGGTGACCTTCTTCACGAACCCGTGAAGGCCGTGGAAGAAGGGGGTTCCCGGCAGGAACATGTACGGGCACTGGCCGGCAACCACGTCGACGCCGTGCGCGTCGCAATAGGCGACTGCGGCGGAGCTCACCGCCCCCGGCCCGCCGCCGGCGCCGCGGTGCATCCAGACATGGGTGACGCCCGCGTCGACGCAGTCGTGGACGACCTGCTCGGTGGCCGCCGCGGGCGTCATGATCACGACCCCATCCACGGGCGGCGTGATGTCCGAGACGCGCGCGAAGCAGCGCTGGCCGTCGATCTCGGCGGTGTTCGGGTTCACCGGCACGGCCTCGTACCGTCGCTGGCGGAGCTCCTGCCAGATGCCGTATGAGAAGTGCTTCGGGTCGCGCGAGACGCCGACCACGGCGAGGCGCTTCAGTCCCCAGAACTCGTCGATCTGCCGCAGGCTCGTGACCATCTACCTCTCCTGTTCAACTCGGTCCGGACAGTCTCCCCGGGGCCAGCGTCCCTCACCAGTGCTGAACGGCCCAGGGCGGTGCCGCCGGCGGAACGCCGATAATCCGGACGTGTCCAGGCATTGGGGCCGGGCCGCCGGACAGGAGGAGCTGTGAACGAGGACCTCGAACCGGGCGTCGCCGGGCCGGTCGCGTGGGTCGACGGCCGCCTCGGCCCGGCCGACGCCCCGGCGCTTCCCGTGGCCGATCGCGGCTTCCAGCTGGGCGACGGCGTCTTCGAGACGCTCCGGGTGCGCCACGGCGTCGCGATCGAGCTGGATCTCCACCTGCGGCGCCTGCGGCATGGGCTTGCCGCGCTCGAGATCCGTCTGCCCTGGTCCGACGCGGACGTTGCCGCGGCCATCTCGGCGACGGTCGCGGTCAACGCGCCGGTGGACGCAGCGGTCCGGCTCACCGTCTCGCGCGGCGCGCCGCCGAGCCGCGGGCTCCTGCCCGCCGGCTGGCACGACCTCCGCGCGACGCTCGTCGTCCAGGCCTGGCCGCACGTGGGCACCTCCGCAGCGCTCCTCGAGCGCGGCGTTCGGGCCATCGTCTCCACGGCCCGCCGTGATCCATCGAATCCCCTGGTCGGCGTCAAGACCGTCTCGCGCGCCGACTACGTCTGGGCGAAGCTCGAGGCCGACCGGGCCGGCGCCGACGACGCAATCACCCTGACGCTGGACGGGCACGTCGCGGAGGCCACCACCGCGAGCCTGGCCCTGGTCCTCGGGGGCGCGCTGCGGACGCCGCCGCTCGCCGCGGGCGTGCTGGCCGGGACCACGCGCGATTGGCTGCTGGCCGCGGAGGGCGCCGCTGCGTTCGGACTCGCTGCCGACGAGGCGGCCTTCGGGCTTGGCGAGCTTCTCGCCGCAGACGAGGCCGTCCTGTGTTCGTCGGTCGCGGGGATCGTGCCGCTCGTGGAGGTGGACGGGCACCCGATCGGCGACGGGCGCCCGGGCCCGTGGGGACGCCGCCTGCGGGATGCGCGGGAGGCATGGATCGTGGCCCGCTCCGGCGGGTGAGCGGCCCGCCGACCGCCATGCGGCCTACACTTCGTCGATGACCCGCGACGAGCTGATCGACCGCACGAAGCGCCTCATCGCCGAGGGCGACGGGCTGGTGGCCTCGCCATCCCTGGATGAGATGCGGACCTGGCTGCAGCGCTCGGACGAGCTGCTCGCGGCCGCGTGGGGAAGCATGGATCGCTACCACCTGGCCTGGCTCATGGTGGGCAAGCCGAAAGGCACGGTGCGCGGCCGGCCGATGACGCCCGAGGAGGAGGCGGCCTACGTTCGCGAGGTGGCTGCGCAGAAGACGAGCGCGCTCCGGATGAGCCTCGACGCGGTCGACCGCCAGGGCATGCCGTTCAGCGGTGAGACGCGCGGGACCGGGATCACCCGCCAGCCGGACGAGGCGCCGGTCGGCGCGGGCCCGGCACGCGGCCGCTTCGACCTCCCGCCCGCGGCCGACGATCTCGCCGAGCGCGTCCGCCTGGCCCGCGAGGACGCGGCGCTCCACGCTGATCACGACGCGCCGCGCGCTCCGCGGCCGGAACGGATGGCTCGTTGATCGCGCCCGATCGGCGGTGATCGCGCCCGACCCGATCGCCCGCGACTACATCCTGCTCGCGCTCCGGCTCGATGGGCAGGTTCCGGGCCTGGTTGACGGCTACTTCGGCCCGGCCGAGCTGCGGGCGCAGGTCGACGCGGAGAGCCCCCGGACGCCCGCGCGCCTGCGGGAGGACGCCGCGGATCTGCGCGCCAGGGTGGCGGGCGAGGTTGGTGACGCGGACCGCCGGCGCTGGCTGGCCGCCCAGCTCGTGGCGCTCGAGACGCAGGCGCGCGCCCTCGACGGGGACCCGCTGCCCTATCTCGAGCACGTTCGGGCATGCTTCGACTTCGCGCCGGACCGAACGGACGAGGCCGTCTTCGAGGCCGCCGCCGCGGACCTCGCGCGGCTGCTCCCCGGGGATGGGCCACTGGCCGAGCGGACAGCAGCCTGGGACGCCCGCCACACGATCCCGCCGGACCGGCTGCAGGCGGTGATCGACGCGCTGCTGCCCGGCTTCCGGGAGCGCGCTCGTTCGCTGTTCGGCCTCCCGGCCGGCGAGCACCTCACCGTCTCCCTGGTCCGCGACCAGCCATGGTCCGGCTACAACTGGTACGACGGCGGGCTGCGAAGCCGGGTCGAGATCAACACCGACCTGCCCACGCGGGCAGCCGACCTGCTCAGCGTCCTCCCCCACGAGACGTACCCGGGCCATCACCTGGAGCATGCCTGGCACGAGGCGCACCTGGTGGAAGACGCAGGCCGGCTGGAGGCGTCGATCCTCCTGATCAACGCGCCGGAGTGCCTCCTCTCCGAGGGCCTCGCCGACCTGGGCCGTCGGTTCGCGGTCCCCGCCGCCAACGAGGCCGACCTGCTCGTCGAGATCTACCGGCTGGCCGACCTCGACGTGGCCCGCGACCCGGCCGCGGCCCGCGCGGCCGCAGAAGCGCAGGTCGCCATCACCCACGCCATGAGTGCCCTGGGCGGCGTTCGCGGGAACGCGGCACTCCTTCGCCACGCGGACGGCGCACCGCGCGAGGAGGTCCTGGACTACCTGGGGCGCTACCTGCTCACCACGCCGGAGCGAGCAGCAAAGCGCCTGGAGTTCATCGACCATCCGCTCTGGCGCACGTACGTCTTCGTCTACTTCGAGGGCGAGCGGCTCCTGTCACGCTGGCTCGACCGCGTCCCGGTGGCCGACCAGGCGGCGCGCTTCGGGCGTCTCCTGGGCGAGCAGCTGACGCCCGGGGCGATCGTCGAGGAGCTCGCGGCGCCGGGGCCTACCCGCTGATCGCCCGCTCGAGGAGCGTGCGATCCTCGCCCGGCCCATCCCAGTTCTCGAAGGCGGGCACGCCGTACAGCCTGCGGCTGCCCGGTCCCGCGTTGGGCGTGAATCCGAGCGCCGCGAAGAACCCGAGGGCCGGGTGGTCGTCCGGTCGACAGGCCGCCGTCAGGCGCGCAGCCCCGCCGCCCGCCTGCGTCTCCGCGAAGCGGCCCACGAGCGCTCGCCCGATCCCGCGACGCCGGAACTCCGGATCCACCGCAAGCCGCTGGATCACGGCCTCGTCGGGGTGGTCCGGCGAGGTGAACCCGAGCAGCATCCCGAGCGCCCGCCCGCCCGCATCGGCCTCCGCCAGCCACGACGTTCCGACGACGTGGCGCGACCAGGCACGGCCGGGTCCCGCGGGCCCGCGCTGGTCCGACCAGTCCCGGAGACGCTCCTCGAGCGCGGCCAGGTCGTCCTCGCGCGGATGGCGCAGGGTGTACGCGGGTGCCGGGCGGCGTTCCGGCGGCTGGTCGGGCGGGAACCAGTGATCGAAGGTCGGGAAGTCGGGCATCGGGATCCCTCCGTTGCTCAGCGAGTTCCGGCGAGCACTCCCGCCATCGCCGCCGCGAACTGCAGCGGGACGAGGAGGCCGTAGACCTGGTCGAGGTAGTCGAGCGGGCCGAGGTACCGCCCGGACAGCCCCCAGTTGATGGCCAGGGCCGCCGCCAGCGCCGCGAGGGCGAGCGAGGCGCCCAGGATGCGCCGCGCGCCCGTCCCAAGCCGCGACCCGGCGCCATTCCGGACGAACGCGCCGACCACGAAGCCGAGCGTCGCTGCCACGACGAGCAGGCCCCCGGTCGCGAGCAGCAGCACCGCGCTCGCGACGTGGATCGCCGCCGCGATCGCAGCGGCGCCAAGGCCCAGGAGGAGCGCCCTCGGAAGGCTCCCGGTCTCGCGTGGGCCGGCCACAGCCGGCCCGGATGCCGCGCCCGTCCCGCCGGCGCCGAACCGCTCGGACGGCGCGCGCTCCAGGAGACGTCGCGGCGGGACCTCGCCTGGATCGCGTTGGGGCATGGCATCGATGGTACCCGCCTCGCCGGGCGGCGCCCTCGACCTCGTGGTGGCTCCCCTGCCGCCCTCGACCGACCGACCCCGAGTCGACTGCCGGAAACCCGACCGGGTAGACTTCGGGCCGTGAGCCATCCCGCCCTCGGCCTCCCGATGCCGGACATGACCGCGGGCTTCCCCGCCGCCGCGGACCGCATCCGGGCGTCGCGCGCCCGGCTTGCCGTCCGCGCGCTGGAGGCAGCCCTGGAGCGCGACCCGACACTGCGCGCGCGCCTCGGCGAGACCGGCCTGCAGCACCTGCTCCGGGACGCGGACGGGTTCCTGGAGCGGGTTGCGCGCGCGGTTGGCTCCGGCAGCCCGGCCCAGGTCCGGGATTGGGCGGAGTGGGTGGCGCCGGTCTTCCGTCGTCGCCACGTCCCGATGGACGACCTGATCTCGCTCTCCGAGGGCGTGCGGCTGGCGCTCGGCGCAGTCCTCTCGGAAGGGGAGCGCGCCTCCGCGGACGCGGCCCTCGACGAGGGGATTGCCGTCTTCCGCTGGCACCGGGGCATCTCGGGCGATGCGCGGAAGCGGAACCGCCTCCTGGCGGCCCTCTACAAGGGTGGCTGACCGATGACCGTCAAGTGGGTGCAGGTCGACCCGCTCGTCATGAACGGTGAGCCGTTCTGCTACGGCAGCCGGCTGACCGTCCACCAGCTCCTGGAGATGCGGCGCAGCGGCTACGACCTGCCCCGGATCCTCACCGACCACCCGGAGCTGCGCTGGCTCGGGATCGCGTCAGCCTACTGCTTCGCCGCGGACCATCCCGAGCGCTACGCGGAGTTCCTGGCGCCCGATGGGTCGCTGGTCGGGCCGGGCTTCAGCGAAGTGGAAGCGGCCGGCCTGCCCGACGAGCTGCACCGGCCTGGCGTGGTGGTCGCCGGCGCGACGACCACCCGGACCTGAGGCCGCAACCCGCCGGCTCGGTCCGCCGGGCCGCGCGGCGAACGGCGGTCAATTCCGACCTGCGGACTCGTCTTTCGGGCCATCGGTGCTACCCTTCCCGAGAGCCGTCGCGATCCCGCGGCACCATCGAGAGCCACCCATGACCGATCAGCCAGCCACTGCCGACACCGCCGCCACGCCTGCCTCGCCGGCCTTCGACCTGGAGCGGCGCGCCAAGGAGCTCGCGATCCTCGACGCTCTGCGCGAGGTGGTGGACCCCGAGATCGGGATGAACGTCGTGGAGCTGGCGCTCATCAAGCAGGTGATCCTGGGCGAGACGGAGTCGGAGGTGAAGATGATCCTCACGACGCCGTTCTGCCCGTACGCTGGCTCCATGATCGCGCAGGTCAAGGAGCAGGCCGAGTCGGTGCTCGACCACCCCGTGAAGGTGACCCTGCTCGCCGAGCGCTGGGATCCGCGCGACGCGGGCCTCATGTGGTGAGCGCGGAGCCATCCGCCGCGCGGCCCCCGTCCGCCGTCGCCACGAAGAAGGGCGACGATGGCACCACCGGGCTCCTCTTCGGCGGCGAGCGCATCCCGAAGGACGACCTCCGCACCGAGGCGTATGGGACCCTTGACGAGACCGTGGCTGCCCTCGGGCTGGCCCGCGCCGAGCTGGATCTGAAGCGGCGGCTCGACGCGCTCCCGCCGGCGCTCGCCGAGATCGAGCCGCTCATCCTCCGAATCCAGCGCGAGCTCTTCGTGGCCGGCTCGGAGCTGGCCGCGAACCCCGCCGCATGGGATCGGCTCCAGGACGGGACGACCCGCGTCTCCGCGGCCATGGTCGAGGGGATCGAGGCGCTCCTCGCCGACTACGAGGCACGGATCGCCTTCCCGAAGGAGTTCGTGGTGGCCGGCGAGACGCGCACGAGCGCTGCGATCGAGCTTGCCCGGACCATCGTCCGGCGGGCGGAGCGGCGCGCCGTCACGCTGGATCGCGCCGGGCTCGTGCCCGGGCCGCACCTGCTGGCCTATCTCAACCGGCTCGCCGACCTGCTGTGGATCGTGGCCCGCGCCGCCGAGCAGGCCGAGGCACGTCCGGCAACGGCAGCCCGGGTGCGGGTGCGCGCCGGCCGGCGCTGATGCGCGCGACGGTGCGCGGCGCCCAGCGCGTGCAGCCTTTCGAGACTTCGCCAGAATAGGGAGCCGGAGCCGACGCTCCGCCACGCCACGAAGGAGATCGCGTCCGCCATGATCACGAACCCGTACGCCGCGCCGAGTCGAGTGGGCGTCCGCCCGGATGCCCGGCTGGCGCAGGCGTTCCTCACCCAGGCCTTCTTCTGGATGTTCCTCGGGCTGCTGCTCACGACCGGCATCGGCGCGGTCGTGGCCGGCATGTCCGACACGCAGCTCACCAGCCTCGAGGGCCTGGTGTTCCCGCTGATCATCGGCCAGCTCGCCATCGCGTTCACGCTGACGCTTGCCATCCGCCGGATCCCCGCCACCGTCGGGCTGCTGCTCTTCTTCGCCTATGCCGCCCTGACGGGCGTGACGTTCGGGTTCATCCTGCGGATCTACGACCTCGGCAGCGTGGTGGCCGCAGGGAGCGCCGCCGCAGCCGTCTTCGGCGCCGCCGCCTTCTACGGTGCGGTGACGAAACGCGACCTCTCGAACCTTGGCGCGTACCTCTTCATGGGCCTGATCGGCCTGATGGTCGCGATGGTCGTCAACCTGTTCATCGGCTGGAGCTTCCTGAGCTTCGGCATCTCGGTCGCGGGGGTGGTGATCTTCACGGTCCTCACCGCCTACGACGTGCAGCAGATCCAGAGCGGAGCCGTCGCGGCGTGGGCCGGGGCGATGGAGAAGGGCGCCGTGATGGGCGCCTTCAAGCTGTACCTGGACTTCATCAACCTGTTCTTCATGCTGCTGCGGCTCTTCGGCAACCGCCGCTAGGCTGCGCCGGCCCGCCGGTGCCCCAGCCTCAGGCCGCGCCGGCCCGCGCGATCCCCGGGAGGTCGCGGACGCCGTTCCTGACCAGCGCCAACTCGGTCGCGAGCGCGGGCAGCGGTCGCGCGAAGAGATAGCCCTGGCCGCGGTCGCAGCCCAGCTCGATGACCGCGGCGAGCTGGACCGTCTCCTCGATGCCCTCGGCCGTGACTTCCATGCCGAGCCCGTGGGCGAGCGCCGAGACGGCAGCGATGATCGAGTGGTTCGCCCCGGGGACTCCCAGGCGCGCCACGAAGGCCCGGTCCACCTTGACGCTGTCGAGCGCCATCTCCGCCAGGTATGCCAGCGACGAGTAGCCGGTCCCGAAATCGTCCAGCACCAGCCGAACGCCGAGCTCGCGGAGGGCGCGCAGGGTCACGCCGGTGGCCGCCGCATCGCTCATCGCCACGGTCTCGGTGATCTCCAGCTCCAGGGAGGAGGCCGGCAGGCCGCTCTCGCCGAGGACCCGGGCGACGGTCGCGGGGAGGTCCGGCTGGGTGAACTGCCGCCCGGACAGGTTGACGGCCACCGTGAGGAGCCGCTCCGACGGCAGTGCGAGCTGCCACGCTCTCGTCTGGCGGCACGCTTCGCCGAGCACCCACTCGCCGATCGCCAGGATCAGCCCCGTCTCCTCGGCGAGCGGGATGAACGCTGCGGGGCCCAGGAGGCCACGCGTCGGGTGCTCCCATCGGACCAGCGCCTCGTGGCCCACGACGACTCCCGTTCGCAGGTCGACGAGCGGCTGGTAGTGGAGCCGGAGCTCGTTCCGCTCGACCGCCCGTCGGAGGTCGCTGTCCAGCTCCAGGCGCGCCATCGACGCGCCACCCATGCTCGACTCGAAGACGGCGACGCGGTCCACGGAGCTGGCCTTCGCCCGGTACAGCGCGATCTCCGCGTCGCGGAGCAGGTCGGCCGCGCCGCCGCTGCCTGCGGTCGCGACCGCCACGCCGACGCTCACGCCGACCGTGATGTCGCGGCCGTCCACGGGGAACGGCTCCGCCAGCGTATCCACGAGGCGTTCCGCGATCAGCCGCGCGCCGACCTCGTTGGTGATCCCGTCGAGGAGGACCGCGAACTCGTCGCCGCCCAGTCGGGCCAGCGTGTCGCCGGGCCGGATCGCCTCTCCGAAACGCCGGCCGACCGCCGCGATGATCTGGTCGCCCACCGCGTGGCCCAGGCTCTCGTTGACCACCTTGAAGCGGTCCAGGTCCAGCAGCAGGACCGCGGCGGGCGCGGCGTCGCCCGGTCGCGCCCATGCGAGCGCGTGGGCGGCCCGGTCCAGGAACAGCGCGCGATTCGGCAGCGAGGTCAGGGTGTCGTAGAACGCCTGCCGGGCGAGGCGCTCCTGGATCGAATGCCGTTCGCGGATGTCGCGGACGGCCGTCGCGCGTGCGGGCGCTTCGTCCACGTACGGGATCGTCCGCCCGATGAGCTCGACGGCTGCCTCGCTCCCGTCGGCGAGGAGCGCGAGGGTCTCGAAGGGCGTCTCGATGTCGACCGAAAGCTGCGACGCGACCGTCGGGCGCACGGCGGCCGGGAAGAGGTCCAGCACCGGCGTTCCCGCCACCTGGTCGCTGGTCCGCCCGAAGAGCTCGACAAAGGAGTGGTTCACCTCGAGCACGATGCCGTCGCGGTGGATCACGAGCGCCTCGAACGAGGCATCAGCGAGGCGTCGCAGGCGGTCGCCCTGCGCGCGAAGATCGTCCTCCGACCGGGCGCGCGTCGTCAGCTCCGCGCGCGCCGCCGCGTGGAGGCGGGCGTTCTCCAGCGCCACCGATGCCAGCCGCGCGAAGCGCGCCAGCGCGGCGACGTCCGTGTCGTCGAAGTGGCGTCCGGTCTCCCCGGCGACGAGGCCGATCACGCCGATCACCTCGCTCCCCGATGTGAGGGGCACGCCAACGACCGAACCCAGCGGGCCGGCCTGCTCGAAGCCCGGCGCACGGCGGGCCCATCCGTCGTAATCGTTGACCAGCACGGGCATCTCGGACGCCCAGACGCGGCCGCCGACCCCTTCCCCGCGCGCCAGCTTGTGCCCGCTCATTGCGGCGAGGGCGCCCAGGCCGACCGCGAGCCGCAGGCGCTCGCCGTCCGGGTCCACCAGGTAGAGGTACCCGCTCGGCGTCCCGGCCAGCGTCGCCGCGCGCGTCACGATGGTCTCGAGCAGCTCGTTCGGGTCGCGCCGCGACATCAGCGAAAACGTGGATTCGTGGATCGCGGCCTCGTACTCGGCGCCCCGACCCGCGGTCGATTCACCCGACGCGAGCCGCGCCTGCCGCCTGGCCGCCTTCTCCAGGTAGAGGTCCGCGTCCGCGAGCATCACGAGGTCGTCCTTCGTCCGCCCATCGGCCGGGAACATCGCGATGCCGATGCTTACCGTGACCCTTGGCCCGTCGTCTCGCGCGGTGAGCCGGTCGACCGCGGCGGTCAGCCGGTCCGCGACCACCTGCGCCTCGACCCGGTTGACGCCCGGCAGGAGCACGGCGAACTCGTCGCCCCCGTAGCGATAGACACGGTCGTTCTCGCGCACGCCGTCCAGCAGCGCCTCCGCCACGGCCCGCAACAGGCGGTCGCCCGCCGGATGGCCGCGGCTGTCGTTGAAGGCCTTGAACGCGTCGAGGTCCATCATCAGCAACGCGAAGGTGCTCGCCGCCGGCGCGGCGCCGGGCGCCAGGAGGTCGTCGACGGCCGCCTGGAACACGCCGTGGTTGCGGAGGCCCGTCAGCGCGTCGCGCTCGGCGCGGAGCTCCGCGGCGTGGATCGCCTCGGCCGTCTGCAGCGCGATGGAGGCCTGGCCGGCGAAGAGCTTGACGAGCTCGAACTCGTCGGGGGTGAAGCGCGCCTCGGCCTCGCCCATCCGGCCCACGTTCAGGGTGCCGATCACGTCGCCGCCCACGCGCAGCGGGACGACGATCAGCGACTCGGCCTCCGTCGGCGTCCCGGGGATGTTCATCGCGCGCGAGTCCAGGTGGGCGTCG
>DAITNC010000022.1:0-17716 GCA_036834865.1 Candidatus Limnocylindrales bacterium | reverse complement strand
CCCGTCGAAGAGGTCTGCCTCCGGGAAGCGCGTCGCAACACGAGCCGCGCTCAGAATGAACGTCTCCTCGCCCATCAGCTCCGCGAGCGCGTCCGGACCCATGGCCAGCAGGGGGCTCGTCGTCGAGAGTTGTGTGCGGTGGGCCAGGAGCGCCGACCAGCGCTGCGACGTGAACCGGGCACAGTCCACGCGCGTCGTGATCTCCTCATCGTCCACGGTGGAACGTCGCATGAAGGTCTCCCACGCCTCCACGGCCGCCGGATCCGTCGCATCCGGCGGCGACCAGAAGGAGCGCACGCCGGCCGCCTCCATCCGCGCCGCCATCTCCTCGCGCCGGCGACGGCCGGTCGCCTGCTCGTAGAGCTTCGCGGGCGCCCACGGACGCAGGCCGCCCTCAGCCTCGGCGGGCCCGGTGCCGCCATGCTCGGGCGCCAGCTGCTCCGGATACCATTCGGGGTCGCCGGCCCGGTAGAAGGCGCCGACCGCGACGCGGTGCGCGTTCACGTGGTCGGGGTGGCCGTAGCCGCCGAAGCTGTTGTAGCCGGTGAGGACATCCGGCCGGTAGCGGCGGACCATCCAGACCAGCCGCCCGATCGCCTCGTCGCGGTCCGCCTGCCAGAAGCTTCGCGGGTCGCGGTTGCCCGGCTCGCCCATCATCCCGGAATCGCGATAGCCGAGGTTCTCCCACTCGGTGACGCCAAGCGCGCCGAGCGCCGCCTCCAGCTCCGCGGCCCGCATCTCGCCCAGCCGCCGATGGTTCGCGGGCGTGTCCAGCTCCGGGTCGACGATCTCGCCGAGCTCGCCGCGCGTGCAGGTCACCAGGACGACGCGGCGTCCGTCGGCGACCGCCTTGGCCATCACGCCGCCGGTCCCGATCGTCTCGTCGTCCGGATGGGCGTGGACGGTCATCAGCGTCAGGCGTCCGTCGGGGGAGGGGGTCGCGGGTGTCGTCTCCATGCGCGCATGCTACCCGCGAGGCGCCGATCGGTCGGTCGGCGGCCCCGGCGCCGCCGTCGGGGCGACGACCGCACGGCCTCGGCGCCGTACCATCCCCGGAATGACAGCCCCGTCGACCGCCGGCCCGCTCTCCGGGATCCTCGTCGCGGACTGCAGCACCGTGCTCGCCGGGCCGTACTGCACGATGCTGCTCGCGGACCTGGGCGCAGACGTCGTGAAGGTGGAGCCGCCCGAGGGCGACGCGACGCGCGGCTGGGGCCCACCCTGGGTGGCGCCGGGCGTCGCCGGGCCGGACGACCCCGGCACGGCGGCCTACTACCTGGCGGTCAACCGGAACAAGCGGTCGATCCGCCTGGACCTCAAGGCCGACGCGGCGCGGGACGTCCTCCGCCGCCTCCTGGCCCGCGCCGACATCCTGGTGGAGAACTTCAGGGTCGGCGGGTTCGCGCGGCTCGGCTTCGACGACGCTGGGCTCGAAGCGCTGAACCCGAGGCTGGTCCACCTCGCGATCTCCGGCTACGGTCCGACCGGACCCGAGGCGACCGCTCCCGGCTACGACTTCATCATCCAGGCCGTCTCTGGCCTCATGTCGATCACCGGTGCCCCCGACGACGAGGGGGGCCTTCCCAGCAAGACCGGTGTCGCCGTGAGCGACCTGACGACAGGCATGCTCGGCGCCGTCGCCGTCCTGGCGGCGCTCGCCGGGCGCGATCGACCCGGGTCGCCGGCCTTCGGGCGCGGGCAGCGGATCGACATCTCGCTGCTGGGGTCGACGCTCGCGTGGCTCGCCAACCAGGCCCAGAACTACTTCGTCACCGGCGTCGCGCCGACCCGCCGCGGCAACGCGCACCCGAACATCGTCCCCTACGAAACGTTTGCGACCGCTGACGGATGGATCGCCGTGGCCGTCGGCAGCGAGCGCCAGTGGCCGCGCTTCTGCCGGGCCATCGGTGCGCCGGAGCTGACGGACTATCCGCAGTTCGCGACGAACGGCGCCCGGGTGGCGAATCGCGCCGCGTTGCGCCCGCTCATCGCGGCGCTGCTGGCCGCCGCGCCGAGTGCGACGTGGCTCGAGCGCCTCGCCGCAGCCGACGTCCCGGCAGGCCCGATCAACGATCTGGCGGCCGCGTTCGCCGCACCCCAGGTTGGCGCGCTCGGCGCGCTCGTCGAGATGGATCACCCTGTCCTGGGCCCGCTTCGCCAGGTGGCGCCGCCGTTCGCGCTGGGCGCGACACCCGCCACGGTTCGGACGCCGCCGCCGCTCCTGGGCGAGCAGTCGGACGAGATCCTGGCCGAGCTGGGGTACGGGCCCGCCGCGATCGACCGGATGCGAGCCGCCGGGACGATCTGATTGGCCGGACCTGACGTCGTCATCGGGGTCGCCGCGCGGGCGCCGTCCCGCGGCGCAGCGCTCGACCTGCTCGCCGCGGCCGCGCTGTGGGGTGGCATGTACGTCGTCTCGGCCGGTACGTTCGATGCGATCCCGCCCCTGACGCTGGGCGTGCTGCGGCTCGCCATCGGGGTGGCCGTGCTCGCCGTCGCCTTCCGGGGGCGGCTTGGGCTGGCGGGCGCACCGCGCGGCCGCATCGTCGCTGCCGGCGTGATCGTGGCGATCACGATCGTCATGCAGTTCGTCGGGACGAACCTGACCGGCGGCGCGGAGGGCGCCCTCCTCACCACCACGACGCCGGTCTTCGTGCTCGTCTTCGGCGTGTTCCTCGAAGGCGAACGGGTGCGCCGCGTCGCCTGGGCGGGCTGTCTCGTCGCGCTCGCGGGGGTCGCGATGCTCGCGGCTCGAAACGGGGGCTTCGGCGGGCCGGCCGGCGCCGTGGTGGCCCTGCCCGGGGGAGCGGCGATGCCGCGGGCGTTCCTGGGCGACCTCCTCCTGGTTGCCTCGGCCGCAACGTGGGCGCTCTTCACCAGCGTGGGCCGCCCTCTTGTCGCGGCGGTCGGGGCGTTTCGGGCGATCCTCGGCGCGAGCGCCGTCGCGGTGGTCCTGCTGCTGCCGTTCGTCCCGCTCGAGCTGGCCGGGCGGACCCTCCCGCCCATCACCCCGCTCACAGTGGCCGCGGTCCTCTACCTGGGGATCGGTGCCACCGCGGTCGCCTGGTCGCTCTGGTACCGCGGCTACGCGGCGGCCCCGCCGGCCGTGGCCGCCGCGGCGTTCTTCGCCCAGCCGGTGGTGGGCGCCGCCCTCGGCGTGCTGATCCTCGGCGAAGTGCTGGGAGCTGCGTTCCTCGGCGGCGCCGCGCTCATCGCGGTCGGCGTTCTCGGGATCGCGGCGGCCACCCGCGAGCGTCGCGAAGCGCCCGAGTAGCCGCCGCGTGCCCGGCTGGTAGACTCGCCCGGCCGCGCCCCCGCAGGGCGGTCATCGGGCGGGCATGGGAGGCTTCGAATGGCGGACGAGCGCGAGCGCTGGGCACTGATCCTCGGCGCCTCCAGCGGGATGGGCCAGGCCGCCGGGCTGGCCTTCGCCAGGGCGGGCTACAGGATCGCGGGCGTGCACCTCGACTTCCGCGCCGCCTTGTCGCACGTCGAAGAGGTCAAGGCCGCGATCGTCGCCGCGGGATCCGAGGCGCTGTTCGTGAACATGAACGCGGCGGACGACGAGAAGCGGGCCGACGCGCTGGCCCAGCTGCGCGCGCGCTTCGACCGCTCCCTCGCCGAGGGCCGGCGACCGTACCTCCGCGTCGTCATGCACTCCCTCGCGTTCGGCTCGCTCCTCCCCTTCCTGGCCGAGGACCCGAAGGGCCGGATCAGCCGGAAGCAGCTCGAGATGACCCTGGACGTGATGGCGAACTCGCTCGTCTACTGGGCGCAGGACCTCTGGCGCGGCGGCTTCCTGGAGGCGGGATCCAAGGTCTACGCCATGACCTCGGAGGGATCGGCGCGGATGATCCCGTCGTACGGGGCCGTCTCGGCGGCAAAGGCCGCGCTCGAGTCCCACTGCCGCCAGCTGGCCATGGAGTTCGCGCGACTCGACTCGGGCATCGCGGTCAACGCGATCCGCGCCGGGGTCACGGACACGCCGGCCCTCCGCAAGATCCCCGAGGCCGCCCGGGTCGTGGAGCTGACGCTGGCACGCAACCCGCACGCGCGGCTGACCACGGTTTCGGACGTCGCCGACGCGCTGGTCACGCTCGCGTCGACGGAGTCCGACTGGATCAGCGGCAACGTCATCAACGTCGACGGCGGCGAGTTCATCACCGGATAGGTCGCCCGGCTGGTCGGCCGGACGCCGCCCGGCGGGCAGGCGAGCCGCTCAGGCCTCGCCGCGAACCCAGGCGGTCCGCTCGCGCGCGGCCGGCGTCATCTCGAGCGACCCGTCGTCGCGCACCCACCATGCCGCGAGGCCTTCGGCGCGGGCGCGCCCGCCGATCCGGGCAGCGCCTTCCAGGAAGAGCGTCTTCGACCAGATCTCCGCCCATGCGGGGTCGGGGGCGGAGACGGTGACCGCGGCGAGGCCCGACCCGCCGGGCTCGCCGGTCCGCGGATCGAGCAGGTGGTGCACGTCTCGACCTTCGGCGGTGCGCCAGCGGTGGACCGCGACCGACGAGGTGCAGATGGCCGCGTCCTGCAGGGCGACGATCGCCGGCTCCTTGGCGTCGAGAGGATCCTCGATGCCCACCATCCAGGGTCCCTTCTGCGGCGCCGACCCGCGGGCCACGAGATCGCCGCCCGCCTCCAGCAGGGCACCGGACCCTGGGGCGGCGAGCTCCGGGAGCGTGGCCGCCAGGACGCCGAACGCCCAGCGAAGGGCAAGCCCTTTCCCGATCCCGCCGAGGTCCACCGGCGCGGCGACCGCGGCAATGGCGCGCCGGGGGTCACAGTGGAGCCAGCGGCCGTCCGCGAAGCTGGCGAGGCCTCGGCTGGCCGAGGCCCTGTTCGCGGCGGGCAAGGACGGCGTCGCCCCGGGTGTCGACGGGGCGCCGGCGTAGCCGAGCCGCTCCAGGTCGCGGAGGACGCGGGCATCGAACGCGCCCCCCGTCACGCGCCGGGCCCGCTCGGCCGCGACGAGGGCCGCCACCAGCCGCGGGTGTACCGGGACGCCGGCCGGGTCGCCCGCGTGGTCGTTGAGGCGGACCAGGTCGCTCGTGGGGCGGAAGCGCGAGAGCGCCTCCTCGATCTCCTCGATCGCTGCCGACACGCGCGCCCAGCCCAAACTGGCGCGGCCCGGACGCACGCCGACGAGGGTCAGCCGGAGCGGCGACCCCATCGCGCGTCGCTCGAACCGGGCGCTGCCGTCGGCTGGGCCCGCGGTCGCGCCGCCGAGCTCACGCGCGGTCGCCGAGGCCACCGGGGTCATCCTCAGCAGGGCTTCCCCGACGCCGTCGTGCACGCGTTGACCACCGGCCGGCTGCTGCCCGCGGCGGCGCTGGTCGAGACGGCGGGAAGGCGCGCGAGGCTCGAGACGGAGAGGGCCGCTGCCGACCCGGTCGCGGCGCTCACCTGCGCGCGGAGCGCGGCAAGCGCCTGCTCGTGCTGGGCGATCCCGCTGCTGATCGCCTCGTACCCGTTGGCGGCCTTCGAGTAGATGCCCGCCAGCGCGCTGAGGCTGCTCTCCATCGCGTCGTGGGTGGTCTTGAGCTGCGCCACTGCGCCGGCCGCCGACGCGTGGTCCGCGGCCAGCTGCGTGTCCGCGGCAGACTGGAGCGCGGTGACGCCCGCGAGCGAGACGGCGTAGAGCCCGGCGGTCATCCCGACCGCCACGACGACGTGGATCGGGCGACGCGTTGGCGCGGCTGGTCGTGCCGCCGTCCGCGGAGGCACGACGCTGAGCCTGGCAGTCCCGGGCGAGCGTGCGGGGAGCGAGCGTGCTGGAAGCGGGCGAGCCTGGAGGGCGTGGGGCCCGCCGCCCTGGATCGCCCGCGCGGGCTCAGTCATCGCCGCCAACGCCGGTCGTGGCGCCGGACGCCCCGGTGGTCGCGTGGGTCGTCGGCCGGGCCGCGCTGGTCACGACCGTGCGCTGGGCAGCGGCCTTCAGGGAAGCCGCCGCGGCGGCGGCCTGGGCGTTGAGCGCGGCAAGCTTCTTCTGGGCCGCGGCGATCTGTGTTCGCAGCGCCTGCGCCGTGCTGCCGTCCGCGACGATCCGGGCATTCGCCGCGTCGAGCGCGGCCTGGACCTGCGAGGCCTGCGCGATCGCCGCCTGGAGGCGGGACTGCAGGTCGGATCCCCGGGCCTGTTCGTTGGCCAGCTGCGAGGCCAGGCTTGCCGCGCTCACCGGGGGCGCCGGCATCGGTGCGGCTGCGGCGGTCCACTGGGCCGCCGCGTCGATGGTCGCGGCTCCCAGGCCGAGGCTTCCGAGGACGCCCACCGTGACTGCTGCGCGGCGGGCGACAACCTTGACGGTGCTGTTCATCGGCTTAGGTCCTCCATGCGTGGCGTGCCGGCGACCGCGTTGGCGACGTCGGCGGACGC
The DNA here is from genome assembly GCA_036834865.1 of Candidatus Limnocylindrales bacterium. Taxonomy (GTDB): domain Bacteria; phylum Chloroflexota; class Limnocylindria; order Limnocylindrales; family CSP1-4; genus CTSoil-043. Next base: position 11,341 of record DAITNC010000022.1, on the reverse strand, counting down.
TGTCGACGGGGGGGTGTCGCGAACGATGGTCGGGCGGGTTGACGCCGCGCGCCCGCCCTCCGGCGAACCCGGGCGGGGGTGGAGCCGGCGTGGCGCATCCGGCAGGGACGTTGCGAACGTCGGTCGGGCCTTCTTCGAGACCCAGTAGCGATACGCGCCGGCCAGCATGACGACCAGGCCCGTCCCGACGTAGAGCGGGACGAGCGCGAGGCTATCCGTGCCGGCGAGCAGGCCGTGGAGCCAGGAGAAGATCCAGGCGACCAGCGCGAAGCGGTGGAGCTTGAGCCACATGCCCTTCGGAAGCAGGCTGGACCAGCGGCCCGTGATCCCCGAGAGCAGGGCCGCGTACAGCCCCAGCGTCCCGAGCGCGACCGGGGCGCTGCGGTACGAGGACAGGCCCGGCACGAACGATCCGGCGATCCCGACGCCCGCATACGGGTCAAGGATGATGCTCACGATGTGGGCGACCAGGAAGGCGAACACGAACACGAACAGGTTCTCGTGCCACGGGAAGAGGCGCTTCGAGAGCTTCCACGTGGACTGGTTCGTCGGGTGGCTGAGGATGAGGCCAAGGCTCACGAGCGCGGTCAGCAACAGGTAGGCGGTGATCCCCGTCGCCCGGCCGGCGAGCCAGACCCGCAGGTGGGCCTGGTAGTCGGACGTCGCGGGCACCACCTGGCCGGTGGTGAACACGATCAGGATCCCGAGGAACGCGCCGAGCACGATCCACGAGCGCGCGCTCAGGCGCATGCGCGGACCCAGGCGATGGCGGCGCAACCCGCAGCCACGGTTTCGGGCATCGAGAGCTCCCCGGCGGTGCGATCAGGCGCGAATGGCCGCCTGTGCATCCTCTGAGGCACGCAAGTCCCGGATGGTTTCAGCCGCCTCGCGCGCCGGACGCGACCCGGCGCCGTCGCAGCAGGCCCCGCCGGGGTCCCAGCGCCAGCGCGACGAGGAAGGTCGCCGTCTGGATGAGCACGATCGACGCGCCTGACGCCAGGTTCAGCCAGAACGACACGTAGATCCCGGCGACACCCGATGCAATCCCGATCGCGATCGCGATCGCCATCAGCCGGCCGAAGCGGGCGGTCAGCAGCTGGGCCGTGGCTGCCGGCGTCGTGAGCATCGCAACCACCAGGATGATGCCGACCGCTTGGATGCTGACGACGATGGTCAGGGCGATGAGGCCCAGGAAGAGGTAGTCGAGGGCCCCCACGTTGAGCCCGGACGCGCCGGCGCCCAGCGGGTCGAAGGTGGCGAACAGGAACTCCTTCCAGAGCGCCCAGATCACGACGAGCACGATCCCACCCAGGATCGCGAGGCCGATGAGGTCGCCCAGGCCGATCCCCAGCACGTCCCCGAACAGGAAGCCGAAGAGGTCGCCCACGTAGTTCGGGATCGCGCTGTAGATCGCGACGCCCAGGCCGAACATCCCCGCGAAGAGGACGCCGATGATCGTGTCGGAGCGGAGCCGCGCCCGGCGGCTGATCCAGCCGATCCCGAGCGCCGTCGCGACAGCTGCGATCGCGCCGCCCAGGTAGAGCGACCCACCGACGAGGTACGCGACCACGACGCCGGGGAACGCCGCGTGGCTGATCGCGTCGCCCATGAAGGACAGCCCGCGCAGCACCATGTAGCTCCCGACCACGGCGCACACGAGCCCCACGAGCGCGGCCGCCAGCAGGGCCCGGGCCCCGAACTCGTACTGGAGCGGCGCCAGGAGTGCGTCGATCATGCCGCCACCCGCCTGCTCACCGGTGGGTCTCCTCGTGGAAATGCTGTTCCCGGCCGGGCGGCTGGTCGTGATGGTGCGGGTCGTCCACGAGGAGCGTCTCGCCGCCCACGACCAGCACGTGACCGCCGTACGTGCGCGAGAGGACGTCGCGGTCCAGGACGAGGTCCGAGCGCCCGTGCGCGATCACCGTCCGGTTGATCGCCAGGACGTCCTCGAAGTGCTCTGCGGCGGACGCGAGGTCGTGGGTCGTGGCGATCACGGTCTTGCCCCGTCGCGTCTCCGCCTCCAGGATCGTCATCAGCTCTTCCTGCGTGGTGGGGTCCACCCCCGTCACCGGCTCGTCGAGGAGGTAGAGGTCCGGGTCCGCCGCGAGCGCGCGGGCCAGGAACGCCCGCCGGCGCTGCCCACCGGAGAGCCGCCCGATCTGCGTCTGCGCGTGGGCGGCCATGCCGACCAGCTCCAGCGCGTCGGCGACGGCGCGACGATCGGCGGCGCCCGGCCGGCGGAACGGGCCGAGCCGGGGGTAGCGGCCCATCACGACCACGTCCCAGACCGAGACGGGGAACTCCCAGTCCACCTGCTCCGCCTGCGGGACGTACGCGATCCGGCGAGCCTCGCGACCGGGCTCGGCGCCGAGGACGTGCACGTGGCCGCTCCACGGCTTGAGGAGTCCCGCGATCACCTTGAGGAACGTGCTCTTGCCGCCGCCGTTCGGTCCGAACACGGCGAGGAGGGTTCCCGCTGCCACGGCGACGGAGACGTCGGTCAGCGCGGCGCGTTCGTCGTAGCCGGCGGTCACCTCGGAGAGCACCACGGCAGCGTGATGAGCGGCGTGCTGGAGCTCGTGACCGGTGCCGTACGCGGGCAGCTCCCCGCCCGCCGGGTGGGCGAGGTCGGCCGCATGGAGATGCTCGTGCGGATCCGCGGGGTTCGGGCCGGCGGCACCGGGATCGATCATCGGCATGTCACCGGAGGGCCTCGACGACCCGGTCGGCATCCCAGCGCATCATCCCCTCGTAGGTGTCGGCGGGTGGCGCCCCCAGCGCGTCGTTGTAGAGGTTGCTGACCACCGTCACGCCGGCTTCCGCAGCCAGCTGCTGCTCGACCTTCGGGTTGAACTGGGCTTCGCTGAAGATCGCCTTGACCCCGCTGGCCCGGATGGCGGCGATGAGGGCGACCACCTGGCCAGCGTTCGGGTCCTGGCCCGGGGCGGGAACCACCGTGCCCACGATCGTGAGCCCGTAGGCGGCCGCGAAGTACGGGAACGCGTCGTGATACGAGACCAGCTTTCGGTTTGCGGCCGGCAGCGTGGCGATCTGCGCCCGGATCGCGGCGTCGAGGGCGGCCAGCCGGGCGAGGTACGCGTCCCCCGACGCCTGGAGCGCCGCTTGCTTCGCGGGCGCAGCCGCCTGGAGTGCCGCGACGATCCGCTTCACGTACAGCTCCGCGTATGCCACGTTCAGCCAGAGATGCGGGTTCACGGATCCCGTCCCGCCGCTGCCGGCGAGGTACGTCACGCCGGGTTCATCCGGACCGAGCTCGACGAGCGCGCTCGCGGGCCGCTTCGCTTCAGCGAGGAGCGGCTTCAGCCAGTCGTCGACGCCCAGGCCGTTCATCACGACGAGATCGGCTCCCGCGATCGACCGGACGTCGGACGGCGTGGGGGCGTACGTGTGGGGATCGCCGCCGGCCGGCACCAGGCTCGTGACCCGCACGTCGGTGCCGCCGGCCTGTCGCACGAGGTCCGCGAAGACCGTCGTGGTCGCGACGACGATGAGGGCATCCGCAGCGGGCGACGGCGCGGCCGAACCGCCTGGCGCAACGCTCGCGGCCGGGCCGCATCCGGCGGCGATGGCAGCGACCAGGGCGGCGACCGAGAGGCGAAGCAGCTGCCGTCGGACCTGGCGCAGTCTCGCGCCCATTCGGCGTCCGAGCCTTCCGGGCGGACCGGCGCGCATCAGGCCGGCACCAGGGCGCGCCGGCAGTCGGGGCAGAGCCCGAACATCTCCAGGCGGTGCTCGTCGATCCGGAAGCCGGTCCGCCGGGCGACGTCGCGCGCAATCGCGGCAAGCCCAAGATCGCCGATCTCCACGGAGCGGCTGCAGCCGCGGCACACCACGTGGTGATGATGGGCCGGACCGCAGGGAACGTAGGCGTGGTCGCCGGTCGGGAGGTCGATCCGCTCCAGGGCCCCGATCTCCGCGAGGAGCTCGATCGTGCGGAAGATCGTCGCGCGGCCGATGCCGAGCTGCCTGCCCTGCGCGTCGGCCTCCAGGTCGGCAGCCGAGAACGCCCCGTCGCGGGCCTCGATCAGCCCGGCGAGGACGCGCCGCGGCCTCGTCAGCCGGTGGCCGGCCGCTTCGAACGCGGTCTCGAACGCGGTGGGGTCGGGCATCGCCCGGGCGGTCGGGTCCGGCATCGTCCGGAATGATACTCGATCTCGGTCCAAGTGAGACACGGTCTCGATTCAACCGCTTGTTCGAGCCGTTCGCGCGTTCGCGTGGCCGTCTCGCCGCGGGCCGCGATCCGAGCAGCCCAGGGCGCCGGCGGCTGAACGCCCGCGGCTGCGCGTGGCCGCCGAGTGTCTCAAGCAGGCTTGACCTGGCAACGCAAGGGCACTTGCCGGTTTGCACGCAGCGCGCTAGATTCCACCTGCGTTCGTCCGCGTCCGCTCGCCGCGCGCGCCACGAATGCGGCCCCTGCGTCCCCGTCGAGGAGCCCGCGTGTTCGACATCGGAGCCTTCACGAGCGGCCTGCTGACCGGCCTCCGCGAGGGCGTGGAAGCTGCCCTGATCGTCAGCATCATCTGCGCCTACCTGGCCCGGACCGGCAACGGGCGACACCTCGGCCGGATCGGGCTGGGTGTGACCGTCGCCGTGGCGGCCAGCACCGGGCTTGGACTCGTCATCTTCGCGACCCTCGGGGAGCTGAAGGCACCCTGGGAGCAGGTCTTCGAGGGCAGCACGATGCTGGTGGCGGCAGCCGTCGTGACCTGGATGCTGTTCTGGATGCGCCGCCAGGCGAGCTCGGTGGCGGGCCAGCTCCAGCGCGCGCTCGAGCGGGTCCTGGCGGCGCCGAGCTCCTGGGGCCTGGCGATCCTGGCGTTCACGGCGGTGATCCGGGAGGGGCTGGAGACGGCACTCTTCCTGGTCGGGCAGGCCACGGCCGCGACGAACAGCGTGGGCGCCGCCGGTGCGGTGAGCGTCCTTGCCGGCGCCTTGGTCGGCCTGCTGGCCTCCGCCGGGCTGGGATACGCGTTCTACCGCGGCAGCCGACGGCTCAACCTCGGGCGTTTCTTCCGCTGGACCGGCATCCTCCTCGTGTTCATCGCGGCCGGGCTGGTGGGCAGCGCCGTGCACGAGTTCGTGGAGATCGGCTGGATCACGATCGGGGCGCAGACCGCCTTCGACATAAGCGGGACCCTGTCCCAGGTGACAGGCATCGGCCTGTTCCTGCGCGCCCTGTTCGGTTACTCGTCGAACCCGGAGGTCGTCGCGCTCGCGACCTGGGTCACCTACCTGGTCGTGGTCCTCTCGCTCTACCTTCGACCGCTTCCACCGCGACCCACCCTGCGCCCGGAGCCGGCCCCGATCGCTCCCGCCTGACCCGGCCGCCCCGGACAGGCAGTCCCGGACGGGGTACGCTGCGCCAGCGTCCCCGAACGTCCACTCCACCCAGCCATCGAGAGATTGCATGTCCACGAACTCCAGCTCGTCCGGCTCGCGCCCGCCGAAGACGCCGGCCCCCCCGCGACCGCCCGCTACGCGCCAGGAGCGCCGGGAGGCTGCCCGCCGTGACCAGCGCCTTGCCTCGGCACGGACCGTCGCCGCCGGGAAGCCGGCCTGGCAGTCGCCGATGGCCCTCATCACTGCCGCCGCGGTGGTCGTCGGGCTTGTCGTGGTGATCCTCGCGTCCGGCGTCCTCAGCCCGAAGGCGACGGTCGTCGGGAACCTCCTGCAGCCGCTGAGCCCGACGCCCGCGAGCCTGGTCGATCCGGCGAACCCGCGAGCGCTCGGCAAGGCCACCGCGCCGGTCACGGTTGAGGTCTGGTCCGACTTCCAGTGCCCCGCCTGCGACTCGTTCGCGACCACCGTCGAGCCGGACCTGATCAGCCAGTACGTGGCGACCGGCAAGGTCCACCTCATCTACCGTGACTTCGCGTTCATCGACAAGGGCGCGGCGGACGGCGAGTCGCACCAGGCGGCTGCCGCGGCACGCTGCGCCGGGGACAAGTTCTGGGCGTTCCACGACTACCTGTTCGAGAACCAGAACAAGACGGGGGAGAACAAGGGCACGTTCTCGGGCGCGTTCCTGTCCTCGGTTGCCGATGCGGTGGGCGCGGACAGGGCCGCATATGACGCGTGCATGGCGAACGGGGCGGCCGCCATGGTCGCGGCCGTGAAGGCGGAGACAGCCGTGGGCACCGCGGCGGGCGTGAACCAGACGCCGACGATCGCACTCGACGGGAAGCTCCTGCAGGGCGGCGCCCTGCCGATGACCACGCTCGGTCCGGCGATCGACGCGCTGATCGCGGCCTCGCCGGTCCCATCCGGCTCGCCGGCTCCGGCGGCCTCGCCGTCGGCCTCGACCGCGCCCTGACCGCGCCTCGCGTGGCACGCGGGCGGCCCGCTCTTGTGCTCGGTGGCTTCGCAGCCGTGGGGCTCGCCATCGCGCTCTACCTGAGCGCGAATGCGCTTGCCGGGACGGCAGCCGCCTGCCTGCCCGGAGGTGGCTGCGAGACGGTTGCCCAGAGCGAGTACAGCCACTGGTTCGGCATCCCGGTCGCGTTCTTCGGGATCCTCTTCTCGGGGGTCCTGCTTGGCCTGATCGTGGCCTGGTGGCGCACCGGCGACGGGCGATTGCTCCTGGCCGGGTACGGGCAGGGCTTGATCGGGGTCGTGATCGTGCTCTACCTGCGCTACCTGGAGTTCTTCGTGATCGGCGCGATCTGTGCCTGGTGCGTGGCCTACGGCGCCACGATCGTGTTCGGCTGGCTGGCCCTGCTGGTGGTCCAGCGGCGCGCGAACCGCGCCCGCGACGAGGGTTGACGCCCGACCGGCCTCGGTTCAGGGCGTGGCCGCGGGCCCGTTCGCGTACCCGGTCAGCTCCACGTATGCCCGTCCGGTCACGCTTCGGCCCGCCCGGGTGCCGGTCACGTCCTCCGAGCCCTCCCAGTAGATGACGCCCGTCGTCGCCCGGGTGTCCAGCTCCTGGTCGCGCACGGTGGGCACGACGAGCAGGTCCAGGGCGGCCCCCGAGACCCGAACGCGCCAGCCCGACGGGTATGTCGTTCCGGTCCGCGCGCTCGTCCAGCGGTCCAGGGCCGCGACGGTGATCTCGTCGCGAGCGATCGGCCGGGACGTGCCGTCCGGGCGGACCAGCGTGCCGTAGACGAGCGGATACGTGCCGTCCGCGCTCCGGATCAGCGACAGCATGAGGTCGGTCCCGTCACCAAGGTTGACCGCGAACCAGTCCCAGCCACCGCCGCCCACCGCGATGAAGTCGCCCCACTGGTGGTCGAACCAGGCGCTGCCCGTGACGGCCACGTGCTCGCCGTCCACGAGGAGCGCGCCGGTCGCGGACATCCGCGTCCGCGAGTAGTAGTAGGAGCCGCCCGCCGCGCCGAAGTCCACCCAGCCGTCGCGGCCGTTGAGGGCGGGCGGAGCCTGCTGGACCAGGGCAAGCTGGAGGCCGAGGCCCTTCGGCATGGTCGTCGCGGCAGACTCGGCCGGAGCGAGCGCGGCCGAGAGCGTGTCAGTGCCGCCCGATCCAGTCATCGTCCATGCCGTGTTCGCCCCGGTCGCGGGGTTGGCCGGATCGACGCCCAGGAGGGCGAGCGCGAGACCGGTCGGCTGGCCGCTCGAATCGCGCGGCGAATGGTCCACCTGGGGTCCGATCTCGCTCCGCTGGCCGTACGCGAAGCGACCCGTGGATTCGTCGGTGATCGCGAGGTGGCTCGCCCAGCTGGCCGGGAACCCGCCGCGCTCGGCGCGGAAGATCACGTACTCGAAGCCGAACGTCCGCCCATCCGCCGCCGCGAGGTGCCCCGTGTAGTACCACCACTCGGTCAGGCGGTCGTGCGGGCCGTCGTCGCGGGGCAGGATGACCGGCTGCGGATCGGCGGGGGCCGAGGGTGACGGGGTCGGCGGCGCGGCGCTCGGTCGCTCCGCCGGCGCGTTCGCCAGGATCGGACCCGAGCACGCCGCGAGGACCAGCGCGAGCAGCGCGGGGACCAGCCCGCGCCTCCGTGGACGGCCGACGCGCGTGACCGGGCGGACGGAGACGCTCATCGGTAGCGCGCCTCCAGCTCCGCCTCGCTGCGCGGGAGCCGGTCCCGGAGGAGCCGCGCCAGGCGGGCGGGCAGCCACCAGTTCCACTTCCCGAGGAGCCGCATCGTGGCGGGGACGAGGAGCGCGCGGACGATCGTGGCGTCGATCGCCACGGCCAGCGCGACGCCCAGCCCGAGCGCCTTGATCAGCACGATGTCGGCGAAGGCGAACGAGCCCGCCACGACGACGACGATGAGCGCGGCCGAGGTCACGATCCGCCCGCTCCGCTCCAGGCCCTGAGCCACGGCCTCCGCATTGTCGCCCGTCCGCTCCCAGGCTTCCTTCATCCGGGTCAGGAGGAACACCTCGTAGTCCATCGAGAGGCCGAACAGGACGCAGAAGAGGATCACCGGGAGCGTGGTCTCGACGAAGCCAAGCGGCTGGAAGCCCAGCAGCCGCGAGAGGTTTCCATCCTGGAAGACCCACACGAGCGCCCCGAACGCGGCCGTGATCGAGAGCGCGTTCATGACGATCGCCTTGAGCGGCAGCCAGACGGAGCGCAGCAGCATGAACAGGACGAGGTAGGTGGTGATCACGATGAAGAGCCCGGTCCGCGGGAAGTCCGCCGCGATCCGGCTCACCGTGTCGCTCACGTCGGCCGCCCCGCCGCCGACCAGCACGTGCACGCCTGCCGGCGGCGCGAGCGCGCTCGTCGGGTCGCGCAGGTCGCGCACCAGGGCCTGTGCCTCGTCGCGGTTGGGGCCGTAGCCGGTGGTGACCGTGAACGCCGTCAGGTCTCCCTTCGTCGTGGCGGCAAGCGCGGCCGCCGTGTACCGATCCGGGGGAGCGCCCGGGCTGGCGTAGAGGAGCTGGTACTGGGCAAGGCTGATCCGGGGGTCCAGGTCGACGAGGCTGTCGACGCGCGTGACGCGCGGGTCTGCGGCGAGGCGCCGCGAGTAGTCATAGAGCCGGGCGATGTTCGCCGGGTCGGTCGCCGGTCCGTCCGTCCGGACCGCGAGCGTCAGCGGCGCGAACGGCCCCTCTCCGAAGTTGCGGACAAGCGTCTCGTAGGAGGCCCGCGAGGGCACGCTCTCCGGCAGGATCGTCGCGTCCGGGGAATTGAACCGGACGTGGAGGAACGGCGTTCCCAGTACGAGCAGGAGCGCGAGCGTCGGGATGAAGACCAGGAGGGGCCGCCGCATGACGCGCCGGGCGAGCCGCGCCCAGGCGCCCTCCGAGCCCGGATCCGGGCGCACCTTCCGGATCGCGAGCGCGTCCACGCGCGGTCCCAGGATCGACAGGAGCGCCGGCTGGAGCGTGAGGGCGGCGGCGACCGCGATCCCCACCACCAGGGCCCCGGCCATCCCGACCGAGCGCAGGATCATGAACTCGAAGAGGATGAGGCCAAGAAGGCCCAGCAGCACCGTCAGCCCGGAGAAGAAGACCGCCCGTCCGGCAGTGGCAACCGTGACCCGCACCGCGGCCTCGACGGCGTCGGCGTCTGCGCGCACCCCCGCGGGCGTCCGGCGCGCCAGCTCCTCGCGGAAGCGGCTGAGCATCAGGAGCGAGTAGTCGACGCCCAGGCCGAGGCCGAGGAGCGTGGCCAGGTTGAGCACGAAGATGCTCATCGGGGTGATGCTGGCGAGCCCGAAGATCACGGCCAGCGACGTCACGACTGCCGCGCCGCCGATCAGGAGGGGGACGCCTGCCGCGACCAACGACCCGAAGACGAGCACGAGCGCGATCGCGGCCAGCGGAAGGCTCACGAGCTCTGCGCGGCGCAGGTCGGCCTCCGAGACGACCTGGATGTCGCCGTAGACGGCCGGGCCGCCGGCCAGCGCCACGCTGACGCCCGGCGCCGTCCGGAGCGCCGCGGAGATGCCGGGGAGCGCGGCCGGCGAGTTGTCCGGGGCAATGTCGAGCAGGACCACGTCGTACGCGACCCGCCGGTCCGCCGAGACCTGGCTCGTGGCCAGGAGATGGCTCTGGACCTGCCGGACGTACGGCGCCGAGGCGACGCCGGCCGTGGCCGTGCGGACGGCCGCCTCGAAGGCCGGGTCACCTGCCCGCGCTGCTCCCGTCGACTCGTAGACGAGGACGAGCGCCGAGGGCGGCGCGCCGAGCTCGGAGACGAGCGTCGCCCGAGCCCGCGCGGATTCCAGGCTGTCCAGCGAGAAGCCGCCGGCCTGCAACGCACCGGGCGCCCGCGGCGCGAACGGGATCGCGAGCAGCACGAGGACCGTCCACGCCGCCAGCACCCACCAGCGTCGGCGGTACGTGAACTGGCCCAGTCGCTCGAATGCGGTCACAGGCCCGGTTCGGCCCGCCCGGCCGTCCGGATCTGGATCAACGCGGTGCTGCGCGTGGCCTGGCATCTTGCTGGTCGGCGGTGCCGCGGCGTCGCGTCAGGCCTCGCCGGCCGGCGGCGCCTCCTCCACGAGCGTCGTGTAGGTGACTGGCCCGGCCTCGCGGATCGTCGAGAGCACGGAGCAGTAGCGCTCCACGGCGAGCTCGACTGCCCGTTCGACCTGTTCGCGGTCCAGGCTCCGGCCGCGGACCGTGAAGCGCAGCTCCACCCGGCGGAAGGTCCACGGCGGATCGAGCTGCTGGTCGCCGTCCACGGTCACGTCGATCGTCACGAGGTCCTGGCGTTGCTTGCGGAGGATCTCGACGACGTCCCAACAGGCGCAGCCGGCGCCGGCAACCAGGAGCAGCTCGGCCGGGCTCGGACCAGCCTCCGGACCGTGCGGCCCGCCATCGAGTGGGATCTCCGCGGGCTCGCCGGGCGCCTCGAACGCGATCCGGGTGCCGCTGCGGCCGGTGGCCTCGAACCGCGCGGTCCCGGGCCGCCACGCGAGCTGGATCGATTTCATCGACGAGGTGATCTCCCGGCTGGCAGCTGCGGGCTGCGGGGTCCCGCGTCAGGGTGCGGACGCCCGCCCATGATGCACCCGGACCCGATGTCGCTGCGTCGCGACGGCCGGCACCCCGCTGGTGTGGCACCGCGCCCCTCTGCTATTCTCCGCCCGTCCATCCCGCCCGCTCCCCGCGCGGAGGCGCCCGGTGCAGCTGTTCGTCACCGCGATCCAGTACCCGATCCAGTTCGGCCTCGCGATCCTGGTCGCCGGCGCCTTCGTGACCATCTTCCTGCGCGCCGCGATCTCACCCGAGCGGAAGACGGGCTCGATCGGCTGGGTCCGCGCGATCACCGGCCCGAACGCGAAGGTCTTTTTCGGCATCCTCTTCCTGGGCTGGGCTGCGGTCTCCGGGCTGCTGATCCCGTCCTTCCCGAACACGGCGAACTCGCCCTACGGCGCGATCGCGCTGATCTCGATGT
>DAITNC010000021.1:0-18254 GCA_036834865.1 Candidatus Limnocylindrales bacterium | reverse complement strand
GTGGACCACGTCCGCGTCCGCGCCCGCCCGGACCACCTCCCCAAGTTCATCGAGGTGGACATCACGACGCTCGTCGACTTCGACGCGGTGATCGCCGTCCGCGACCTGCCCGTCCCGGCCGGCGCGACCATCCTCAACGATCCGGACGAGGTGATCTTCCGGGTCCTGGCGCCGCGCGTCGTCGAGGTCGAGCCGACCGTGGTCGAGGCCGAGGTGGCTCCGGTCGCCGCGCCCGCGGAGGGCGCCGTCGCCGAGTAACGCCGGGGTCAGTCGTCCGGCGGCCGGACCCCGCGAGCCGCCACGAGCGGTGCGTCCCACGGGAACACGTCGTCCGGCAGCCGGGCCAGCGCCGCGTCGAACGCGGCGAGGACCGCCACGCGCTCGGCCGGCGCCAGTGCGTCGAGCTCGGCTGCACGGTCGTACTCGACGAGCATCGCCCTCGCCTCTGCTCGTCCAAAGGGGTGGTGGAGCGTCGGCTCCCACGCGTCGACGTCGGTGAAGCCAGCCGCGCGCAGCTCGGCGCGGGCCGCGACTGCGGATTCCATCGGCCCGGCCCGCGGATCCTCGCCGGCGACCGGCTCCGCCCGGCCCGTGCCCGCGAGCGTCTCCGCGAGGGCGGTCTCGAGCGCCGTCTCCGGCGCCCACGGGGTGGGTTCGGGCGCCCAGGTCAGGACGGCGAGGGTGCCGCCGGGTCGAAGGACGCGCCGCAACCCGGCCAGAGCAGCAGCGCGGTCCGGGACGAGGTGGAGCACGAACGAGGAGACGGCCGCGTCGATCGACGCCGGCGCCAGGCCCGCCCCCTCCGGGTCGGCGATGCCTCCCTCCACGAACGAGAGCCGCGCCAGGTTGCCCGGGCCGAGCTCGGCGGCCGCGGCGGCGCGCGCACGCGCGAGCATCCCCGCCGAGACGTCGAGCCCGGTCACCTGCACGTGCGGCCAGCGCCGGATCGCGGCCAGCGCCAGCGTCCCGGAACCCGTCCCGGCATCGAGGAGGCGCCCGATCGGCGCCGCCCCGGCCGCCGGCTCGACCACGTCGAGCAGGGCGGTCGCCGACGGCGCGAGGACCGGTGCCCAGCAGCGCGCGTAGCAGCGCGCCCGCAGATCGTACCGGGCCGCCATCTCGCTCATGGGCGCAGGATGACACCGCGGGCAGCCACGGGGTGGGCCGCCGGGCTCGGGACGCCCGTTGACACGGAAGTCATCGGGCGTAGAATTCATCAGTCGGTGAACCGGACGGCTGGGATTCGGCCGCACCCGTGGGGAAGTGGAGGGCCGATCGTGTCGCAGGCAGCGCCACGAGTGGCAGGCGCCGAGGCTACCGCCGCGATCCGCGCCCTCGGGCTCGCCAAGTCGTTCGGGTCGCTGCGAGCCGTGGACGACGTCACCTTCGATCTCGCCCCGGGCCGGATCTACGGTCTTCTCGGGCCCAATGGCTCGGGCAAGACAACCCTGATCCGGCTTCTGACGGGGCTGACCCATCCGAGCGCGGGATGGGCGGAAGTGCTGGGGACCCGAATGCCGTCCCGCCCGAACCTGAGCCGGATCGGCTACATGACCCAGGCCGACGGGGTGTACACGGCGCTCACCGTCGGCGAGAACGTCCGGTTCTTCGGCGCGGTCTACGGCGTGGACGGCGACGAACCCGCGGCCGACGCGCTCCGCGTGGTGGACCTCGCCGACCGCGGGGGATCGATCGTCGGGACGCTGTCCGGCGGCCAGCGCCGACGGCTCTCGCTCGCCTGCGCCCTCATCCATCGGCCGCCGGTCCTGTTCCTCGACGAGCCGACCGTCGGGGTCGATCCGCTCTTGCGGATCCAGTTCTGGTCCCACTTCCGGGCCCTGGCCGACGCGGGGACGACCATCGTCGTCTCGAGCCACGTCATGGACGAGGCGGACCGCTGCGACGAGCTCCTGTTCGTGCGCTCGGGCAAGGTCATCGCCCGGGGCACCGGCGGGGAGATCCGGGCTCAAGCCGCGACGGCCGACCTCGAGCAGGCGTTCCTCCGTCTTGGCGGGGACGTGGAGGTAACGCGATGAGCCGCCGTCGCGTCCTCGCCCTGTTCCGGCGCGTGGTCTCGGAGATCCGGCGCGACCGCCCCTCGCTCGCTCTCCTGTTCATCGCGCCGATCGTGATCACCGGGCTGGTGACCTTCATCCTGCGCGAGAGCCAGGCGCCCCAGGTCACGGCGGTCGTCGTCAACCTGGCCGGCCCGCGCGGCGCGCTGGTCGGCAGCGCCCTGGGCGGCGCGCTCGATCAGGGCGGCGCCACCGTCAGCGACGTCGCCGACGAGGCCGCCGCCCGCGGGGCGATCGCGGACGCGACGGCGTCGGTCGGGATCGTGATCGGTATCGACGCGGCGTCCGGGAGCTCGCTGGCCATCACCGTGATCACGAACGGCCTTGATCCGTCGGGCGAGGCGAGCCAGGTCGCCGCGGTCCAGCGAGCGGTGCTGGCCGCCGCCAGCAGCGCTTCGGGTGCGGCCCTCCCGGTCGTCCGGCACGCGACCGTGTACGGCACTCCGACGGACGACCCAATCACGACCTTCGCGCCGGCGATCGTCGGCTTCTTCGCCTACTTCTTCGTGTACATCCTCACGGGCGTGAGCTTCCTCCGCGAGCGGACCGGCGGCACCCTCGAGCGGCTGATGGCGACGCCGGTGACCCGCGGGGAGGTCGTCCTCGGGTACACGCTCGGGTTCGGCCTGTTCGCCACGATCCAGGTCGCGGTGCTGATGCTGTGGGCGCTGGGCTCGCTCCACGTTCCTGCCCTCGGCCCGCTGCCGCCGTTCTCCATCGGCCTCGGCGTGGCGGTGAACGGCAGCCCCGTGCTGGCATTCCTGGTCGTCGTGCTCCTGGCCGTGGGTGCCGTGAGCCTCGGGATCTTCCTCTCGACGTTCGCCCGGACCGAGCTGCAGATCATCCAGTTCATCCCGATCGTGCTGGCCCCGCAGTTCCTCCTGTCGGGGGTCCTGTTCCCGGTCAGCACCCTTCCCTCGATCCTCCGGCCCCTCGTGGCGATCATGCCCCTCAACTACGCGGTGGACGGGCTGCGACAGGTCTTCATCCGCGGCGCGGACCTGGGCGTCGCGGCCCTCCAGCTCGATCTCGCTGTGCTCGCGATCGTCGCCGTCTTCTTCGCGACCATCGCGGCGCTCACGATCCGCCGCGACGTGGTATGAGCGGCGCGGCGAGGACGTCGCCGCGGCGGACGGGGCGGCGACCTGGCTCGGGCGACACGCGGTCGCGGGTGCTCCAGGCAGCGCGGACGAGCTTCGGCGACCGCGGCTTCGATGGCGCGACGATCCGCGACGTCGCCGCCCGGGCGGGGGTCGACCCCGCCCTCGTCCACCATTACTTCGGCTCCAAGCAGCAGCTGTTCCTCGCGGCGATGGAGTTCCCGCTCGACCTGCCCACCATGGTGCCCCGGCTCCTCGACGGACCACGCGACGAGCTGGGCGAGCGGTTCGTCCGGCTCGTGCTCGAGCTCTGGGAGACGCCTGCCGTCCGGCCGTTGCTGCTGGGCGTCGTGCGCTCGGCGACGACCGACCCGGTCGCGGCGGCCATGCTCCGCCAGCTGCTGGCCGAAGGCCCGTTCCTCGCGCTCGCTCGCGCCATCGACCAGCCGGATTCCGCCCTCAGGGCGACGCTGGCCGGCTCGCAGCTCATCGGGCTCGCGCTCGCGCGCTACGTGGTGGCGGTCGAGCCGCTGGCATCCGCGCCGCCCGAGGTCCTTGTGCGCGCCCTGGCCCCGACGCTCCAGCGCTACTTCACGGGCGACCTGGCCGACACCGCGCGCGCCGCCGGCCCGGCCGGGGCAGGCGGGGCGGGCGGCGCGCCAACCTGATCACCCTGCCCCATGGCCCGTTGCCCGATCCGAGCGGCCCCCGGGATCGCGCCGAATCGGTCTACCTGCTCCCCGGGCTTCCGGCGAGGATTCCCGGCAGTCGAGCCGACCGGCTCCCAGGCCAGCTTGACAACGGAGCCAGCCGATGAAGAAGATTCTCCTTGCCTATGACGGCGGAGAGCGTGCCCGGCGTGCGCTCCAGACTGCGGGCGAGCTTGCCCGCGCGTTCCACGCACCGCTGAGCGTCGTCAGCGTGGTGCCCGAGGGGGTCGTACGCCAGGGTGGCGATCCGTGGGAGATCACCAGCGCCCATGCCCGGGAGCTGCAGGAAGCGAAGCGACTGCTCGAGGAGATGGGGCTCGAGGTCGAGTTCCTGGAGCCCGCGGGCGATCCTGCGGGAAGGATCGAGCAGATTGCCGCGGAAGGTGGGTTCGACACGATCGTCCTCGGGTCGGGCCGTGACTCCCAGGCCGAAGGCGGGCGCGACGGCGACGTCTCCCCGCACGTGGTTGCGAGCACGGTCGTGACGGTGGTCGTGGCCCACTGAGGCCGGAACAGGCGCCGGCGCCTGTTCCGGCCGCCCGCACCCTGCCACCCGCCGCACGGCTTTGGTGCAGACGGCACTCTCAGGGCCAGACCGGGTCGCGTACGCTCGGCCGATGACTGCCTCGTCCGCATCCGTCCCGGCGTTGCCCGAACCGCGCCGCCCGCTCCGCCCGCTCCGCATCACGTTCCGGGGTCGCTCGCTGCTCGGCCGGGCGCTCTACAACAAGGACGGCGCGTTCACGGACGAGGAGCGCCACTGGTTCGGGCTGCACGGCCTGCTTCCCGTGAACGTCCTCAGCCTGGAGGCGCAGCTCGGCCTGGAGCTGGAGCACGTCCGTCGCAAGGAGGACGCTCTCGAGCGCTTCATCGGGCTCGCCGCCCTCCAGGACCGCAACGAGACGCTCTTCTACCGCCTCCTGGCCGAGAACCTGGAGGAATTCCTCCCCATCGTCTATACGCCCACCGTCGGGCGGGCGTGCCAGGAATACAGCCACATCCTCCGACGTCCGCGCGGCGTGTGGATCACGCCTGGAGACGTCGCGCGCGTCCCGGAGCTTCTCCGCAACGCGGCCCAGCAGGAGGTCCGGCTGGTGGTCGTGACCGACAACGAGCGGATCCTCGGGCTGGGCGACCAGGGGGCAGGCGGGATGGGGATCCCGGTGGGCAAGCTCGCCATCTACACCGCCGGCGCCGGGATCTACCCGGCCCTCACGCTGCCCATCTCGCTGGACGTCGGGACCGACAACCAGGCGCTCCTGGGCGACCCGATCTACGCGGGGTGGCGACACCCGCGCCTTCGCGGGCCGGCCTACGACGCGTTCGTCGATTCGTTCGTCGCCGGCGTCCAGTCCGTCTTCCCCCGGGCGATCCTCCAGTGGGAGGACTTCAAGCAGCACACCGCGATCGGAATCCTGGATCGCTACCGGGATGTGCTGCCCTCCTTCAACGACGACATCCAGGGCACGGCGGCCGTCGTGGTCGCCGGGATCCTGGCCGGCCTGCGCCATTTCGGTGAGTCGCTCCGCGGCCAGCGCATCGTCTTCTTCGGAGCCGGCGCGGCCGCCATCGGGATCGCACGGCTGGTCCGGGTGGCGCTTGTCAAGGCCGGCGTCGAGGAGGCGGAGATCCGGCGCTCGCTGTTCCACCTGGACTCGAAAGGCCTCCTGGGCCGGGAGCGCCCGGGCCTGGACGCGGACAAGCGCGAGTTCGCGCACAGCGCCGCCGAGCTCGCCTCGCACGGTCTCGAGGCCGGCGCGGACCTGCTGACCGTCGTGCGCGCGGTTCGGCCCACGGTCCTGATCGGGACCACGGCGACCCCGGGCACGTTCACCGAGCCGATCCTTCGGGCGATGGCCGCGACGTGCCCGCACCCGATCGTCTTCCCGCTCTCGAACCCGACATCGCGCTGCGAGGCGACCGCCGCCGACGTGCTGGCCTGGACGGACGGTCGCGCCCTCGTCGCGACGGGCAGCCCCTTCGATCCGGTCGTCGTGGACGGACAGGCGCGCCGCATCGGGCAGGCGAACAACGCGTTCATCTTCCCGGGGGTGGGGCTGGCTGCGATCGTGGCGGGCGCGCGCCACATCGACGACGCCCAGTTCCTGGTTGCCGCGCACACGCTGGCCAGCCTGGTGTCGGATGCCAGCCTCGCGGCGGGATCGCTCTACCCGCCGATCGGCGAGCTCCGGTCGATCTCCCGGGAGATCGCCGTCGCGACGGTCCTGTCGTTCGGGACGGTGGACGGCGTGCCGCTTCGTGCCGGAGACGAGGGGCGCGCCGATGCCGAGTCGGCGGTGGACGACGCGATCTGGTGGCCGGAGTACCCGCCCTACGAGCCCGCCTGAGCGTCCCCGCCGTCGCTGCCCTCCGGGCCGCTCCGCCCCATAATCCGGCGATGCACCTGCCGTTCGACCCGCCGCTCGAGCCCATGCTCGCCGCCCCGCTCACGGGGTTGCCCGAGGGCGACGGCTGGGCCTACGAGCCGAAGTGGGACGGCTTCCGCTGCATCGTCTTCCGCGACGGTGACGAGCTGGTCCTTCAGAGTCGAGACCTGCGGCCGCTGGAGCGGTATTTCCCCGAGCTGCTCGCGCCGCTCCTGGCCGCTCTTCCAGCCCGCGCCGTGGTCGACGGCGAAGTGGTGATCGCCGGACCGAACGGGCTGGACTTCGACGCGCTCCTGCTCCGGATCCATCCCGCCGAGTCGCGCGTCCGCCTGCTTGCCGCGCGCACCCCGGCGAGCTTCGTGGCGTGGGACCTGCTCGCGATGGGCGACGCGGACCTGCGCACCCGGGCGTTCGCCGTTCGCCGGGAGGCGCTGACGGGCGGTATCCGGTCCGGCGTGGCGAGCGTGCACGTGACGCCGCTCACCCGGGACGTGGCGCGTGCACGTGACTGGTTCGACCGGTTCGAAGGCGCCGGTCTCGACGGCGTCATCGCAAAACGCCTGGACGGCGCCTACCAGCCCGGCAAGCGTGGCTGGGCCAAGGTCAAGCACGCCCGGACCGCGGACGTGGTCGTAGCCGGGTTCCGCTGGCACAAGGACGAGGTGGACGTCGGCGTCGGCTCGCTCATCCTCGGGCTCCACGATGCCGCCGGCACGCTTCATCACGCGGGGGTGGCCAGCGGGTTCACGGCGGCCCGGCGGCGCGAGCTGGTGGGCGACCTGGCCCAGCTCCGCGAGGGGGCGCCGGAAGGGCACCCGTGGCGCGAGTGGGCGACGCCGGAGCTGGCTGAGGCGGTGCCCGGGCAGCGGATGCCGGGCGCGGCGTCGCGCTGGAACCGGGGCAAGGACCTTTCGTGGGAGCCGCTCCGGCCCGAGCGCGTCGCGGAGGTGGCCTACGACCACCTGCAGGGCGACCGGTTCCGCCACGCGACCCGTCTCGTCCGCTGGCGGCCCGACCGGAGCCCGGGCGGCTGCCGGTACGATCAGCTGGAGGCAACGCCGCCGTACGAGCTGGCCCAGATCTTCGGGCCGGAGCCGGGCGGCCGATGACGCAGGCGTGGTCCATCCAGGGGCGCCGGACGCGTCGCCGACGACTCTTCGCCGGGGCGGCGCTCGCGCTCATCCTCGCCGTCGGAGGCGTGGCCGCCGTGATGGCGACCATGCCGGGCGGATCCACGGGGCAGGCGGGCGGGGCGCCCCCGGCTGCCCCGGCGCTGCCGGCCGGCGGACCCGGCGCGTCGCCGGCACTCTCCGTCCCCGCCGGCGCGCCGTTGCCCGGGTCCTCCGCAGCGCCGACCCCCGCGATCGTGTTGCCCGCCGGGCTCCCAGTTGACGCCGCGACGGCGGCGACGCTCCAGCGCGCCCTGGAAGCAGCCCGGAAGTCGATGGTGATCCCGGGGGTGGAGGCGACCGTGATCCTCGCGGACGGGCGCACGTGGACCGGGGTCTCCGGCGACGCCGTCGTGGCCACGAAGACAGCCACGAAGACAAAGGTGACGCCGGAGACGCCGTTCGCGATCGCGAGCGTGACCAAGACGTTCACGGCCGCGCTGATCCTGCGGCTCGCCGAAGAAGGCAGGCTCTCCATCAACGACCCGCTGTCGCGCTGGCTCCCCGACTACCCGAACGCTGCCCGGATCACGCTGCGAATGCTGCTCCAGCACACGAGCGGCCTCGCCGACTTCTTCCAGAACCCGAAGTTCGACGCCGCCTTGAACCGCGCGAAGCTGCGGGTCTGGACGCCGGATGAAGTCCTGCCGTTCGTCGGGAAGCCGGCGTTCGCGCCGGGGAAGGGCTGGGGTTACTCGAACACGAACTACGTGCTTCTGGGCCTGGTGGCCGAGCGCGCCGGGGGCGCACCGTGGGCGGAGCAGGTGCGAAGCGACTTCTTCGTGCCGCTGGGGCTCACCTCGACGTACGTCCAGGGCGTCGGGACGTCTTCGCTGGCCCCGGCCCATGCCAACCAGATGTTCGTCGGCTTCGCCGGGCGGATCCTGCCCAAGGACCTGAGCGACGGCAGCACCATCGCGCCGTTCACGGCGGTGACGAGCGCGGCATTCTCGGCAGGCTCGATCGCGTCCACCACGAGCGACCTTGCCCGCTGGGCGCGGGCGCTCTACGACGGCGACGTCCTCACGCCCGCCTCGCTCGCCCAGATGCTCACCTTCGACCCGGAGATCGTTCGGTACGCGGCCCTGGCGTACGGCCTGGGCGTGTCGCGCGTCAAGATCGACGGGCGGTTCATCGCCGTCGGGCACACGGGGGCGCTGGCAGGGACGCGGGCCGCCATCCGCTGGCTTCCGAAGCAGCAGGTCAGCGTGGCGGTGACTTTCAACCGCGACTTGTTCACCGGCGATGACGTGATCCGCTATCTCGTCGCGGCCCTCTACCCGCCCGCCAAGCCGAGCCCCTCGCCGGGGACGTCGGTGCGCCCGTCTCCGGCGCCGT
Organism: Candidatus Limnocylindrales bacterium; assembly: GCA_036834865.1. Classification (GTDB taxonomy): domain Bacteria; phylum Chloroflexota; class Limnocylindria; order Limnocylindrales; family CSP1-4; genus CTSoil-043. The sequence goes on along the minus strand of DAITNC010000021.1, from coordinate 9,475 downwards.
CCTCTTTGCCCTGACCCCTTCCCCCGGCCCGCCCGGCTTGCTAGAGTCCGGGCGACCGCGAGCATCGCAAGGAGGGGAACGTGACCGAGCCGCAGTACCCGTCGACCGGAGGACCCGACCAGGTGCCGCCGCCCGCACCGCAGTCTGGGTGGGTGCAGCCCCAACCGGCCCAGACCGGGTGGGTCATGCCGGCCGCCGTCGCCCAGGGACCGGGCAAGGTGTCCGGCCTCGTGATCATCGCCGCGCTCTTCCTGCTCCTTGTCGGGGTGCTGACAGCCCTCGGTGGCGCGATCCTGATGCTCGGCGGCACCGTGCTCGGCCAGCTCGGGACGACGGACACCGGCACTGGTGTCTTCGGGGCCCTCGGCGGGTTCATCGCGGGCGTTGCCGTGGTGGTGATCGTCTGGGCCCTGCTGGAGATCTTCGGGGCGTTCGGCATGCTGTTCCGGCGCGGCTGGGGTCGGGCCCTCGGCTTCATCGTCGGGATCATCGGGGCGATCTTCACCGGGCTGGCGCTGCTCGCGTCGCTCGGCTCGCTGGGCAGCACCGACGGAAGCTCGGCCGGAACCGGCGTCCTTGTCGTCCTCGTCGTGTTCCTGGGCTACGCCGTCACGGTCTTCGCGCTCGTCCGAGGGGGGGGCCACTTCCGCCGCGGCTGACGGAGCGCAGCTGACTCCTCAGCCGTAGCGGAGGGATCCGGGCGTGGTGAGAACCTCGCCCGTCTCGAGCCACGTCTTCAGGCCGGAGAGGATCATCGGCCAGCCGCCGTAGAGCTCCTCGTTCGCGCCGTCTCGCAGCTGGTCGTGGGTGACGGTCAGGCGGCAGGAGTCGGCGGCGATGGCCTGGATCTCCCAGGTCACCCTCGAGGCGCCCTCGCGCTTCACGTCCTCGCTCCAGAGCGCGACCATGCTCTGGACCAGCCGGCGCGGCGGGTCGACCTCGAGGTTCACGCCCTCGCCGAGCGGAGCCGCGGCCTTCGGGGCGCCCATCTCGTAGCGCGAACCGGCCGTCCAGTCCGAGGTCTGGCCGGCGCCGAAGTTGTACCTGGACCGGATCCCGGGGTCCGTGATCGCCTGCCACAGGCGCTCGGGCGTCGTCTTGATGTAGAGCTCGTAGACTTTCTCCACGGGACGCTCCAGTCTGCTATCGGGCGCCGCCGCGCCGGCCCTCGGTCGGCATCGGCGGTCCGAACCTCACGTCGTCGGCCTGCCCGGCCAGTCGACGCCCGCCCACGGATCGTAGTCGGGATCGAGGGTTTCCTGGTCCGGCCGCAGGTCGGGCGGGACGTGCTCCAGGTTCAGGCGGATCCGCGTCCACGTGGTGGAGCGGCCGCGCATGGCGTCGATCAGCACGTCCGCCGGCGCCAGGTGCGGCCAGGCCTCCGGGTGGCGCTCCTTCCAGCGTGACAGGCCGGCCATCACCTCTGCCTGCGTCGCGGCGCGCCCGATCTCGATGAGCGGCTTCGAAGGCATCCGGCGTTTCGAGGGCGCGACGCGCGGTGGCTCGTCGAGCGTCCGCGCGTAGTTCGGCGGCCAGGGCGCATCGCCCAGACCCTGCGCCTCGTGGCGCGCGGACAGCTCGAGGAGGGCGTCGAGGCTCCCGGCGTGCTCGTCGATCGCCGCGTGCGGGTCGCCCAGGCGGGCGAAACGTGCCGGAACCGTCCGGACCGTGAATGCCGAGGCATCGACGTCCGGGACCTCGTCCCACGTGAGCGGCGTCGAGACCCGGGCATCGGGCCGGGGCCGGACGGAGTAGGCGCTCGCGACCGTGCGGTCCTTCGCGTTCTGGTTGTAGTCGATGAAGACGCCGTGGCGCTCCTCCTTCCACCAGCGGCTGGTCGCGAGCTCGGGAACGCGTCGTTCCACGTCGCGAGCCAGCGCCAGCGCGGCCCGGCGAACCTCCGGGAAGCTCCAGCGGCGCTCGATCCGTACGTTCACGTGGATGCCCCGGTTGCCCGAGGTCTTGGGCCACCCGACCAGGCCGACGTCGTCGAGCGCGTCCCGCACGACGAGCGCCACGCGGCGGATGTCGTCCCACTCGACGCCCGGCACCGGGTCGAGGTCCACCCGGAGCTCGTCGGGGTGATCCAGGTCATCGGCCCGGACGGGATGCGGGTTGAGGTCCAGGCAGCCCAAGTTGACCACCCAGGCGAGCTGCGCCGCATCCTCGATCACGACCTCGTCGGCGGTCCGGCCGCTCGGGAAGCTGAGCGTGACGGTTGGGATCCATGCCGGCCGCGACTCCGGGGCGCGCTTCTGGAAGAAGAACGGGCCCGCGGCGCCGTTCGGGTAGCGCTTCAGCGCCATCGGCCGGCCCCCGGCGCCGCGCAGCGCGCCGTCCGCGACGGCAAGGTAGTAGCGAACCAGCTCGAGCTTCGTGATCGGGGTGTCGGTACCCGGGGCCGGGACGCCGCCACCCGCGGGCGAGCCCTCGCCGCCCGGGGCCGGGAAGAAGACCTTGTCCGGGTTGGTCACCGTCACGTCGCGCCCGGCGACCTGGATCACCTCGCTGCGTGGAGCCATGCTGCGCAGGATACGAGGTGACGCCACGTCGGCCCGCGTGGCCGTCAGTTGGCCCGCGTCGCCGTCTCGTCGCGGCCTCCCTGCGGCGTCCGCGCGGCCCCGCAGCCCGCCCTCTTCCCGGCCGCGGCGAATTCGCGGAAGATGGCGTTCGCAGTCGATCCGGGCCGTCCCCGTTCGTCGTCTCAGCAAAGGGTCCCGCGGACACCGCGGGTGGCAGCCCGGCAGACTCGCCGTCTGCCCGACCGAGAAAGGGAGATCCTGATGCGCTACATGCTCCTCATCTACGGGCCCGAGATGGCGCCGGCAGAGGCCGCCCCGATGCCGGACATGGAGCCGTGGAACGCCTACACGCAATGGATGATCGACACCGGGATCTACAAGGCAGGTGACCCGCTGGCCCCGTCCACGGCGGCGACCACCGTGCGCGTCCAGGACGGCCGGCGACTGACCACCGACGGGCCGTTTGCCGAGACGAAGGAGGTCCTCGGCGGGTACTACATCGTGGACTGTCCCGACCTCGACACCGCGCTGGAGGCCGCCGCCCGATGCCCCGGGGCCGCCTACGGGTCGGTCGAGGTGCGCCCGATCTTCGACATGCAGATCCCGGATGTCGCCGGCGCCGGAGCGGGCGGCTGATCCCTGACGGCGTTCGCGAGCACGTCGAGCGGGTCTTCCGCGAGGAATCCGGTCGCGTCCTGGCCACGCTCATCCGGATCGTCGGGGACTTCGACCTTGCGGAGGAGGCTGTCTCCGACGCGTTCGTTGCCGCCCTCGAGACCTGGCCGCGCGACGGCGTGCCGCGGAACCCGGGAGCATGGATCACGACCACGGCCCGGAACCGGGCGCTCGACCGGATCCGCCGGGCGCGCCGCCAGGCCGTGAAGCTCGCCGAGATCGAGAACGCGCTCGCCGGCAGCTGGGGACAGGAGGACGACGTGCGCCTGGGGAGCGACAGCCGCCTCGCCGACGATCGGCTTCGGCTGGTCTTCACCTGCTGCCATCCGGCTCTCGCGATGGATGCCCGCGTCGCGCTCACCCTGCGAACGCTCGGCGGCCTCACGACGCCGGAGATCGCGCGGGCCTTCCTGGTCCCCGAGGCCACGCTCGCGCAGCGACTGGTCCGGGCGAAGAAGAAGATCCGGGATGCCGGGATCCCCTACCGCGTCCCCTCGGACGAGCTCCTGCCCGAGCGGCTCGACGGCGTGCTCGCCGTCCTGTACCTGATCTTCAACGAGGGGTACAGCGCCACGACCGGCGACGCGCTGGTCCGCCGCGAGCTCTGCACCGAGGCGATCCGGCTGGCGCGCCTGGTCCGGGAGCTGATGCCCGGCCAGGCGGAGGCGGCCGGCCTCCTGGCGCTCCTCCTGCTCCAGGACTCCCGCCGCGACGCCCGCGTCGGCACGGACGGTGCCCTGGCCCTGCTCGAGGACCAGGATCGCGGGCGCTGGGATCGTGCCGAGATCGCGGAAGGGCTGGCGCTCGTCGACGGCGCCCTCGCGGCGGCCATCGCCGCCCGGACCCGGTCAGGGCCGTACCTGCTCCAGGCCGCGATCGCCGCCGGCCATGCCCGCGCCCGGCGGGCCGACGAGACCGACTGGCAGTCGATCGCCCGGCTGTACGACGCGCTCGTCGCCGAGGTGCCGACGCCGGTCGTCGAGCTCAACCGCGCGGTGGCCGTGGCGATGGCCGAGGGGCCTCGTGCCGGGCTCGTCCTCGTCGAAGCGCTTGGCGCCGAGGGCGCGCTCGACGGGTACCACCTCTTCCACGCCGCCCGCGCCGACCTCCTGCGCAGGGTTGGACGCCGTGACGAGGCGGCCCGAGCCTACGGGCGGGCGTTGGACCTTGCCAGCAACCAGACTGAGCGCGCATTCCTTGCCCGTCGGCTGGCCGAGGTGCGCGCCGACGGATGACGCGAGCCGCAGCGATCAGCAGGCGAACGTGCCGCTCACCGTCGTGCCGTCTGCCAGGTGGCCGGAGAACCTGCCGCCCGACACGTCCACGTCGAGGACCACCGTCGCCGTGTCGTGGTCGAGCACGAACGTCACGCCGGCGTGACGGTACGTCACGACGACGGCGTCGCCCTTCAGGGTCCCGCCGCCGGTCGCGGCCGTGGCGTCCGTGGGGCTGTACGGGCTGCGCCCCGCGATCAGGCCGAAATACTCGGCGCCGTTCGGTGCCCCGATGTTGACGGCCACCCACGCGTCGCCGACGCCGTGCTCGCAGGAACCACCGGCATACGTCGACGTGCCCGAGGGGAGCGTCACGGTCGCAGTCGCGGTTCCGCCCGTGAAGCCGGCGTCCGACGGCGAGACCGACGGAGTCGCCCCTGCACCGGCGCCGGATGCCCCGGCCGAGGGTTCCTCTGACGGCGTCCCGGCCGTGTCCGCGGGGCCGCCGCACGCGGACGCCAGGAAGCCGACGAGCAGGCCGAGGATCGCGACCGACCGTCGCACCCCGCCGCTGTGTCCGGCGCGACCGGCGCCTCTCGCGCGGCCCGCGAGCGGGCCCGATAGGGTCAGAGCGCGCCACCCGCTGCGCGTGGCGCGTCGGCCTCCGGGGCCGCCCCACCGCCCGTCGTGCGCGCCAGGTACGCCTCGACGAGCAGGAGGTTCGAGGTCGAGGCTCGCTCGACCGTCTTGAGGAGGGCGGCCATGCTCGACATCTCCTCGAGCTGCTCCTTGAGGAACCACTGCATGAACTGCTCCGCGACCAGGTCGTGCTCCTCGCGCGCGAGGGCGGCGAGCGCGCTGATCTGGTCCGTGACCCGGTGCTCCTGGGCCAGCGCGAGGGCGACCGGTTCCACGGCGTCCGCGAATGCGGTCCTCGGCGCGGTCACGCCCGGGATGACGACTGCCTCACCGGTGTCCAGGAGGTACTGCACCAGCATCATCGCGTGGTTACGCTCCTCGACCGACTGGCGGTAGAAGAGGCCTGCCAGCTGGGGCAGCGTCTCGGCGTCGTACCACACGGCGATCGCCACGTACTGCTGCGATGCCGTGAACTCGTTCGCGACCTGGGCGATGAGCGAATCGGTGAACGTGGACATGCGAATGCCTCCGGCGAGGGCGAAAGAGGGTTCCGAGCGGATGGAGGGACGCTCGAGTGCCAGTTTAGCCGCGCTGCCATCCACGGGTCCGGGAGGGCCCCGGGCGGCCGCGAGCCGCGCCACGACCCGAGCCGAGCAGCGTGGGCGCCTCAGCCGCGCAGCGAGTCGGCCAGCCGATCCAGGAATGGGACCTGGGTGTCCTTGAGGCGGAGGCGCGCCTCGACCGGGTCGAACCAGGCCACGCGATCGATCTCGGGGAACGCCTCCAGGCGGCCGGACCCGGGGGGCCACTCCATGGAGAACGTGTTGCTGCGCGCGGCGGCCGGGTCCAGGTCTCCGGGCAGCGCCCACGCGTGGACCAGCTTGCCGCCCCGCTGCCGGATCGTGCCCAGCGCGATGGCGCCGTCGTCCGGCGCGGCATGGCCCGTCTCTTCGGCGAACTCGCGTCGGGCGACGTCGATGAGGTCCTCGCCGGGTTCCACCTCGCCCTTCGGGAGCGTCCAGGCGCCGAGGTCCTTCGTGGCGTGGAAGGGCCCTCCGGGATGGGCCAGGAGCACTTCGAGGATCTCGCCTCGAGTGCGATAGAGCAGGATTCCCGCGCTGACGCGATCGGTCACGCCGGGATTCTCGCAGATCCCGGCTGCCGCACCCTCAGGTCCGGTCCACGTGGGCGAGCGTCGAGGCGCTGGCCCCGATCGCGGCCACCTGGAGCGAAGGCAGGTGCGGCTGCGGGAGCTGGCACGACCCGATCCCCAGCACGAGCGCAGCGATCGCGATCATCGCGCGACCCGAACGATGCCGGGCGCCGCGAGGCGCTTCCGTGGTGCGAGCGCCCGGTGTGCGGGTCGGCGCGTCGAGGGTTGCCATCGCCGGCATCTTCACCGCCGCGGGCGCGCCCCGCAAGTGTCGCGCTCGCGCATCCGGCGACTCCGTGGCCGGCGATGCCCGGGCCCCCACCGTGGCCGGCCGACCGGCCCCTGCGTGTTGCAGAATGGCCGCGACGCGGCATCCTCCGCCCGGTCGACCGCCGCGCTGCACGAGGGTGGGGAGGCGTGTCCGTCGATCCGCCGGAGATCCATTCGCCGCCGGAGACCAGCCCGCCGCGCGATGCCGGTCGCGCCATCGGGCGCTGGCTCCCGATCGTTGACGCGCTCCGCGGGTACGGGTCCGCGGCGTTCCGCGCCGACCTCGTGGCCGGGGTCGTCCTGTCGGCCCTCCTCGTCCCGGCAGGCATGGGGTACGCGGAGGCCGCCGGCCTCCCGCCGATCGCCGGCCTCTACGCCACGGTCGGACCGCTGATTGCCTATTTCCTGGTGGGTCCGTCACGGATCCTCGTGTTGGGGCCCGACTCGGCGCTGATTGCCCCCATCGCGGCGACGATCGTCCCGCTCGCAGGGGGCGATGCGGGGCGGTCCGTCGCGCTCGCCGCGGCGCTCGCCCTGCTTGTCGGAGCCATCTGCGCCGCCGCGGCCGCGGCGCGCCTCGGCTTCCTGACCGACCTGCTGTCGCGGCCGGTCCGCGTCGGCTACATGAACGGCATCGCCCTGACCGTGATCGTGAGCCAGGTCCCGAAGCTGCTGGGCTTCTCCGTCTCCGCTCCCGACTTCCTGGGCGAGTCCACCGGGATCGTCCGGGGCGTTCTCGACGGCCGGGTCGTGCCGGCCGCGTTGCTGATCGGCGTCGGCTCGCTGACCGTGATCCTGGCACTTCGCCACGCCACGCCCCGCCTCCCGGGCATCCTCATCGCGGTGATCCTGGCCACGCTCCTCGTGACGGTCTTCGGGCTGGCGAGCCAGATTCCGGTGGTCGGCGCGGTTCCGCGCGGCCTCGCCGCCGCCGGGATCCCGGCGGTCAGCGTCGCCGACCTGCCGGCGCTCGTCCCCGGCGCGCTCGGAATCGCAATCATCGCGTTCACCGACACGAGCGTGATCTCCCGGCTGTTCGCCGCCCGCCGGGGCGAGTCAGTGGACCCGGACCACGAGCTCGCGGCGCTGGGCGTCGCCAACGTCGCCTCGGGGCTGATCGGCGGCTTCCCGATCAGCAGCAGCGCCACCAGGACGCCGGTCGCGGAGGCGGCCGGCGCCAGGACGCAGGTGACCGCCCTGGTGGGGGCGGGCATCATCGTCCTCCTGCTCGTCGCGGCACCCGGCCTGTTGACCAACCTGCCGTCGACGGCCCTCGCCGCGATCGTCATCACCGCCGTCCTCAGCCTGTTCGACCTCGCCGGCGCTCGTCGGCTGCTCCGCCTCCGCCGGTCCGAGTTCGGGCTGTCGGTCGCCAGCTTCCTCGGCGTCGTCGTCGTCGGCGTCCTGCCCGGCATCGCGATCGCCGTGGGCCTCTCGCTCCTGGACTTCATCCGGCATGCCTGGCGGCCCCACGAGGCGATCCTGGGTCGCGTCCCGAACTACAAGGGCTATCACGACGTCGAGCGGCACCCGGACGCGCGGCAGGTGCCGGGGCTGCTCCTCTACCGCTGGGACGCGCCCCTGTTCTTCGCGAACGCGGAACTCTTTCGTGATCGTGCGCGGGCGGCCGTCCGCGGCGTCGATCCGCCCGTGCGCTGGCTCGTGATCTCCGCGGAGCCCGTGACGGACATCGACACGACGGCCGCCGACGCGCTCGAGGAGCTGATCACCGACCTGGCACGCGCCGGCATCGAGCTCCATTTCGCGGAGATGAAGGGGCACGTCAAGGACCGGCTCAAGGCCTACGGGACCTACGAGCGGCTTGGCGACGCTGCCTTCCACCCGACCGTCGGGACGGCCGTCAAGGCGTACCTGGCCGGGCACCCCGTCCCCTGGGTCGACTGGGAGGACTCCCCCGAGCCGGCGGGGGCCGCCCCTCCCTGACCGGACGACGGCCGGCCCGGCGCGACGCGGCAGGCGTCAGCCCCAGAGCGCGTCGACCGAGAGGTACCGCTCGCCGGTGTCGTACGAGAAGGTGAGGATCCGCGCACCGTCGGCGACCTGCGGGAGGAGCTGTGCGACGGCCGCCAGCGAGGCGCCCGACGAGACGCCGACCAGCAGCCCCTCCTCGCGGGCCGCCCGGCGCGCGTACGCCATGGCGTCCTCCGGCGCGACCTGGAGGATCCCGTCGAGCAGCTCGGGCCGCATCACGCCCGGGATGAACCCGGCGCCGATCCCCTGGATCGGGTGCGGGCTGTGGGTGCCGCCCGAGAGCACGGGCGAGAGCGTCGGCTCGACGGCATAGACACGGAGGTTCGGCCAGAGCGGCTTGAGCACCTCGGCAATGCCCGTGATGTGGCCGCCGGTCCCGACGCCGGTCACGACGTAGTCCAGGCCCTCCGGAAAGTCCCGCAGGATCTCGGCCGCGGTCGTTCGCCGGTGCGCCTCGACGTTCGCCGGGTTCTCGAACTGCATCGGGATCCAGGACCCCGGGATCTCGGCCGCCAGCTCATTGGCGCGGGCGATCGCGCCCTTCATGCCAAGCTCGCGCGGCGTGAGCTCCAGCTCCGCCCCGTAGCCCGTCATCAGCTTGCGACGCTCGATCGAGAACGACTCGGGCATGCACAGGATCAGGCGATAACCCTTCACGGCGCACACGAGGGCCAGGCCGATCCCGGTGTTGCCCGAGGTCGGTTCCACGACCACGGAGCCCGGACCGAGGATCCCGCGGGCCTCGGCGTCCTCGATCATGGAGAGCGCGATCCGGTCCTTGATGCTGCCGCCCGGGTTGGCCCTCTCGAGCTTCGTCCATACCTCCACGCGTGGGTCGAACAGGCGGTTGATCCGCAGGTGGGGTGTCTCACCGATCGTGGCGAGGATCGAATCTGCCTTCATGAACGGGTCTCCTTCTAGATCACGAAGTCGGAGTCCTCGAACCCGTCGCGGACGCGACGGACGCGGACCTGGCTGGTCTGGTAGACGACGGAATCGGGCGGCAGGCT
>DAITNC010000020.1:0-18620 GCA_036834865.1 Candidatus Limnocylindrales bacterium | reverse complement strand
GACGATCAGCGACGCGTTCGGCGGGCTGGGCTACTTCATCCTCGACGGCTACCACCGCGGCAACTTCCTGACCGAGATGTACGCCGGGGCGCTTCCCTCGATCCTCCTGGCGCTGGGCGCCGACTTCCTGTTCGTCCGGGCCCAGCGACGGATCACGCCGTGGGCCCGGGCTCGCTCGCAGGAGGCGGCCACATGAACCTGGTGACCGCGACCGCGGCCTGGCTCACGAACCCCGCCCAGTGGGCCGGCCAGGCGGGGATCCCGAACCGGCTCCTCGAGCACGTGCTCATCGCGAGCATCTCGCTGGCGATCGCCCTGCTCCTCGCGCTCCCCGCGGGGCTCGCGATCGGCCACACGGGACGGGGGGCGGCCGGCGCGGCGGGCTTCGCCAACGTCGGGCGCTCGCTGCCCTCGCTCGCGGTCATCGCGATCGCGATCCCCGTCACGGTGCTCATCGACCCGGTGCTGGGCGGAGCCACCCTGCCGACGATGGTGGCCATGGTCGTGCTGGCCGTGCCCCCGATCCTCGTCAATGCCTGCACGGGCATCGCGGAGGTGGACCGGGACCTCGTGGAGGCCGGCCGCGGGATGGGCATGCGCGAGCGCCAGATCCTGGCCCGGATCGAGATGCCGGTGGCGCTCCCGGTGGTGCTCGGCGGGATCCGCTCCGCCGCGGTCCAGGTCGTGGCGACGGCAACCCTGGGGGCAATCTTCGGCAGCGGCGGACTCGGGCGCTTCCTCGTGGACGGGATCGCCCAGAACGACGATGGGCAGGTGTTCGGCGGCGTCGTGCTGGTCGCGGCCCTGGCGATCGCGACGGAGGTGGGCGTGGGCCTCCTGCAGCGGCTCGCCCGGACGCCTGGGCTGCGCGACACCGGGAACGAGCCTGCCCAGGGGATCGCGCCGGGACCGCCCGTGCTCGGGGTGTAACGCCCCGGCGGGCGCGAGGACGGATTCCGAGCGATCGGGCGTGGGCTGGTATCGTCCACTCGGCCCGATGCTGCCTGCCAGGCAATCACGGGCATTACCAGGGGGAGGCGACCCAATGCGGTTGACCCGCGTGCTCGCCCTCGGGGCGTCGGTGCTGGTGCTCGTGAGCGCCTGCTCGACGGGAGGGGGCAGCAAGCCGACCGTCAAGGTCGGATCGGACGGCTTCTACGAAGCCAAGCTCATGGCCGAGATCTACGCCCAGGCCCTGGAGGCCGGCGGCTACACGGTGGATCGGACCGGCATCGGGATCGGGAGCCGCAAGGTCTCCGCCCCCGCGCTCGAGAGCGGCCAGATCGACCTCAAGCCCGAGTACATCGGCAGCGGCCTCGCGTTCTACGAACCGGGGAAGCAGACCGGCGACCCGGCCGCCAACGAGGCGGCCTTCCAGGCCGTGATGGCGACCAAGGGTGGCGGCATCACGGTCCTCGACTACTCGCCGGCGGCAGACCAGAACGCGTTCGTGGTCCGCAAGGACACCGCGGCCCAGTTCAGCCTGGCCAAGCTCAGCGACACCACGGCGGTGCAGAACCAGCTCAAGTGGGGCCTTGCGACCGACTGCAAGACCAACGCGGTCTGCGCGGCGGCGCTGAAGTCTGCGTACGGGCTCGACCCCACGAACATCACCCCGCTTGCCGCATGCGACACGCCCATGGCCCAGGCGCTGGCCAACAAGACGATCGACGTCGCCGAGCTCTGCTCCACGCAGCCGGACATCGCGGTCAATGGCTTCGTGGTGCTGTCGGACGACAAGCAGACCCAGCCGGCCGACAACATCGCGCCGCTCGTCCGGAACGATCTCCTCGCCAAGGTGGACAAGACCGCCTTCGAGAAGATCCTCAACGACGTGTCGGCGAAGATGGACACGGCCACCCTGACCGACCTGAACAAGCAGGTCTCGGTCGACAAGAAGGACATCGCGGCCGTGGCAAAGGCCTGGCTGAAGTCGGTGGGCCTGGTCAGCAACTACTAGCCCGCCAGCCCGATCCGCGCTCCCGAGCCCGCCGGCAACGGCGGGCTCGGCGACTCCCAGCCCGTTCTATCGGGTCGGCGCCGCCCCGGGTAGCGTGCGGCGCCATCCCAGGGACAGGAGCGCGACCGCCCCACCCAGCGAGGTCAGGACCAGGATGACCGCGTGGACCAGCACGGCGAGCGCAACCGCCGGGTCCGCGCCCACCCCGAATACCGCGGCGATCTGGACCGCGGCCAGCTCGAACGTCCCCAGGTAGCCGGGCCCCGCGGGGATGGCCGTCGCGAGCGACACGCCGGCGGCCAGGAGGGCCGCCTGCCCCCACGTCAGCTGCACGCCGACCGCCTGGCCCGCGGCGGCGAACCCGATGACGGTGGCGCCCCAGGCCGCCAGGCTCCAGCCGACCGCGACCGCGACCGTTCGCGGCCGACCGGCCACGGCGAGGCCACCGCGGAGCCTGCCGGCCAGGCGGACCACGGAGGGCCACCGCTCCACGGCCGCCAGGGCCCGGTCGGCATAGGGGAGGCGATGCGCCACGAGCGCGACTGCGAGGCCCACGACCAGCAGCCCGGTGAGGCCCAGGCCCACCAGGACGGCGCTCGCGACGATGCCCCGGACGTGGAGCAGGAGGATCGCGGCCGAGGCGATCGCGACGAGGACCGCGGTGTCCACCACGCGCTCGACCACGATGGTGCCGAGCGTCGTGGCGCGGCTCATCCCCTCGCGGTCGCCAAGGTAGTGACTCCGGACCAGCTCGCCCAGGCGCGCCGGCAGGACGTTGTTGGCGAGGTAGCCCACGAGGAGGTACCCCAGCACCGGCACGAACCGGACGCGCTGGATGGGGGCCAGGAGCACCTGCCAGCGGACCGTCCGGCACACGACGTCGGTCGCGATGCAGGCGCAGACCGCGAGGGCCCAGCCGGGTGCCGCGTTCCCGAGCACGCGGGCAACCGCGCCAACGTCAACCTGGCGGAGGACGAGGAAGAGCGAGAGGACGGAGATCGCGACCCCGATCCCGGCGCGCAGGAGCGATCGGCGCATGCGCCGGGGCGTCCTGGTCCGCCGGGCCGGCTTCAGTCGCCCGGCGCGCGCGGCGTCAGCTTCGGGGAGGGCCGGACGCGGACGCGGTGGAGCACGAACCGGGCAACCACGCGGAGGGTGGACAACCCGTAGACAACACTCCGGCGGAAACCGACCGAGCTTGCCTCCTCGAAGTAGCGCGTCGGGACGGCAATCTCGCCGATCCGGAAGCCGCCGGCCGCCACGACCTGGGCGACCAGCTCCTGGTCGAAGACGAAGTCGTCCGAGTTGCGGTGGTACGGGATGGTCTCGAGGAGGCGGCGGGAATACGCCCGGAAGCCGGTGTGGTACTCCGAGAGCCGCAGCCCGAAGGCAAAGTTCTCCAGCGCCGTGAGGAAGCGGTTGGAGATGAACTTCCAGGTCGGCATCCCGCCCGCCCGCGGATCGCCCAGGAAGCGGCTGCCCAGCATGAGGTCCGCGTCCCCGCGGAGGATCGGCTCCACGAGCGCCGGGATCCGGGTCGCGTCGTACTGGTAGTCGGGGTGGAGCATGATCACGACCTCGGCGCCGATCTCGAGGGCCGCGTCGTAGCAGGTCTTCTGGTTGCCGCCGTAGCCGCGGTTCTGGCGATGCACGATGACGTCCAGGCCCAGCTGCTTCGCGATCTCCACGGTCTCGTCGCGACTGACGTCGTCGACGAGGATGATCCGCTCGACGACGTCGTGCGGGATGTCGGCGTACGTTCGCTCCAGCGTCTTGGCCGCGTTGTAGGCGGGCATGACGACGACGATCCGGTGGCCGGCCATCGCCTCGCGGGCGGCGGCGTCCTCGGGGTGCTGAACCTGGACCTCCATGGGCGAAGCGTAACGGCTCGCCGACCTGCGTGGACGATTCATCGAACACGGCCGTTGGACCCCGTCTCCTCCATCGGCGAGAATGCTGCCACCCTCACGGAGAACTCCATGTTCGAGCGCCTCTTCGGCTCCCGCGGGCAGGATCCCGCGACGGCATCGCGCGTGCCGCCGGGCCAGTACCTCACCGAGAAGTTCCCGGTCCTCCACTACGGCAGCGTCCCGAAGGCCGACCTGGCATCGTGGGACCTCCGGGTGCACGGGCTGGTCGGCGCGCCGCTCACGTTCACCTGGGACCAGTTCCTGGCGCTTCCACGGACGCAGGTGACGGCGGACATCCACTGCGTGACGCGCTGGTCGAAGCTGGACACGACCTGGGAGGGCGTGCCGATCCGGGCGATCCTGGACCTGGCCCAGGTGCGGCCAGAAGCGACCCACGTCCTCGTGCACTCGGAGCAGGGCTACACCACCAACATGCCGCTCGAGGTCCTCGACGACGCGGACGTGCTGCTGGCGGACCGCTACGAGGGCCAGCCGCTGGAGCCGGAGCACGGCTACCCGCTCCGCCTGGTGGTGCCGAAGCGCTACTTCTGGAAGAGCGCGAAATGGGTCCGCGGGCTGGAGTTCCTGGATCACGACATCCGCGGCTTCTGGGAACGGTACGGCTACAACAACGAGGCCGACCCCTGGAAGGAAGAGCGATTCAGCGAGTAGCCGCCGCGCAAGCGGCCGCGACACAGGGGGGCTCCAGCATGGCCGATCTGCACCCGAACCCCGATCCGGCCCCGGCCGCCCCGGCGGGCGGGACTCGGATCGCCCGGCCGATGCCGGCCATCTACCTGGGGCACGGCGCGCCCCCGCTCCTCGAGGACGAGGAGTGGATGGGCGAGCTTGGCTCGTGGGCCGCCTCGATCCCGCGGCCGAGCTCCATCCTCATCGTCAGCGCGCACTGGCAAACGGCGCCGATCGCCCTGAGCGCGACGCGGCGGGTCCCGCTCGTCTACGACTTCTACGGCTTCCCGGAGCATTACTACCGGATGACCTACGACGCGCCCGGGGCGCCCGAGCTCGCGGCCAGGGTCGCGGCGCTGATGCCCGCGAACGAGCCCGTGCTGGAACGGGAGACGCGGGGCCTCGACCACGGCGCGTGGGTCCCGCTCAAGGCGATGTACCCGGGCGCCGGGATCCCCGTCCTCCAGATGTCGATGCCCGACCTCGACCCGCGGCACCTGTTCGAGGTGGGCCGCCGCCTGGCGCCGCTCCGGGATGAAGGCGTGCTGATCGTCGGCAGCGGGTTCATGACCCACGGCCTGCCGTTCGTCCACGACTACTTCCTTGGCCGGCCGGGCGCTCCCCAGTGGTCGATCGACTTCGACCAGTGGGCGACGGAGGCGCTGAACCGGGGCGACCTCGACACCCTCTTCGCGTTCCGCGAGAAGGCGCCGGGCATGCCCTACGCCCACCCGACCGTCGAGCACTTCGCGCCCATCTTCGTGACGCTGGGCGCGGTCGCGAAGCCGGACGAGGCGCCTGACTTCACGATCGAGGGCTATTTCTACGGGCTCTCGAAGCGCTCGTTCGAGGCGCGCTGAGCGAGTCGGACCAGTCGGACCTGGGAGGCGACGGCATGACGGACCCGACGCACGCGACGGCGCAGATCGACGAGACGCTCGCGGGGCTGCCGGCGGAGCAGCGAGCCGCGCTGCAGGCACTCCGGGATACGATCGCCGCGGCGGCTCCCGGGGCCGCGGAGACGATCAGCTACGGCATGCCGGCGTTCCGGTACCACGGGCGGGCGCTCGTTTCCTATGCGGCCTTCAAGGCGCACTGCTCGTTCTTCCCGATGAGCGCAGGGCTGATCGAGGCGCATCGCGACGAGCTCGCGGGCTTCGCCACGGCCAAGGGCACGCTCCGGTTCACGCCGGAGCATCGCCTCCCGAGCGACCTCGTGGCGCGGATCGTGCGCGAGCGGATGGCCCAGATCGACGAGCGCTGAACGCGTCAGCCCGGGTGCCGCGACGTGGCCTCGGCGCCGCTGGACAACGTCAGCGCCGAGGCCTGGCGAAGGGCCGATCGCACGGCCGCACGGCCGGTTCCCCCCAATCACACAGGAAGTCGCGCCCGGCGAACAGACGGCGGAGATCGGCGGGTCACAAGTCGGGCGGACCTGGCTCTCGAGGGATCTGTTCGCCTCCCGCGGACGTCGTGGCCACGCGCGCCCCGGCCGGGTCCGACCTCACTCGGGATTCAGGCGCCCTGTTCGTTGGAGGCGACATCTCGGGCGGCGTCGGCGGCGCGCAGACTCGTGAGCCGGCGGAGCGCCGCATCACGCTCAAGGCGATCGGGTCCGTCGTCCGCGCGTGGCGTCGTTGATCAGCAGCTTGGCGCGGCCGCGGCGTCAAGGGCCAGCAGGCCCCGGAGCCGGCAGGCTCGGGTGTCGTCGGGGGTCGCGACGTGGCCTCGGCGCGGGGCGGAGGTTCAGTGGTGGCAGGCCCCCGGAGCGCCCTCGGACTCCGCGGTCCGGAACGAGGAGCCGCACCCGCACGCCGCGACCGCGTTGGGGTTGTTGACCGTGAAGCCCGCCCCCATCAGCGTGTCGACATAGTCGATCTGGGAACCGGCCAGCAGGTCGATGCTCTTGGTATCGACGTAGACCTTGATCCCCTGCGACTCGAGGACCCGGTCCTCGGCGGTCGGCGCATCCTCGATCATCATCCCGTAGCGGAAGCCGGAACACCCACCCGAGTAGACGTAGACGCGAAGCCCGACGTTCGGGTTGGCCTCGCCGGCGGTGATCTCGCGGAGCTTGCCCGCGGCCACGTCGCTCAGGCTGAGGATGGTCGAGCCGCTGTCGATCATTGGGGAGCGTCCTCCTTGGGACGAAGGGGGGCGGGAACAGGCAGGGAGATCGTAGTCGTCCCGCCGATTTTCGACAAGCGGGACGTCGAAATCGGCCACCGGGCCGGGAGGCGCGGCGTCGGCAGGCGGTCGCGCGAGGCGGCGCGGCCACCTGCGCTCCGCCGGGCCTCAGCGACCGAACCGGCGCCCGCGAAGCTGGTAGGTCCGGATGGCGCGAAGGAAGTCGAGCTCGCGGAAGGCCGGCCAGTAGGCCTCGCAGAAGTAGAACTCGCTATAGGCGCTCTGCCAGGGCAGGAACCCGGATAGCCGGACCTCGCCCGAGGTGCGGATGATGAGGTCCGGGTCGCTGGAGCCGCGCGTGTAGAGGTGCGCTTCCAGCTGCTCGGCGGTGAGCGCGTCCGGGAGCCGGTCCGGCGGCACGCCCTGCGCCACCAGGGTCCGGATCGTGGCCCTGGCAGCCTCCACGATCTCGTCGCGGCCGGAGTAGCCCAGCGCCAGGGTGACCCGGAGCCCCGGCCGACCCTGCGTCTCGGCCTCGCCGCGCTCGGCCGCCTCGCGGAGCCGGTCCGGGAGGAGCTCGCGCCGGCCGATCACTCGCAGGCTCATCTCGAGCCGCTTGACCTTGTCGCGCTCGGAGAGGGCGGTCAGCGTCTGGCGGGCGATCTCCGTGATCAGCTCCACCTCCTCGGGCGCCCGGTCCAGGTTCTCCAGCGAGAGCGCCCACAGCGTGACCTCGCGGATCCCGAGGTCGCCGCACCAGTCCAGGAGCTCGATCGCCTTGTTGGCGCCGTGCCGATGCCCGAGGCCGGCCCCGCCGCCCAGCTGGCGCGCCCAGCGACGGTTGCCGTCCATGATCAGCGCAACGTGCTCCGGGACCGGCCGCGCCAGCACCTCGGCGCGGAGCCGGACCGTGTAGGCGCGGTAGACGGGGGCGAGCGCGGCGCGGCTCGCCAGCGTCGACGCCATCCGCAGGCGCCTCGCGAAGTCCGCCAGCCGGCGCGGGCGAGCAGCGGCCACGGCCGTAGTCGGCTGCGGATCAGCCATCGATCCGCTCCACGACGGTCGCGATCCCCTGGCCGACCCCGATGCACATGGCCGCAAGCCCGTGGCGGCCGCCGGTCCGGGCCAGCTCGTGGACGAGCATCGTGACCAGCCGCGCGCCCGACGCGCCCAGCGGATGTCCCAGTGCGATCGCGCCCCCGTTGACGTTCACCCGGGCGGGATCCAGTCCCAGCTCGTCGATGCACGCGACCGACTGGGAGGCGAAGGCCTCGTTGAGCTCCACGAGGTCCAGGTCCGCGACGGCCAGGCCGGCCCGCTCCAGCACCTTGCGAACCGCGGGCACGGGCCCGATTCCCATGACGCGCGGGTCCACGCCGGCCACGGCGGTCGCGATGATCCGGGCCATCGGGCGCAGCCCGAGGTCGACGGCCCGCTCGGCCTCCACCAGGAGGATCGCGGCTGCCCCGTCGTTGATGCCAGAGGCGTTCCCGGCGGTCACGGTGCCGCCTTCCCGGAACGCCGGCCGCAGCCGGGCCAGCGCCTCGGCCGTCGTGTCGGCACGGGGGTGCTCGTCGCGGGCGACCACCAGCGGTTCGCCCTTCCGCTGCGGGATCGTGACCGGGACCAGCTGGCTATCGAACCGGCCGGCGGCGATCGCGGCCGCGGCCCGCTGCTGGCTGGCGAGGGCGAAGGCGTCCTGACGCTCGCGCGAGATCGACCAGTCGTCCGCCACGCATTCGGCCGTCTCGCCGAGGCTGATGGTCGGGTACCGGGCGTCGAGCCGCGGGTTGACGAAGCGCCAGCCCAGGGTGCTGTCCACCAGCTCATGGGTGCCTCGCTCCAGCGCCGTCTCCGGCTTCAGCATCACGTACGGCGCCCGGCTCATCGACTCGACCCCACCCGCGACGAAGACGTCCCCGTCGCCGACGGCGATCGCGTGCGCGGCGGAGTTGATCGCCTGCATGCCCGAGCCGCAGAGCCGGTTGACGGTCAGGCCGGCCACCTCCACCGGGAGACCGGCCAGCAGCGCAGCCATCCGCGCCACGTTCCGGTTGTCCTCGCCGGCCTGGTTGGCACAGCCCAGGATGACGTCCTCGACGCTCACGGGGTCGATTCCCGTCCGGTCCACGATGGCCCGGATGACGAGCGCGGCCAGATCGTCCGGCCGCACCGTTGCCAGCGCGCCGCCATACCGCCCGATCGGCGTCCGAACGGCGTCGATGATCCAGGCATCGCGGAGCGGGCGGGCACGATCACGGCGCATGCGGCGATTGTAGGCCGGGCTCGCCCCCGCGACGGATGCGTCAGGGGAGGAGCTGGAGGGCCGGCGCGGCGGACGCGTCGTCGGTGGCCGTGACGGCCAGGACCACGTCGTTCCGCACGTAGAAGTAGCTGAAGGTCCCCCCGGCCGTGTCCTGCGACCGGATGACGTCCTTGCCGCCGACGTTGGCCGACGTGACGGGACTGCCCGACCCCTGTGCGGCGGCCTGGAAGACCTGGAGAAGCCTGGCGCTGTCGGCGCCGGCGAACCGGATGGCGGCGAACGTGACGCTCATCGCACCGGTGGGGTCCGCCGCCATCGCCACGCTGACGTCGGCCGTGGTCAGGCCCAGCGCCGTGACCGCCGTGGTGATGTCCGAGGTCGGGTCCTGCCCAAGGAACTGGGCTCCCTTCATGCTGAGCTTCTGGAGGGTCACGCCGTTGAACGTGCTCGGCAGCAGGGCTTCCAGGGTCGCGTCCAGGTTGGGAAACCCGATGCTCGGGAGGGCGCCGCTCGCTGCCGGTGAGGCGCTCGCATCCGCGGCCGCGCTGGCCCCCGGTGAGGCGGACGGCTCGACAGACGGGGCCGCGGCGCCCGGGGCCGGGGTGGCAGAGCCGCCACACGCGGCGAGCAGGACAGCCAGCACCCCGAAGGCGGCGAGCGGAACCAAGAAGCGACGGCGCATGAGGCGTGTCTCCGATGTGGCCTCGCCCGGGGCGGCTGCGGCGGCGGCGATCCGGGTTGGGCTCAGGCAGGAGGTTCCGGGCTGGGCGATCGAGACAGCGCGGGGCCATTGGGAACGTTCACGCCGCGGGGCGCGGCCGGGTTGCGGCCCCGCCCCGCGGCCGGACGGCTCAGGGAAGGACGGCGAGGGCCGCTGCGGCGGCGGTGTCGTCCTTGGGACCCGTGACGCCGAGGACGGTGTCGTTCTTCACGTAGTAGTAGCTGAGGTCCCCGTTGGAGCTCTTCGCCTTCAGGACGTCCTTGCCGGCGAGGTTGACGGAGGTGACGACGTCCCCCGACGCCTGCGAGGCCGCCTGGAAGACCTGCGACAGCTTGCCGCTGTCGGCGCCGGCGAACCGGATCGCGAGGAACGTCACGCCCAACGTGCCCGTCGGGTCGGCCGCGATGGCCACGCTCACGTCCGCCGTGGTCAGGCCGAGCGCGCTCATCGCGTTGTTGAACTCCGGGCTGGTGCTCTGGCCCAGGAACTGCGCGCCCTTCATGCTGATCTTCTGCAGCTTCACGCCGCCGAAGGTGCTGGGCAGCACGGCTTCCAGGTTCGTGTCCTGGTTGGGGAGCCCGATGCTCGGGAGGGCGCCGCTCGCCGCCGCGGCCGTGCTCGCCGCGGGCGAGGGGGAGGGCTCGACCGACGGGGCGACGGATGCCGCCGCGGCCGGCGTTGCGACGCTCGGGGCAGCGGTGGCGGAGCCGCCACAGGCGGCAATGAGGACGGCGACGGCCGCGGTGGCGGCGAGCGGTGCGAATGAACGAAGGCGCATGGATTCTCTCCCATTGACTGGCCGTGGCGGCCCGGTGCCGCTCGTCCCGGACCTCGTGCCGGGGGCTGCAGGATAGGCGGGATCGCGCAGACATGGAAGATTCGGCCGTCCAGGACCCATCGATCGAGCGGCTGGCGGCCGCGAACAGGCGCAGAATGGCCTCGTCCGGCCGGGTCTGGCCGGTTTGTGGCGGGTTCGGCCGGGTCCCGACGGCCGGGCTCCGGCGGAGGCGAGATGGAGCACCAGTTCGGCGGAGGCCTGCTCGTCCTCGTCCAGGGCGACATCACGACGGTGGCCGCGGACGCGATCGGCAACGCGGCGAACGCGGCACTCGCGGGCGGCGGTGGCGTTGACGGGGCCATCCATCAAGCCGGCGGCCCGGAGATCATGGCCGAGCTGCGGGCGCGCCACTCGTACGGGACTCCGGCGGGGACCGCAGTGGCGACCGGCGCGGGAGCACTCCCGGCGCGCTGGGTGATCCACGCCGTGGGCCCGGTCTGGCGCGGCGGCGACCACGGGGAGTCGGTCCAGCTGGCCGGCGCCTACCGGTCCGTCCTGAGCATCGCCGCCGAGCTCGGCGCCCGCACGCTCACGCTCCCGGCGATCAGCGCCGGCGCCTATGGGTATCCGCTCGACGACGCGGCGCGCATCGCGATCGGGACGGTCGCGGAGTCGCTCCGCTCGGGCGCGCCGCTGGAGCGCGTGACGTTCGTGCTCTATTCGCCCCGCGCGCTCGCCGCGTTCGAGCGCGCCCTCACTGCGTTCCGCTGAGGAGCAGCCTGGAGACGACGCGTCAGCCGGGCGGCGCGGCTACCGAGAACAGCACGAGGCGCCCGGCGACCAGCTCGAAGACGCGCACGTCGATCGCCTCGTCCGAGTCGTCCGCGTAGTCCCGGACGAAGTCCGCGAACTGCGGCCCGAACTCCGGGTCGTCCGGGTGAAGCGCTCCCGCCAGCAGGAGGTGGCGCGCCGGAAGCCCCACCAGCACCCGGGCCCCGCCTTCACCGAGCGTCGAGTCGAGATGGGCAACCACTTCCGGCAGCAGGATGCGCGACGCGTCCCACCCGTCACCGGTATCGGACGAGAGGATGCGTCGCATGCCGTCGACCTCCTCCGACCAGGAAGCCCGGGCCGACCACTCCGCCAGGTTCCGGAACGCCGTCTCGCGGAGCGCCGCCGGCGGAATCGACCAGGCGGCGAGATGGTCGCCGTTGACGAGGACGTCGAACCCGACGGCCGAGATCACGTACGCGACCACGAGGTCCGCCGGCCCCGGGTCGATCACCGGCTGGGTGTCCCCGGCAGCGCTCATCGGCGTGGCCAGGCGGTCGAGGAACGTGCCGAGGGTGCCCGCCGGCCGCAGGACCGGGAAGACCAGCCCGGCCGCGGACGCCCAGTCGTGCTCGGGGGCGAGCGAGACGCCGGTCACTGCCGACCCTCCCAGCGCGGGGGTCGCTTCTCCAGGAACGCGCGCATCCCCTCGGCCTGGTCCGGCGTTCCGAACAGCTGCCGGAAGAGCTCCCGCTCGTGGAGGACGCCGCCGGCAAGTGGCAGCTCGGCAGCCGCGCGAACCGCCGCCTTCGCAGCGCGCACCGCGCCCGCCGGAAGCGCCGCGATCTCGGCAGCGAGGTCGAGGGCGCTCGCCAGCGTCTCCTCGGCCGGGACCACCCGCGTGGCGAGGCCCAGGCGGGCCGCCTCGTCGGCGCGAACCTGCCTGCCGGTCAGGATCAGCTCCATCGCCCGTGCGGCGCCGATCGCCCGGGTGAGCCGCTGCGTGCCGCCGCCGCCGGGGATGATCCCGATCCTGATCTCGGGCTGCCCGAAGACCGCGTCGCTCCCGGCCACGAGCATGTCGCAGGCCATCGCCAGCTCGCAGCCACCCCCCAGCGCGTATCCCCGGACGGCTGCGATCGTGGGCGTGCCGATCGCGGCCACCCGGTCCCAGCCCCGGATGCCCTCGACCTCGGCGAGCGAGTCGGGGGTCTGTTCGGCAAGCTCGCCGACGTCGGCACCCACGGCAAAGGCGCGTGTTCCGGCCCCGGTGATCACGATCGCCCGGACCCCCGGGTCGGCGTCGAGCGTCTCGACGATCCGGCCGAGATCCGTCAGCAGCGCAAGGCTGAGGGCGTTGAGCACGCGCGGACGATTGAGCGTGACGAGCGCAACTCCGTCGAGGCGTGCACCTTCGTCGCCATCGCCGGTCGCCGGCCGGCGCACCGGGTAGGCGACCCCGACAAGGTCGGTGCCGGAGTGGCCCATCGCGTCGAGCGCCTCGGTCACGCGTCTCGCTCCCTGCCGCGCCGGTGGGACCGGCACGTCACGGCACAGTATCCACGCCATCCCCGGGGCTCGTCGAGATGCACTCCGACGACGCGGGGCCGGATCACAGGACCTCGGCGCCGGGATCGCGCGCGGCGACCCGGCCGGCCCGGGCCGCGGCGACCGCCTGGGTGGATCGCCAGAAGGCCGCGCACGCCTCGTTGAAGATGCCCGGCTGGCGGGCCATCGCCTCGTGGCCGGCACCCGGGATCACGGCCAGTCGCGCGTCGGGCAGCTGCCGAGCCAGCTGCCACGCCTGGGGCACCGGCACGAACGGGTCCCGGTCGCCCACCACGACGAGCGCGGGCACCTCGGCGCGGCGGAGATCGGCCGCCGGGATGCCGGGCTGGTGCTCGACCATCGCGATGATCGCGGGCATCAGGCGACGCCAGGCGCCCTCTCCCTGGGTCGGGTCGTGGCGCCGCGCCAGCCGGTCGGCCCAGGCCGGGTCCTGTGCCTCGATCCGGGTGACGTTGGCGAGGTGGCGGATGACGTGGGTGCGAGGCTCGACCTCCGGCGACGTCCCGACCAGCACCAGGGTCCGGAGCCGTTCCGGGCGGCGCATCGCGTACAGCAGCGCCGTGGCGCCACCCATCGAGAAGCCGAGCAGGTGGAACGTGCCGAGGTTGCATGCATTGGCAAACGCGTCCAGGTCCACAGCCAGGTCGCCGTAGCGCAGGCCGGCTGCCGGATCCCAGCGCGTGCCGGCGTGCCCGCGCGCGTCGGGCAGGTAGCAGCGAAAGGCCTTGCCGAAGAGCGGGATCTGGGCCGCAAAATCCACGCGTCCCGTCGACGAAGCCCCGTGCAGCATCACGAGCGGCGGGCCGCTCCCCGCGACGTGGAACGCGACCGAGAGGCCGTTGGCCGCGACGTGCCGGCTCACGGGAAGGCTGGCTCCATGGCTTGAGTCTACGCGGGCCGACCGCGCTCCCCAGATCGCGCGCGCGGAACCGCACGTTAGAATGCCGCGCATGTCCTCGACCGCCCGCTGGTCCGCCGCCGCCGCTCTCAGCCTGGGCGCAGACGGCGAACGCCACCCGGAGATCGCCCAGCTGCCCGCGGGGCTGCCCGATGTCGAGACGCTCTTCTCGTTCATGCGGGACGCGGAGCTGCGCTTCGAGACGCTCCGCCTGCGCCTCGAGGAGCGGACCTGGGTCGCGCGCGATGAGACGGTCCGGCTCCACGAGCTGTTGCTCCGGCACCCGGGCTCCGCACGCGTCACGACCATCCGCCCGGAGGATCGGACGCCGACGAACCACGACGTCTGGCTCTTGGACGGCGAGACGGTCCGGACCTGGCGGGCCGGGCACAGGCTGGGAACCGTCCGCCCGTCGCGACCACGGGTGGCAGGGCTCGACGGCCGCGACCTGCCCGGGACGGCGCGCGCCTATCACCCCCGGACGGGCCTTCCGGCCAACTCGCTCGTGGACACGTTCGTGCACCCGGCCGGCTACTGCCAGAACGTGCTGGCCACGGGGGCCTGCCGGATCGTCGGCTCGGAGCTCGTCGGGGGCCGGGAAGCCGTCGTCATCGAGTCGCTCCACCCGCGGGCGATCGAGATGGCCGGCGACCGGCCGGACCACCGCCTGGTGCTCGCAGTCGACCGCGAGACCGGCGTCGTGGCCCGTCTCGAGGAGCGCTACGGCACGGCCCTGAGCCGCCTGGCCACGGCGACGGAGCTGAGCCCGGATGCGCCGATCCCCGACAGCGCGTTCACGCTGAGCATCCCAGCCACGGCGGCGACGATCTACTGACCCGACCGGGAGCCCGTCCAGGGCTCCCGGCGCGACGACCGTGGACTCAGCCCTGGGCGAAGATGATGACCCGGCGGGCGCCGTCGCCCCGGCGGAGCGCCTCGAAGGCGGCTGCGACGTCGGCCAGCCCGATCCGCTCCTCGACCAGCCGCTCGAGCGGCAGCGAGCCTTCGACCGAGTGACGGGCGAGCTCCATGAAGATCTCCGAGGGGACGGCCGACCCGTAGTTGCTGGCCAGGATCCGGGCGCCCGATTCGACGAACGAGTACACGTCCAGCTCCAGCCGGGCTGCCTGTGGCGGCATGCCCACGAGGGTCGTCGTCCCGCCAGGCCGGACCGCGGCCAGTGCGGTCTCGATGCCCGCGATCGACCCGGAGGCATCGAACGAGTGGTCCACTCCGTCGCGACCCTCGCCCCAGCCCGCGCGGATCGCCCGCAGTGAAGCCGCAGTCTCGCTCGGGTCGGCGCCCGCAACCAGAAGGTCGGTCGCGCCCAGCTCGGCGGCCCGGTCGAGCTTCGCCGGGAGACGGTCGATCGCCACGATCCTGCGGGCGCCCGCGAGCCGGGCGCCGAGCACGGCCGCGAGCCCCACGCCGCCGAGCCCGACCACGGCAACCGTCTGGCCGGGCTGCACGCGCGCGCTCCGGGTCACCGCTCCGACGCCCGTCGTGACCGCACAGCCGATCAGCGCGGCGACGGCTGGGTCCGTGCGCGGATCCACCGGGATCGCCGCGTCCGCGGCCACGACCTGGACCGAGCCCATCGTCCCGATCCCCGAGTACGCGCCGAGGGCGGTCCCGTCCGGACGACGGATGCGGACGTCGCCGGCTGCCCGCCGGTGGCCGGACCCCGCAGGGGAGATGCACAGCCAGCCCTCGCCGCGGAGGCAGGCGGCGCAGCGGCCACACGGCGCCGTCCAGGCGAGCACGACAAGGTCGCCCACGCGCGGTCCACGGCGCGGGCCGGGGGACGCGGCACCGGTCGCGTCAGGCTCGGCGGCGACGCTCGGCCTTCCGGCGGCCTTCGGCCCGCCGCCTGCTGCCGGCCCGACGGATTCGACCCAGCCCGCCCCCTCGTGGCCCATGACCAGGGGAGCCGGCCGCGCCCAGTGCCCATCAAGGACGTGCAGGTCGGAGTGGCAGACGCCGGAGGCGGCCATCCGGACACGCACCTCGCCGGGGCCGGGCGGATCAACACGGTACCTGGCGATCTCGAACGCACCCGGGCCGAGGAAGACGATGCCCTCCGCGTCCAGCGTCGCGGGGCTCTGCGACTGCCCGAGCGCGCGGGCGGCCCCGCCTCCCTCGCGCTCGCCGCCGGCGCTCACCGGCCGCCGGGCTCCAGGTCCGGGCGGACGCGGCGGACCCAGTCGCGGAGCGCCCACTCGGTCGTGCGAAAGGCCAGCCCGGACCACGGGATGGCGTCCGGGCGGAATGGCCGGACCTCCAGCGCCTCCGGTGTCTCGGTGACGGCGCCGCCCACGATGCGGGCCTCGAACGCGATGACGACGATCGCCGCCTCGGGGCGCGTGTAGAGGCCCACGATCGATCTCGGCTCGACGAGCAGGCCGGTCTCCTCCAGCGTCTCGCGGATCGCGCCCGCCTCGACCGTCTCGTCGATCTCCATGAAGCCGCCCGGCTGCGCCCAGAGGCCGCGGCCCGGCTCGATGCCACGGCGCAGGAGCATCACCTCGCCCTGGTCGGTGACCGGCAGGCAGGTGACGACCAGGCGCGGGTTGACGTAGGCCACGAAGCCGCACGCATCGCACGCCAGGCGTTCGCGGTCCTCCCCGGGCACCATGCCGAGGTGAAGAGGGGCGCCGCACCGGGAGCAGTGGTTGAGCGTGGCAGCGAGCCAGGCCGGGACGCCGTGACCGGCGCCCGCGTCCACGCCCGGCTGCGGAAGGCTCGCCTCGTCGGTCGAGCGGAGGTCCGAGAGGCCGACCGGCGTCGGCGGGCGACGCGTCCCGTGGCTCATGCCGTCAGCACCAGCCAGGCCGCGACGAGCAGGAGCGCGTAGAGGATCACGCCGACGGCCACCCAGGCCAGCCGGAACCGGCCCTTCGTGGCGTCGACGGGCATCCACGCCCAGGCCGAACGCCAGATCCGGACGATGGCGTCTGCGTTCGCGATCGCGAGAAGCGGCGCCGCGATCACGACGCACACCTTGATCAGCGGGCTGCCGGGCGCCGCGCCCATCTCCAGCGCCGTGATCGCGACGGTCCCGAGGACGAGGGCGGGGGCAGACAGCAGCACATAGTGCTTCTGGAGCGGGGTCGGCCGCGGCTCCGGCACGCTCCGCGGGGGCAGCCCCAGGTTGGCGGTCACACGAGCGGCTCGGCGTTGCTCTCGTCGCCAAGGACGCTCGCCGTCTGGGCAGCCCGGTATGCCGCCAGCCGCGCCGCGAGCGCGTCGTCGGAAAGCGCGAGGATCGCCGCGGCAAGCAGCGCCGCGTTCTCACCGCTCCCGATCGCGACGGTGGCAACAGGGATGCCGCGCGGCATCTGGACGATCGAGAGCAGCGAGTCGAGGCCGCCGAGGTGCTGGGTGGGGATCGGGACGCCGATCACCGGCAGCTGCGTCTTCGCGGCCAGCATCCCGGGCAGGTGCGCGGCGCCCCCGGCCCCTGCCACGATCACGCGGATCCCCCGCCCGGCCGCCGTCTCGGCATACCGGAAGAGGTGGTCCGGCGTCCGGTGGGCGGAGACCACCCGCAGCTCGCAGGGCACGCCCAGCTGGTCCAGGAGCGCCCGTGCCTTCTCGAGGATCGGGAAGTCGCTCCGGCTTCCCCCGACGATCCCGACGATCCCGACGACCGGCGCCCCGCGTGCCGGTCGGCCGGCTCCGTCAGCCACGGCCTACTGGCCCTGCGCCTTCGTGTAGCCCGGCTCACCGGCGAAGACGTGGAGCTTCTCGACGTGGGTCCAGGCAAAGCGCCGGGCCACGCGGCCCTGGAGCGCCAGGATCTCCTCGTCCGAGGCCGCGCCGCCGTCCTGGCGGGCGACGAAGCGCGCGCGCAGGAGGCCCACGCTGTCGGGCGACAGCCCCGTCGTCGGGTAGACCATCGTGCCGCGGCTCGAGATCATCTGGAGCCGGAGCGCATCCCCGGAAAGCTGCTCCAGGACGGGGCCGGCGACGTCGGGCGATTCCCAGGATTCGAGGAACAGGTCCACGCCCACCGTCACACGCGGGACCGCCGCGGAGACCGCCTCGCCGTACGACCAGTGGGGCCGCTGCCTGGCAGTGCCCGACGGCCGCTCCGACCCGAGGCGCGGCGGCACGGTCGACGGCTGGCGGCCGAGGTTCGCGATGATCGCATCCGTGAAGCCGGTCGTGGAGGCGGCCTGTTCCACGTCGCCGCCGGTCTGCCGGGCCAGGTCCTGGGTGACCGAGTGGCCTTCCTCGAGCGTCACGAGGACGGCGTCCTCGATCCGGTCCGCGACGTCCGACTCGTCGAGATGCCGCAGCATCATCAGCGAGCTGAGGACCAGCGCGGTGGGGTTGACGAGGTCCCTGCCGGCGTATTTCGGCGCCGAGCCGTGGACCGCCTCGAAGATCGCGACGTCGTCGCCGTAGTTGCCGGATGGCGCGAAGCCAAGGCCACCCACCAGCCCGGATGCCAGGTCGCTGATGATGTCGCCGTTGAGGTTCGTGGTCACCACGACGTCGAACTGGGCCGGGTTCTTGGCCATCTGGTGGGCCACGTTGTCGATGATGAGGTGCTCGGCGACGATCTCCGGGTACTCGGCGGAGAGCTCCTCGAAGACCCGTTTGAAGAGGCCCTCGGTGAGCTTCATGATGTTCGCCTTCGTGGCGCAGGTCACCTTGCGCCGCCCCTCGCGGCGGGCGAGCTCGAACGCGTAGCGGATGATCTTCTCACTGCCCTTCCGGCTGATCACCTTGAGGCACTGGGCGACGTCGGGCGTCTGCATGTGCTCGATGCCGGCGTAGAGGTCCTCGACGTTCTCGCGGACGATGATCATGTCGACGCCCTCGCCCGCGTAGCGGGTGGGGACGCCGGGCAGCTCGCGCGCCGGCCGGACGTTGGCGTACGTCTCGAACAGCTTGCGCAGCGTGACGTTGGCGCTCTTCTCGC
>DAITNC010000019.1:12160-18636 GCA_036834865.1 Candidatus Limnocylindrales bacterium | reverse complement strand
GCTGCGGCAAGACCACCAGCCTGCGCATGATCGCGGGGCTCGAGGACATCACCGAAGGCGTGGTTCGCATCTCCGACCGGGTGGTCAACGATGTCCCGCCCAAGGATCGCGACATCGCGATGGTCTTCCAGAGCTACGCGCTCTACCCGCACATGAGCGTGTACGACAACCTCGCCTTCGGCCTGAAGCTCCGCAAGGTCCCCAAGAAGGACATCGACCGGCGGGTGAAGGAAGCCGCCGAGACGATCCAGCTGACGTCGCTCCTCCAGCGCAAGCCGAAGGAGCTCTCCGGAGGGCAGCGCCAGCGCGTCGCGCTGGGCCGGGCGATCGTCCGGGAGCCGGCGGTCTTCCTCATGGACGAGCCGCTCTCGAACCTCGACGCCAAGCTGCGGGTGCAGACCCGGGCCGAGATCGCCCGGCTCCACCAGCGACTCAAGACGACCATCGTGTACGTCACCCACGACCAGGTCGAGGCGATGACGATGGGCCAGCGCATCGCCGTCATGAGCCAGGCGAAGCTCCAGCAGGTCGGCCCGCCGCAGGAGCTCTACGACCACCCCCTGAACAAGTTCGTGGCGGGCTTCATCGGCAGCCCCTCGATGAACTTCCTGCCCGTGGAGCTCTCGGGCAGCGGCGACACCGCCACGCTCACGGCCCCGGGCTTCACCGTGCCTCTCCCGCCCGCGTTCCGGGACGCCGTCGGGGCGACCACTGGGAGCAGCTTCACCCTCGGAATCCGTCCGGAGCACCTCGACGTCCACTCGACCGACGGACTGGTGGCGACGGCCCAGGCGAAGGCGGACGTCGTGGAGTACCTCGGCAACGAGGAGCTCCTCCACGTCATGGTCGCCGGCGTGGACATCGTCGCGGTCGTCGACTCGGCGCGCAACGTGCGCCCGGGCGACGTCGTGACGCTCCACATCTCGCTCGACAAGATCCACCTCTTCGACGCGACCACCGAGGCGTCGCTGCTGCGGAGCCGGATGCCGGCCGCGAGCTGACGACATCGCGTCCGAGATGCCGCGGGACGAGCCGGGCCGCGAGGCTCGGCTCGTCGATTCGGCAGGTCATGCGATCATGCCCGGCATGTCCGACCCGGCAGACGAAGGGCTCGCCGAACGTACCGTCGAGTCCGTGGTGGTCCACCGGGGACGGTACCTGGACGTGCGGGTCGAGACGACCGAGCGCGCGGACGGGAGCCGCCACCGTCGGGACATCGTGGGCCATCCGGGCGCCGTGGCGATCGTCGCGATCGACGAGGCGGACCGGCTCCTGCTGGTCCGCCAGTGGCGCCAACCGGCCGGCCAGGTGTTGCTGGAGATCCCTGCCGGGACGCTGGATCGCGATCCCGCGACCGGCGCGATCGAGGATCCCGAGATCGCGTCGCGGCGCGAGCTGGAGGAGGAGACCGGCTACCGCGCCGGCAGGTGGGAGAAGCTCGGGTCGTTCTGGACTGCGCCCGGGTTCGCGTCCGAGCTGATGCACCTTTACCTGGCGACGGATCTCGTGGCTGCCGGGGAGGGAAGGCTGGCGCCCGACGCGGACGAGGCCCTCCAGCTGGTCCGGCTCCCCGCGGCCGACGCACGTGCGGCAGCCGGGCGGGGCGACATCCATGACGCCAAGACCCTGATCGGGATCCTCCTCGTGGGCCGACGTCGGGGCGGCTGAACCGGCCGGGATCCTCGGGGAACCGTGCGGTCCCGCGCCTCAGCCGCCGCCGGGGCCGAGCCGCTCCAGGCCGCCGCGATAGAGGCGGCTCTCCGGCGCCAGGGCGACGGCCAGCCGGAGGTGCGTCCGGGCTTCCGCTCGCCGACCGACGCGGAGCAGGGTCCGGCCCAGCGCGTAGTGCGCGTAGTGGTTCGACGGGTCGATCTGGAGGAGCGACTCGAACGTCTCCGCCGCCCGCTCGAGCTGGCCGCTCATGAACAGCGCCCGCCCCAGTGGCTCGAGGATCGAGCCCTTGCCCGGCGCGATTGCGCCAGCGCGGGCCAGAACGACCGCGGCCTGCGCGGCGTGCCGCTTCGCGAGCAGGGCGGTGCCCCGCTGGAGCAGCTCGTAGGCGCCCTCGCGCTCCGGCGCCGCGCCTCCCGCTGGATCCATGCCGGGATCGGACGGACGCATGGCGCGGTCAGGCCTCCGCGACCGCCCTGCAGATGACCGCCCGCTCCAGGTCGTCGGCCGCCTCGCTCAGGAGCCGCCGCAACGCCGGAAGACGATCGCCCTCGGCCGCCGCGAGCGCCCGGGCACGGGCCACCATCTCGCGTTCCACGCGGTAGGCGGGGAAGAGCCGGGCGACGAACGCGGTCGCGAACGCGTGCTCGCGGTCGGCCACGACGTCGGGCACGGCCGCGAAGAACGCGTCCACGAACGGCGCCAGGAGCCCGGCCTGGTGGGCGTGGTTGAACCCGGCCATCGCGGCGCGGGTCCGATGAAGGGAGCCGTAGCCCGCGCCGTTGATCCGCTCCCATGCCTCGGCCTTCACGGCCGCATCGGGGGCCGCAACCGCGGCCGTGAGGGCGAAGCGCTCGCCGCGGTCGGTCCGGTCGCGGGCGACCTCGTCGGCAATCCGCCCGGCCGCGCCCGCAAGGCCGAAGGCCGAGGCCGCCGTGACGATCCCCCAGCGCATCTCCTGGTCCACCGAGACCTCGGGGAGCACGAGCGTCCCGTCCAGCAGGCCGACCAGACGGGCCGCGTCGTCGGCGTCAGCAAGGGCACCGATGGCCGCCCGCAGCCAGAGCCGGCGCAGGTCCCCGGCCGGCAGCCGATCGAGCGCCCCGAGCGCGGTGGCGACGAGCGCTCGGGCAGCCGCGACCCGCCGCTGCTCCGGCACGTAGCGCGCGATGGCACCACGGGCCGCGTCGAGCGCCCCGTCGACGATCTGGTCGTCGGTCTCGCCCGGCAGGGCGTCGCGGACGAGATCGAGGAACGCGCCGGACGGGTGCTGGCCGTCGCGGACCATCTGCCACAGCGAGCCCCACAGGAGCTGGCGGAGGAGCGGATCCTGCAGGCGCGGCAGGAGATCGGGAAGAGCGGCCCGCGACCGATCGTCGAGGATGACCTTCGCGTACGCGTGGTCTCCGTGGTTCGGGAAGACGAGTGACGGCGCCGGGCGGCCTGTCGCCGCCGGCACCCACGTCTCGGCGCCGTCGATCTGCGCGGGGATCACGTCCACGACGGTCCCGCCGTCGGGCGCAGCGCGGACCAAGGCAATCTCGAGCGCGTGTGGGCGAAGCGTGGGATGGGAGTCGGGAGCGTCCTGGGACAGCTCCAGCCGGTCGATCCGGCCGCCGGGCGCGGTCCAGCGCGCGGCGAGCGAGTTCAGCGACGCGGTCTCCACCCAGCGCCGGGCCCAGTCGTGCAGGTCTCGACCGCTCCCTTCCTCCAGGGCGGCGAGGAAGTCCGCGAGCGACGCGTTGCCCCACGCGTGCCGGTCGAAGTAGACGCGCAGGCCCGCGGCGAACGCCTCCGGGCCCACCCAGGCTACGAGCTGCTTGAGCACCGCGGCACCCTTGCCGTAGGTGATCCCGTCGAAGTTGTGGACCGCGGCGTCCGTGTCGACGACGACCCCGGAGATCGGGTGGGTGGTGGAGCGGTCGTCAGCCTGGTAGCCCCATCGCTTCACGTCGGCGTTGAAGGCGCGCCAGGCTCCCTGGAACCGCGTGGCCTCCGACAGCGCGAGATTGGAGACGTACGTCGCGAAGCTCTCGTTGAGCCAGAGGTCGTCCCACCAGCGCATGGTGACGAGGTCGCCGAACCACATGTGCGCGAGCTCGTGGAGCACCGTCTCCGCCCGGCCCAGGCGCTGCGTCTCGGTCGGGGGATCACGGTAGACGTGCTGCTCCGTGAACGTGACGGCGCCCGCGTTCTCCATCGCGCCCGAGTTGAACTCCGGGACGAAGACCTGGTCGTACTTCCGGAATGGAAACGGCCGCGCAAAGAGGTTGGCGAAGTAGTCGATCCCCTGCCCGGTGACCGCGAACATCTCACCGGCATCCACGAACGGCACCAGAGAGCGCCGGCTCCAGACCCCCAGTGGGACCCCGCCGTGCTCGGTGTGGACGCCCACGTACGGCCCCGCGATCACCGCGACGAGGTAGGTGGAGATGGGCGGCGTGGTCGCGAAGCGGTGGGTGCGCCGTCCATCGGGCGCGTCGTCCATGGCCTCGACCGGGTTGTTCGAGATGACGGCCCAGGAGGCGGGCGCCGTCGCGCGAATCGTCACCGTGCCCTTGATGTCCGGCTGGTCGAAGCACGGGAACAGGCGGTGCGCCCCGAACGGCTCGAAGTTGGAGTAGAGGTAGACCTCGCCGTCAACCGGGTCCACGAACCGGTGGAAGCCGTCGCCGCCGCGGTCGTACTCGTTCTCGTAGACGACGCGCACGCTGGTCTCGGGCGCCAGCAGCCGGCCGGGAACGACGATCCGGGCGCCCGGGCGCTCCGGCCGATCCACCCGCGTCCCGTTCACCTCGAGCCGCTCGACGGTCCCGCCGCGGAAGTCGAGGAACAGGTCCGCCGTGCCGCGAACCGGGAAGGAGAGGCGGACCGCGCCGCGGTAGGTCGTCTGCTCGGCGCCGAGCTGGAGTTCGAGGTCGTAGGCGACCTGCCCCACCCGCGCCGCGCGCTCGCGGGCCTCGTCCCTCGTGAGGACGTCGCTGGTCGGGGCTGGGCGATCTGGTCGCAGGGTCGGCATGGGGGGTGGCACTCGCTGGTGGATCGCGCCCGGCTGGGCGCGCGGGTTCCAGTGTGGGTGGGTCAGGCTCCGGCGCGCCAGGCGGCGAGGTCGACGGGCTTGAGACGCGCGCTCGGCGTGATGCCCGGGATGCGGCCCCGCTTGGCGATCGGCCGGCCGTCGATCTCCTTGATGTCCCCGGTGAAGTCGATCGGGCTGGCGCCGCTGATGTAGCTCCCGACCGCGTAGTTGTCCGCCGGGGCACCCTGGTCCTTGAAGTACCGGATGCGATCCGGGGTGAGGCCGCCCGAGACGACGATGATGACGTGGCCGTGGCCGGCCTGGTCCAGCCGTGCCCGGATCTCCTTGACGAGGTCGGCGGTGACCCGGCCGCGCTCCGACGGCGTGTCCAGGCGGATGCCGTAGAGCTTGTCGCCCAGCGCGTCGGCGACGCGAAGCGCTTCCTCGGCCTCGTCCTTGAACGTGTCCACCAGGACGATCCTGGGCACGTCCGCCTCCAGGTCGCGATCGAAGGCCTGCGCCGCGCGCACCGTGTCCCCGACGATCAGCACGAGCGAATGGGGCATCGTCCCGGTGGGGTTCAGGCCGGCGAGCCGCGCCCCGGCGGGCGTCGAGGCTCCGACGCAGCCGCCGACGATCGCCGCGTAGTCCAGCACGTCCGTGACGTCCGGGTGCACGTGGCGGGCCCCGAAGCTGATGACGGGCTGGGGGGCGGCCGCGACCACGCAATCGTGCGCCGCGGTGGCCCAGCCCGAGGCCTGGGCCATCATCCCGAGGATCGCCGTCTCGTAGAGGCCGAACTGCCGGTAGCGGGCACGAATCCGCAGGACGATCTCCTTGGGCGAGAAGGTGTCGCCGTCGTCGAGCCCCTCGACCGTGACCTCGGCCGGGTCGGCGTGCTCGAGCGCGTGCGCCAGCAGGTTCTTGGCCTCGTCGATCCCGCACAGGATGCCGGCCTCGCGACTGAAGACCTCCATGGCCACGAACGGGTCCAGCCCTTCGCGTTCCATGATCCGGCGGGCGCGCGCGAAGTAGACGTCGGCGGACTCGCCGGACAGGATCTCGTTGGACGGGCGGTGCGGCTTCAGTCGCATGCGGTGCGGGTCACGGCTGTGGCGCGGCTCCTGGCACGGCGGACGGGCGGCGGACGACGCAAGGCAACCGGGGCCTGGCTGCGTCGGCGCGGGCTCCGTGCTGCCGGGGAGTGTACCAGCCTCGCCGAACCGACCCGGTCGTCGCGACCGGCACGAGGGCCGCCAACGGCGGCCTGCCGGCGGTCAGCGCGGCCCCGCCAGCTCCCCCAGCCGCTCGGCATACCGCTCGAAGAGGCTCTCGTGGCGGCCGACCCGGGTGCCCGGGTCGGGAGCTCGCCCGCCGATCCAGATCCAGGCGGCCGTCTCCTCGAGCAGCAGGTCGCAGATCGCGAGAAGCCGAGCGATGCCCAGGCCCAGCGCATCACGGTCGACCCGGTCGGCCGGGATCTCGACGGCGGCGATCGGCCGGTCATCGGTGGCCAGGCTGAACTTCACGAAGGGGAAGTCGTCATTCCAGCGGAGCAGCTTCTGGTAGGACTTCCGCATCCCGTCGCCGATCGGCGGAGCGAGATGCAGCCAGA
This sequence comes from Candidatus Limnocylindrales bacterium, assembly GCA_036834865.1. GTDB lineage: Bacteria > Chloroflexota > Limnocylindria > Limnocylindrales > CSP1-4 > CTSoil-043. The sequence continues at coordinate 12,331 of DAITNC010000019.1, read as the reverse complement.
CGAACGCGCCCAGGGCCGGGTCCAGGATGACGGTCACCGGCACGTCGAAGCGACGACGGCCATCCAGCCGGAGATCCCAGGAGCTGATCCCCTCGCGGTCGATCCGCGCCGCCGGGCCGAGCTGCAGCTCTGCCAGCCAGCCCTCGACGGCCGCGGCGCCGGGACCGGCGG
>DAITNC010000019.1:0-12150 GCA_036834865.1 Candidatus Limnocylindrales bacterium | reverse complement strand
TGGCCGGTGGCGGAGCGGGCTCCCGCGGTCTCCGCCTCGACCGCGTGGCGGGTGGCGTCCGCGGGGTCCGCGGCGACCTCGTGCCGGCTACCTCCGCGACCTTCGTGGCGAAGGATCGTGGCGCCGGACTCGACGGTCCGGCTCGGGAAGTCGCTGGCGCGGACGTTCGGATCGATCCGCACGTTCCGGCCGATCCGCACGTTGCGCGGGATGACGGCCTGCTTGCCGATGATCGTGATCCCCGTGTTGAGGTGGCTCGGCGTGAGGCGGTTGGGGGTGCGGAGATCCGCGCCCTCTCCGACGATCGCGCCGGGCCCGACCATCACCTCCTTGTCGAGGATCGCGCGGTCGACGATCGCCCCGGGCCGGATCACGGAGTCGAACATCACGATCGAGTCGCGAACGACCGCGCCGACCCCGACCACGACGCCGGGCGACAGGACGGAGTTGACGACCATCCCGTCGACCAGGCAGCCGTGGGAGATCAGGCTGCGGTGGACCTGGGCGGTCGCTCCGACCTTGCCCGGCGCGCGCTCCTCGGAACGCGTGTGGATGAGCCACTCCCGATCGTAGAGGTCGAGGTCGGGCCGGGCCTCGAGGAGCGCCATGTTGGCTTCCCAGTAGCTCTGGATCGTGCCCACGTCCTGCCAGTAGCCGTCGAAGCGGTAGCCGTAGACGCGCGCCCCGCCCTTGATCATGTCGGGGATCACGTCGCCGCCGAAGTCGGAGCGCGGCTCGGAGAGCCAGCGGTGGAGGGCGCGCTTGCTGAACACGTAGACGCCCATGCTCGCGAGGTCCGACTTGGGCTGCTTCGGCTTCTCGACGAAGTCGGTGACCCGTCCCGACTCGTCCATCGCGAGGATGCCCATCCGGCTGGCTTCCGACAACGGCACCCGGCGCACGGCCAGCGTGACGTCCGCGCGCTTGCGGCGATGGAACGCCACGAACGGCTGGTAGTCCATCTTGTAGACGTGATCCCCGGCGAGGATCACGACCGTATCCCCGGCCGCCTGGTCCAGCACGTTCAAGTTCTGGAGGACCGCGTCGGCCGTGCCCCGGTACCAGTCGCTCTTGCCGCGCCCGATGTAGGGCTGCAGGAGCCGGACCCCGCCCGTGTTCCGGTCCAGGTCCCACGGCCGCCCCTGGCCGATGTGGTCGTTGAGCGAGCGCGGGTTGTACTGCGTCAGGACCACCACGTTGTCGATGTCCGAGTTGACGCAGTTGCTCAGCGCGAAGTCGATGATCCGGTACTTGCCGCCGAACGGGACGGCCGGCTTGGCCCGCTTCTCGGAGAGGATCGAGAGGCGCGCTCCTTCGCCGCCCGCGAGGATCACCGCCAGGGTCCGTTTCATGCACGCATCCTCGTCACGAGGGAGAGGGGGTCCCGGCGATCGTAGCATGGCGCCCGTCCGCCACGACCGCGGGCGGCCAGCCAGCGGGCCATCCGCGGGCGGCATGTCGCCACTGCGCGAGCCTCACACGAAGAGGCGCGGGTTGACGAAGGTGTGGTTGTACTCGATGGCCCAGTGGAGGTGCGGCCCGGTCGTCCGGCCGGTCATCCCGACATACGCGATGACATCGCCCGCCTTCACCGCCTGCCCGGCTGAAACCGTCGGCCCATACGCGCCGTTGTCGACGTGGGCGTACCACGTGAGCAGGCTGTCGCTGTGGGCGATGATCACGATCCAGGCCTTGGGATACGGGTCGTAGGGGTTCGGGCCCGCGAAGACCACCACGCCGTCGCCGGCCGCGTGGATCGGCGTGTACATCGGCGCTGCGATGTCGATGCCCTGGTGGAAATGTGCGCAGTTGCCGATGGGCGGTTCCGAGGGGAACCCCGTGCAGCCGAACTCCTGGGTGATCACGCCGCTGACCGGCCAGATCAGCGTGCCGTTGAAGACCGACGGGATGTTCCCGAACTGGTGCTGCTGCTCCACGAGGGCGGCGATGTGGGCGGCGAGCTCGCGCTGCGCCGTGGCGTCCGCCGCCAGCGCCGCCTTGACGGCCGCGGCGTTCTTCGAGATCTTCGCCCAGCCGGCGCGCTGGATCGCAAGCTGGCGCGCCGTCTCCGCCTGGAGCGCCGCCTGGCGCAGCTTCGCCGCGCGGAGCTCGGCCAGCTGCCCATCGAGCGCGATCTTCTGGGCCAGCGTCTGCTGTCGCAGGTCGTCCTTGGCCGACCGCGTCTGCGCCAGCAGGGTGCCCAGCGCGTCCAGCGTCTGCTGGTCCGCCACGATCTGCGTGGAGATCGCCTGGTCGGCGCTGCCAAGGTCGAGGTAGGAGCCGACGTCCTGCAGGACGTCGGCGACGGAGCCCGCCGCGAGCAGCTGCTGGATGAGCGGCGTGCGGTCCGTCCGGTACGCCTCACGGATGTGCGCCGCCAGCAGCGCCTTCCGGTCCGCGAGAAGCTGGGCCTGGTCCGCCTGCTCCTGGCCGAGCGAGACCACCTCGCGGTCGAGGAGGTTCACCTGCTGCACGAGGTCCGCGTAGACGGCCTGGACCTGGCCGATCTTCGTGGTCATGCCGGTGATCTGCTTCTTCGTGGCCGCAAGGTCCGCGTTGATGCCGCCGAGCGCGGCCGTGGTGGCGGCGATGTCCGAGGCGAGGCCGACCTGGAGCGCCCGCAGGCGGGCAACCTCGGCCTTCTGGCTCGCGATCTTCTGCTGGAGCGCCTTCTGGCGAGCCTGCGCGCTGGCGAGGTCGTCACCGCTGACGCGCGGCGGCGCCGCCACCCCGACGACGAGCGGGATCACCAGGAGGAACACCAGCAGGCGCCAGGCGACCCGGGGCCGGGAGCGAGCCGCCGCGCGGACGAAGGCAGCCGGCCCGTGGCGCGGGCTCCAGCCGATCGCGCGCGCCGTCGCGGGCAGGATCGCACGGTCCTCGGACGGCTCAGCGTCCATGCGGGGGGCGTCTCGATGGCGTCGCATCCAGGCGGGCGTCGGCATCTTCGCGCGGGTTGCTCCAGGTGGCGGGCCTCACCACGTGCCCCGGTGGGCCTCGCGGCACGCCGTGGCAGGGTGCGAACCCGCCGGGGATGTTGCCGTCCGAAGCGGGCACAACCTCGAGGACGACCCGGCTGCCTCATGGTACTCCCGTCGCGCCAACGTGCCGGCGGGTCGGTGGTCCCGCCGCGGAAGGGCGGGAGGTCCGGATCTGCCTCAGAGGTGGACCAGCACCGCCCAGAAGGCGCCGGCGATGAGAAACGGGCCGAAGGGGATGTACGTTCGAAGGGTCACGCGGCGCAGCACCAGGAGGACGCCGATGACCGCCCCGGCGGCGAGCGCCCCGACCACGAGGCCCGCGATCGAGCGTGCGAGCCCGGTCAGCAGGCCCACGGAGACCAGCAGCTTGAGGTCCCCCATCCCGATGGCGCCCGACCCGAACGGGATCGAGACGACGAACAGGAAGCCCGGGATCGCGAAGGCCGCAAGCAACGCGGAGCCGAGATTCCCGGCGACGAGCGGGCTCCAGCCGGCGGCGGCGGCGGCCAGGCTGATGGCGATCAACGGCAGCGTCACCAGGTCGGGCAGGAGGCGCTGGTCCAGGTCCGTCGCGAGCAGGAGCACCAGCGCCAGGAAGTACGCGCCGAAGAGGGGCACCTGGCCGGCGTCCGCGACGCGCAGCGGCAACGCCGCCAGCGAGGCCGCGCCAAGCAGCGCGACGACAACCGTCCGCCAGTCGACGGCCCGCACGCTGCCGTCCTCGTGGGCAGGCCAGCGAGCCCCGATCCGGTCGGCGACGAGGCCCCACGCCCCGCCGACGAACCCGAGGATGACCGCCAGCGAGCGCTCGTCGACCGTGAGCCCGGCGACCGTGAGCGGCGTCATCGCCGCGGCCGCCGCGTGGAGCTCGGCAGCACGCCCGGGACGCCCGTCGTCACCCAGGCTGCCTGCAGGTCAGCGTGCGCCCGCCAGGGCAAGCTCGACGAGCGTCGCGGTCGCGACACCGGTCGCGCCGTGCGGCGCCCAGGCGGTGGGCTTGCGGTAGAAGGATGACCCGGCGATGTCGACGTGGATCCACGGCACCGACACGAACTGGCGGAGGAACAGCGCGCTCTTGAGGAGCCCGGCCTCGGGCGAGCTGGTGTTGGTCATGTCGGCGGTCATGCTGTCCATCTCGGGCCAGTACCCCTCGACGAGGGGCAGCTGCCAGAATCGCTCGCCAGCCCGCACGGCAGCGGCCGCGAGCTCGTCGTACCAGGGCTGCGGGTCACCGAAGGCGCCCGTGACGAGGTGCCCGAACGCGCGTGCGACCGCGCCAGTGAGCGTCGCGACGTCCACGACGTGCGTCGCGCCGAGGTGCTCCGCGTAGGTCATCGCGTCGCCCAGGATGAGCCGGCCCTCCGCGTCGGTGTTGATGATGTCGACCGTCTTCCCGTTCATCGCCCGCACCACGTCCCCGGGGCGGGTGGCGCCCGGGCCCGGCATGTTCTCGACCGCGGGAGCGATGGCAAGGAGCGGGACGCCCGGGGCCAGCCGGGCGGCGGTCACGGCGGCCGCGATCACGGTGCACGCACCGGTCTTATCCGTCTTCATCTCTTCCATCCGGTCGGCGGGCTTGATGCTGATGCCGCCGGAGTCGAAGCACACGCCCTTGCCCACGAACGCGAGCCGCCGCCCGCGCGCATCCGCCTCGCGCTCCCCGCCGGAGCGGAGGACGATCATCCGGGGCGGGTTCGCGCTCCCCTGCCCGACCGCGAGGAACATCCCCATCCCGAGCTCGGCCGCGCGCTTCTCGTCGAGCACGTCCACCCAGAGTCCGTGGGCGGCGGCAAGGGCCCGGGCCTCGTCGGCAAGGACCTGCGGGCTGACGTCGTTCGCCGACCGGTTGGCGAGGCGCCGGGTGAGGTTCGTGCCTTCGCCGATCACCGCGCCGCGCTCGGCCGCGCGCGTGGCAGCGGCCGTTTCGGCTGTCCCGAGCATCACAAGGACCAGCTCGTCGAGGACCGGCGGCAGGGCCTTCGCGGCTGCGTCGCCTGTCTGGTAGAGCCCGGCGGGGTCGTAGCTGCCCTCCACGATGCCGCGGGTGATCAGCTCCGCGGCTGCCTCGGCCCCTCCGTCCAGCGAGGTCGAGATCGCCCCGAGCCAGATGGCAAGGCGATGCACGGGTCGGCCGGCCAGGCGCCGCTGGATCGCGGCGCCCAGGCGCACGACGGTCTCTCGATCCAGCTCCGGCGCGGGCCCCGCGGCGATCGCAAGGACGCGCCCGACGGGCAGCTCTCCGGGCGCCGCCAGCGCGCTCGCGTAGCGCTCGGACCGCAGCTCGCGGAAGGCTGCCAGCACGTGCAGCTCGCCGCCGGTCCGGCGATCGATCTCGCCCAGCTCGCCCTCGAAGGCGGCCTCGCCGGCAAAGGGAACGACGAGGACGTCGGCGGCAACGGTCCACGGCTGGTCTGAGACGACGCGCAGCTGCATCGAGGCGGACTCCTGCGGGGCGCGAATGGATCGACGCCGTGGCGTCGGGGATCGGCGTCAGTCTAGCGCGGGCGAGGCGTCCGGCGTGGCCGGGGCGGTTGCGGCGGCCAGCGCGTCGAACAGCCGGCCGCGGGCCACCTCGATCGCGATCACGGCCTGGTTGAGGCCGCCACGGGCGACGTCGCCCAGGATCACGACGAGCGCGCTCGTGTCGGCCGGCAGCTGGGCCTTCGCCGCCTGCTCTCGTGTGGCCGCCGCCCGGACCGCGGCCGTCACCCGGGTCGGGGAGGCGAGGACCGCCGCCCAGAGGTCGCCGACCGCGGTGTCGTAGGTCGCGTTGCGATCGATCCACGTGTCCAGGGTGCTCGTGTCGATCAGCGTCGCCAGCTGGTCCCGGACCTTCCGCGCCGCCGCGAGCTCCGCCTTGGCGCTCGCAAGCATCTTGATCGCGGCCGCGTACTTCCCGGCGGCCCCCAGCTGGACGGCCTGGCCGGCGATCCGATCGTGGGCAGCCAGGTGCCCGGTCAGCTCGACCGCCGGCACCGAGCCGGCAGCCAGCCGCGCCCAGTCGTCACCGAGCGCATCGACGGCGGGCAGGGCGGCCACGAGGGTCGCGTAGCGGGCGATCGTCGCCGGGCTGTACCGGGCGGACGCCGCCGCGTCCATGGCCGGCAGCGCCGCGAGTCGCTGGCTGAGCGCACGCGCGGACGCCGCGATCGTGCCGACCTGCGCGTCGCCCGCGCTGATCGCCGCCTGGAGCCCCGGCGTGTCGCTCGACACCAGCGCGGTGAGCGCGTCGCGCCCCTGGCCGGCCAGCGCGTCCACCTGGCTCGAGAGCACTCGAAGGTCGGCGGTCGCCGCGTCGAGGCCGGGCGCGATCTCACGGTCCGCGCTGTACGTGAGCTCCGGCCGGGCCCCGGTCGCAGGCAGGTGGTCCAGGCCGCCGACGATCCCCGCCGAGCCGAGCGCGATGACGACCGCCGCCACGGTCCAGGCAAGCGAGACGAACGCCCGGCGGAGGAACGGGCCTCCCAGCCACGACCGGACCGCCGACGTCACGCCACCTCCGTCGGCCTCTGCTGCGCCCTCCGGCGGCGCAGGTAGCGGAGCTCGCCCTCCATTCTGCGCGGAACGAAGCCGAATGCGGCGTGCACGCCGTCGATCGGCCCGACGTTGTCGAGGGCGAGCTGGCGGAGCTGGTCCGTGGCCACCGGGAACGGCAGGTGCACCGCCTCCGCGACGCCGGCGACGAGCTTGATGAGAGGAACCGGCACAGGGACGATCGCTCGCCGCCGGCCCATGGCGCGGCAGACCTCGGCCGTGATCTCGCGGTAGGTCCACGTGCGCGGCCCGCCCAGCTCGTAGGCGTGTCCAGCGGTCTCCGGCCGCTCGAGCGAGAGGCGCAGGCAGAGGGCGAGGTCGGCGACGTGGAGCGGCTGGAAGCGACTCTTCCCGTCGCCTGGAACCGGGACGATCCCGGGCGAGAGGCGGACGAGGTCGGCGACGATGTTGAAGAAGCCGTCGCCCGGGCCGAAGAGCAGCGAGGGCTTGAGGATGGTCCAGTCCAGGCCGCTCTCCGCCACCGCGCGCTCGGCGCGCGCCTTCGACTTCCCGTAATGCAGCTCCTCGCGGTCCGCCACCCCCAGCGCGCCGAGGTGGACGAGGCGGCGGACGCCGGACGCCTGCATGGCCGCGATGAGGTTGCGCGTCCCGTCCAGGTTGACCGCGAGGAGCTGCCGTCCGCCGTTCGAGTCGCGCGCGATCGCGACGAGATGGATCACGGCCTCGACGCCAACGAGCGCCGGGGCAAGCGTGGCGGGACGGTCGACGTCGCCGGTCCGCAGCTCCACGTTCGCGACCAGCTCGGCGGGAAGCCGCCGCGTGACCTTCGCCCCGGCCTCCGTCGAGCGGACGAGCGCGACGACCCGATGCCCCGCCCCGAGCAGCTCGGGGAGCAGGTGGCTGCCCACGAAGCCCGACGCCCCGGTGACGAGAATGGTGGTCACGACGGTGCACCTCCTGTGGCTGCGGGGCGGGCCGCGGCCGGGCGGAGCGCAGCGAGGGCCGCGGCGAGTCCGGCGGCATCGGCCGCGACGGCGACCGGCCGTCGCTCCGGCGGGAGCGCATCGACGTCGGCGCGCGACGAGACGCCGGTCAGCATGAGGATGCACGGGATCCCGATCGCGGTGGCCGCGGCGAGGTCCGTGGCGATGCCGTCGCCGATCATCACGGCGTCGCCCACCGGGATCCCCGCGGCCCGGGCGGCCATCTCGAGGAGCAGCGGTGCGGGCTTGCCGATCGAGATGGGGACGACCTCGGCGCCGGCCTCGACGGCGGCCACGATGCTGCCGGCCCCGGGACGGGTGCCCCGTTCGCTGGGATAGACCGGGTCGCGGTTCGTGGCCACGAACCGGGCTCCGCGCCGGATGCAGTCCACGGCGACCGTCAGCTTCTGGTAGGTGAACTGCGGGTCCAGCCCGACGACGACCGCGTCCGGGGCGCTCGCGGCATCCCATCCGTCGAGCCCCTCGCGGGCGTGCAGGCCGGCCGCGTGGGCGGCGGTGACGACGTCGAGCCCTGCGTCGCGGCACTCGCGCTCCAGGCCGCCGGCGCCCACGACCAGCACGCGGCGGACCCCGTCCAGGCCGGCGAGGTAGAGCGCCGTGGCGCGCGCCGAGCTGACCACGCGGTCGGGGGTCACCGGCGCGCCCATCCCCCCGAGACGGGCGACGTAGTCGGCGCGGTAGTGCATGGAGTTGTTGGTCACGTAGACCACGGAGTCGCCGGCTGCGGCGCGCGCAGCCAGGACGTCGGCGACGCCGGGAATGGGCGCCGCACCCCGGTAGAGGACGCCATCGAGATCGACGAGGAGGAGCATCAGGGCACAGGGTAGCGGGTCCGGCGCCGGGCCTCCGTCGGCGTTCCTTCGCCCCGGCGTACCATCAGCGGATGCCGCGCCCGCCCGATCCGCTCACCGGGATCACCCGTCTCCTCGTGGACGGGACGAACCTCCTCCATGCGCTGGGTCGGGCCGACGGCCCGCTTCCGCCGGCGGCGGTGATCGGGCGGCTTCGTGCGCTCGTCCCGGCCGGGGTTGACGCGACCGTGGTGCTCGATGGGACGCCCGCGCCCGGCGCGATCGATCGCCGCGTGACCTCGGGGATCGAGGTCCGCTATTCGGGTCGGCGTCCCGCCGACGCGCTCCTCGTGGACCTGGCCGGCATGGCTCCCGAGACTAGCCTCGTCGTGACGGACGACAACGAGCTGGCGACGTCACTCCGCCGGTTCGGGGCGCGCACCGTCCGGACGGGCTGGCTTGCCGACCGACTTGGGCGCCAGCGCCTCGAGTCACCCTCGGCCGGCCGCCCGAAGCCTCCCGCGGGACGGCCGCCGGAGACGACCGGCGACGAGGAGCCGCAGCGATCCGGCTGGAATCCCGGCCGCGGGGCAACCAAGAAGACGGGCAACCCGAAACGGGGCCGGCCCGCGGGCTGACGGGACGCCGCACCGGCCGGGCCGTGCCAGCCACGGGGAACGGCTGGCCACCCGGCTGTGGCGCCTTCCGGCGGCCGGCGGATAGAATGCCGCCCGTGAGCGGCGACCTTGCGACCAGCGTCCAGCAGGCGTGGACCGGCTTCCTCGGCCTGGTCAACAAGGTCGTCAGCCCCGACTGGGGGGCGCTGGTCGCGTTGATCCCGCTGGTGGTGGCGCCGCTCGTCGCCCTGCTGCTGCTCGCGATGCTCGGCCGGTGGACCGTCTTCGGGCTCCTGAAGCCGCGCACGAAGGTCCGTCGCGTGGAGGGGGCACGGGCGATGGAGCGCGACGCGGACGGCGCCCTCGTACCGCCGGTCGGGGCGCCATTCAGCCTGCGGACCGGGCTCGTCTATCCATTCGGCACGCCGCGCACGGACGATGGTGAGGATCTCGCCGTGATCTGCCCGATGTGCCGGGTCGAGCGGCTCGCCCAGGTCGGCACGTGCGGCAACTGCGGCCTGGTCCTGACCATGAAGCGCAGCATCGAGATCGCGCGGCCCGCGGGCCCGCCGCCCGGCGGCGCGGCGATCGCCTGAGATGGCCACCGGCTCGTACTACCTCTACGTCGTCGCCGGCATCGTGCTGGTCGGGGCCTTCGCGGCGCACGTGGCCCACACCGTCCTCCTCGCCGGTGGCCGCCGGCTGGCGGCCGCCCTCGCTCCCCGCAGCGCACCGGCGTTCGCGGGGGCGGTCAGCGGCAGCTTCGTGGAGACGATGGAGGTCGGCGAGGGCGAGGACGCCGCACGCACGGCGGCCGGCCCGTTCGCAATCGGCCTGGCGTGGGCCGCGTTCGCGCTCCTCGCCGGCGCGCTCCTGCTACGCGGCATCGTGGTGGGCCGCGGGCCGTGGGGCAACCTGTACGAGTTCAGCGTCGCGTTCACGACCGCAATCGTCGGCGCCTACCTCTTCCTCGCGCGCCGCTACCCCGTCCGCGCACTGGGCTTCCTCCCCCTTGGCGTGGCGGTCGTGCTCTACCTCTACAGCGCGACACTGCCGAACGCGATCGAGACGCTGGTGCCGGCGCTCCAGAACCCGCCGCTGCTGACGATCCACGTCGGCTTCGCGATGCTCAGCTACGGGATCTTCGCGATGAGCTTCGCGGCGGGAGTTGGCTACCTGGTCCAGGAGAAGCGGCTGGCGGGCGGCGGGACGGTCGATCGGTTCGCCTGGCTGCCGTCACGGGAGGTCCTCGACGCGGTCGCCTACCGGGCCGTGATCATCGGCTTCCCGGTGTTCGCCATCATGATCGTGCTCGGCAGCTGGTGGGCGTCGATCGCCTGGAGCAGCTACTGGGGCTGGGACCCGAAGGAGACGAGCGCGCTCGTGACGTGGCTCGTGTACGCCGTCTTCCTGCACCTCCGCAACCAGAAGGGCTGGCGCGGCCGGCCGGCCGCGATCGTCCTGGTCGTCGGCTTCGGGATGGTCCTGTTCACGCTCTTCGGGAACCTCTGGTTCAGCGGCCTCCACTCCTACAGCGGCCTCAGCTGACCCCGGCCGGGTCGCCGGCTCGCCGCCGCGCTACCCTGTGAGCATGTGGCTCGCCCTCGAAGACCTCCGGTGCGCGCACTGCGGTGCGTTCGCCCATCCACTCCTCGACGCGTGCCCGGCGTGTGACGACCCGCGCACCGCGCGACGAGCCGAGGCGGCGGCAGGCCCGATCGGGGCCGTGCGGCTGGCGGAGGCCCCGGAGACGCTGCGCCTCGCGCAGAACCTCACGCTCCGCTACACCATCAAGGTCAACTCCATGGGCAGGTCCGAGGCCGAGGCGACCCTGCTGACCGCGGTCGCCCACCTCGCAGAGGCGCTGACCTACCGGATCTCCGGCGACGCGGTGCTGACCGCCGAGGACGCCAGCCTCGTGCTCCGCGACGGCACCGTCATCGCCCAGAGCCGGCCGTCGAGGTCCCTCGTGGCGGAGATCCCGCTTGCGGCCATCGTCGGCAGCGCCTCGCGGCACGGCGAAGTCACGCTGCACTACGCCGCCGGGCCGGCCGCCGCGCATGTCGGCAGCGCTCCCGGGTCGCCCGGCTCGGCGGGCCCGCTGCGCCTGACCGTCTCGAACCGGCGTGCCCTCCTGGCATCGAAGGCGCGGGACGAGCACTACGCGAATCTCGCCCGCTGGCTGGGCGTCCTGGCTGCGGCCGCCGCCGAGCAGCGCTGGACCGAGGTCGGCCTGCCCGCCTACCTGGCGGAGCTGGGGCCGGCGGCGTGGGGGCCTGCTGGACCGCCGTCGGCCCTCGCCGACGCCATCGTCGATCCCGGATCGCTGCCGGCGGCGGCGGCGCCGTCCGTCCAGGCGCGGCTCGTCGAGCTGGAGAGCCTCCGGGCGGCCGGCCTCATCGCCGGCGACGAATACGCGGACAAGCGGCGGGAGATCCTCGCCAGCCTCTGACCGACCGAGGCTATACCGAACGCCCGTTCTGTTATCGTTGCCCGCGGTGGGGCCCCCGGCCATCCGGCGGATCCGGGCCCCGGCCGTCCACACGACGTCCCCCGCGCGTCCACCACGGCGGGTGGTGTTGTCGCACGTTCAAATGCCCAAACCGCAACATGCTGTGGTGGGGGTCCCGGCGGTACCACAAGATGTAGTGGTTTGGGCATTGACGCGACCCCGGCTTCGACGTACAGTCGGGGGACCGCTCGCCGCCCGGCGGGCCCCCTCGAGCAGCACTCGGGGAGGCGCGATCCGGGGCACACGGCGAGGAGAAGAATGGTCGATCGGCATTCCACGCCGGGGCCGTCGCAGCTACGAACGTGCGCCGGCTGCACTGCCGGCAGGACCCGAGGCGGGGGGACCGCCGAGCCGGTGAGGGAGCAGCGCAGAGATGGCACGAGCCGCACACGAGATCGTCCCGGTGATGGCGCAGGACGCGAACCCCCGGAAGGGCCGCAGGGCCGTCGCCGCGCCGGCAGACGCGTCCGCCGGCACCTCGGCCGGTGCCGCCGGCACGGCGGTGAAGGCCCGGGCAGAGGCGGCGTTCAGCACCGCCCGGGCGCTCAGAGACGACGCGGACCGCGCCGCGCGCGCGGCGATGGACGCGCTGCGCTTCACGGGCGAGGGCGTCCGGGGCCTCACCTTCGAGCGCCGCTGGACCCGGCCCGGCGTCCACCCCTACGACGAGATCGCGTGGGAGATCCGGACGGCCTCCATCGGCAACGAGTCCGGCAAGCTCGTCTTCGAGCAGAAGGACGTGGAGGTCCC